>CAZNOC010000147.1:0-10286 GCA_964574545.1 uncultured Bifidobacteriaceae bacterium | reverse complement strand
AGCGCCCGAACGGTCTTGGACTCGAGCGTCCGCAGCAGCTTCGCCTGCAGGGCGAGGGGCATGTTGCCGATCTCGTCGAGCAGACACGTGCCACCCTCCGCGAGGCGGAAGTGTCCCTCTTTCCGCCGATCGGCGCCCGTGAAGGCACCCCGTTCGTGACCGAACAACTCCGATTCCATGAGCGTCTCGGGAATCGCGCCGCAGTCGAGGGCGACGAACGCCTTCCGGCCTCGGCCGCTGCCCTGATGGATCGCCCGTGCCACAAGCTCTTTCCCCGTGCCCGTCTCCCCGAGGATGAGCACGCTGAAGTCTGAATCCGCCACGCGGCTCACCTCCGCCACGACCTGGCGGACCTGCGGGCTCGGACCCATCTGGGCCACCAGAGAGTCCGAGGGCGTATTGCTCAACTCCCGACGCAGTTCCTGCACCTCGACCCGCAGGGCCCGGGTCTCGAGCGCCCGGCGCACCACCGCCATGAGGTTCGCCCGATCGATGGGTTTTGTCAGGTAGTCGAACGCCCCGAGCCGCATGGCGCGCACGGCGTGACTGATGTCGCGCGAGCCGGTGAGGATGATGACCGGCATCGCCGGGGAGGACGCCCGCAGCCGCTCCAGGACGACCAGCCCGTCGATGTCGGGCAGCGACAAGTCCAGCAACACCACTCCTGGCGAGTATGTCGCCACCATCTCGAGAGCCGAGCGGCCGTCCGGCGCTTCGAGGAGGTCGAATCCCTCGCGGGCGAACATCTGAAGTAGAAGCTTTCGCAGCGCTTCCTGGTCATCGACGATCAGCACCTTCTCGGTCATGGTCAGTAGGTTGATCTAACCACAACTATGGCGTCAGCGCCATAGCGCAGCCTCCATGAAACGCCCTCGTTGCCCTCGCGCGACTGGAAGGCAAAACCCATATTTTCAAGTACTTGCCACGTTTCATAAGACTGGGAGAAGCGTTGGACCAGTTCTCGCTACTCGACCGGGCAGTATGACCGTGTTGCACGCCGTGCGTGGCCCGTTCGGAACGAGGCCAGGGGGTCGGAATGCTTGATCAGGTTTCACGTTCGCCGGTCGCCGCCTTCTCGAGGCTCATGTTGGAGCGTGGTCTCAGCCCGGCCGACCTCGAGGCGGCGGAGCGGCATGCCCGCCTCGAGGGGCTGGAACTGGCCGAGGCGCTCGTGACCCTCGCCCTGGTCAGCGAGGACGAGTGCTACGCGGCGCTCGCCCGCGCGGCCGGCCTGAGCCTTGTCGACCTGTCCACGCTGCAGGCGAGCGAGCTTGCCGTACGTTTGGTGCCCGAGCGCCTTGCCCGCCGCCACCACGTGGTGCCGCTCAGCGTCGACAACCGCACCCTGACCTACGCCACCTTCAACCCCTTCGATCCGGAGGTGGAGCAGGACCTGTCGTTCGCCTCGGGTCGTCGGATGCAGCCCGCGGTGGCGCCGAAGTCCTGTGTGCTTCAAGCGCTGGAGCGCTGCTACCCGAAGCTCCGCGAGCTCGACCTGCTCGCCGCCAGGCTCAGCTCCGAGCGCCCGACGGTTGAGAGTGCCGACGCCAAGGGTGCACAGCAACACTCGACCGTCATCGATCTCTGCAACCACATCATCGGGCGAGCCGTCGAGGTGGGCGCGAGTGACGTGCATGTCGAGTGCAGTCTGGAAGGCACGACGGTGCGCTACCGCATCTGCGGCGTGCTCGAGCCGGTGCTGTCGCTCCCCGGATCCGTGTCGCAGGCGATTCGCAATCGCTTCAAGATCATGGCGCGCGCCGACATCTCCGTCAGGCACAAGCCGCAGGACGGTGCGTTCCGGCTCAAGGTCAACGGCCGCGGCATCGACGTCAGGTTCTCGACGCTGCCGACGGTCAACGGAGAGAAGATCGTGCTCAGGGTCATCGACAGCGTCAGCCCGATGCAGACGCTGGACAGCCTGGCGTACGACGCACCGACGCTGGCGCGCCTGCGCGAAAGCCTCGCGCGGCCCGACGGCCTCGTGCTTGTCACAGGGCCGACCGGCTCCGGCAAGACCACGGCCCTCTACGCCGCCCTCGGGCACCTGCGCACCGGCCGAACGAACATCGTCACCGTCGAGGACCCGGTCGAGCGTGCCTTGCCGGGCGTCACCCAGATCCCGGTCAACCCGCGAGGCGGGGCCACGTTCGCAACCGTGCTTCGTTCGATGTTGCGCCAGGACCCGAACGTCATCATGGTTGGAGAGGTCCGTGACGAGGAGGTGGCGCAGATCGTCGGTCAGGCCGCCTACACCGGACACCTGGTGCTGACGTCGATGCACACCGGTGATGCGGCCACGGCGGTCACGCGGCTCCGCAACCTCGGCCTGGAGTCGTTCAAGATTGCCGAGAGCCTCTCGGCGATCCTGTCGCAGCGGCTGCTGCGCGCGCTCTGCCACGGATGCCGGCAGCTCCATTCACCGGAGGACGCCGCCCGGCGCGGCGCCGAATTCGGCATCCCGTCCGCACCCGCGTCTGCCGGCTCCGGATGCCGGCAGTGCAGCCATACCGGCTACGTCGGGCGCGTGCCCGTCGCGGAGCTTCTGACCCCGTCAGACGGGCTTCGGGATGCCATCGCGCGAGGCGCCACCGCGAACGACATCCGGGCGGCCATGCGCGCCGCGGGGTTCCCCACGATGCGCGATCGCGCGCTGCAGCTTGTCGCCGAAGGCGTGACCTGCATCGAGGAGGTCAATCGCGTGCTCGCCGATACCGCGACGGTGAGCACGAAGCCCGGCGGCAAGGTCCGCGTGCTCGTCACCGACGACGATGCGATCACGCGCATGCTGGTGAAGCTCCTGCTCGAGCGGGAGCAGTTCGAGGTGCTCGAGGCGACCAACGGCCGCGAAGCGGTCGAGATCGCCACACGGGAACGGCCCGATCTGCTGTTGCTCGACCTGAACATGCCGGAGATGGACGGCTACGAGGCCATTCTTCAGCTCCGCAAAGACCTTGCGCTTGCGACGTTGCCGATCCTCGTGCTGACCGCCGAAGACGGTCCGGGGGTCGAGCGCCGCGTCCTCGAGATGGGGGCTGACGACTACATCCTCAAGCCCTTCGAGCCGGACATCCTGCTCTCGCGCGTCAACGCGGTATTCCGGCGGATCCACGCCGGCGCCGCCTAGTCGGACCAGAGGCACTCGCAAGGCATCGCTCATGAACACCCTGATTCTCATCCTGATTGCCGCCCTGAGTACCGGCTTCCCTGGCGTCCTGTCGGCGCAACCAAAGCCGGCCGACCTGGCGGGGGCGACGCTCGAGGAGTTGCTCAACATGGAGGTCACGTCCGCGGGACGCCGGCAGCAGCGCGCCGAGGATGTGGCGGCGGCCGTCTACGTCATCACCCGGGACGACATCCGTCGATCCGGCCTCACGGTGTTACCCGAGATTCTCCGCCTCGCCCCCGGCGTGCAGGTCGCGCAGGTCAACGCCAACAAGTGGGCGGTGTCGGTGCGTGGCTTCAACGACCTCTACTCCAACAAGCTGTTGATTCTCGTGGACGGCCGCTCTCTCTACAACCGCTCGTTCTCCGGCGTGTTCTGGGATGCGCAGGACCTCGACATCACGGATATCGAACGTATCGAGATCGTTCGTGGGCCCGGCGGCGCCATCTGGGGTGCGAACGCCGTCAACGGCATCATCAACATCATCACCCGGTCAGCGCATCTGACGACGGGCGCTTCGGCCAGCGTTGCGATCGGCACGTTCGAGCACGGCCGCGCGTCCCTCCGATACGGCGGTCTGAGAGGGCGCACGAGCTATCGGATCTTCGGACGGTGGTCGGGCTACGGCGAAGGCCTCACTGTCGGCGGCGATCCCGCTGGCGATCAGTGGCAGTCGCTCACCGGCGGCTACCGCCTCGACTGGTCCAACGAGACGGACACGGTGATGGCGCAGGGGCACTACACGACGGGCGAGAACCGTCCGCGGTTCCTGGCGCTGGAGCAGTTCGCCCCGGACGTCTTCACTTCGGCCGGCGTGTCCAAGACCAACGAGCTGAGCGTGCTCGGCCGGTGGACCCGGACGATCGAAAGCGGGGCCTTGCTCCAGGCGCAGGCCTACACCACGCACACGACTCGCGACGAGTACAGCATCCATGCCGTCGAACGCACGAGCGACCTGGAGGTGCAGTACGAGCAGCCGATCGGTGGCCATGTTCTCGTCGCGGGGGGTGGGTACCGGCACATCGACCTTGCGACGCGAGGGAGCGTCGCGCTGGGGATCGCGCCGGAGCGCGCCCAGGTCTTCAATGCGTTCGTTCAGGACGAAATCGCGCTTCCCGGCCGCGTGATGCTTACGGTGGGGGCCCGGATCGAGCGCGAGACGTACGCCGGCTGGGGCGTTTCGCCTTCCGTCCGAGCGATCTGGGAGGCCTCATCGCAGCAGCGCCTCTGGGCCGCCCTGTCGCGCGCACGGCGGACACCGGCCGCCATCGAACGCAGCCTGCGGTACAACCTGTCCTCGTTCCCTGGGGATCCTCTGCCCGTGCTGATTGCGGTCACCGGGAATGCGGAGTACGACACTGAGCTCCTCACGCAGGTGGAAGTGGGCTACCGCCGCCGAATCGGCGCCGCCGTCGCGCTCGACCTGACGGTGTTCCGCGGCCACTACCAAGGCATTCCCACACTGGAGCCGCAGGCCCCGGTGTTCGAACCCACGCCGGTGCCAGCACATGTGCTCGTGGCCTGGAAGTACTCCAACCTGCTGAACGTCGCCTCGGAGGGCGTTGAGCTCGCGATGCACTGGACACCCTTCGATGTGTGGCGGCTCGAATCGTCCTACTCGGCGCTGCGGCTGACCCCGTCGGTGAACGCCGCCAGCATGGACACGGCGGCCGGGGCCTTCGACGGAAACGCGCCACGCCATCAGTGGCAGACTCGCTCCACGACTCGGCTTGGTCAACGGACGCAGGTGCAGGCGGCGATCTATCGCGTTGGCGCACTCCGCCGGCTCGAGGTGCCCGCCTACACGCGATTCGACGCTCACGTCGAGGTCGCGCTCGGCGACCGGCTGGCGGTCGTGGCGGCGGGCCGCAATCTCCTGACCGAGTCGCATGAGGAGTTCTCGGGTGCGAGGAGCGGCGTAGCTCACTCCGCCGTGCCTCGGAGCGCCCGGCTGGAGCTGCGGTGGCGGTTCTGAAAGGGCTGCTGGACAGATTCATGTTCCGTTCCTCCTCGCTCCTCCGTCTCGTGGTCCTGGCCGGTGCCTTGGTCGTCGCGCACCTGCCCGCGCCCGCGCTCGCGCAGCAGGTGACCGCGCCCGAGTTGAAGGCGGCGTTCCTCTTCAATTTCGTCAAGTTCACCACCTGGCCGGTGAGTGCCCTGCCCGAGAAGGCCACCATCATCATGTGCGTGCTGGGCGACGGGCCTGTCGCGAGCGCGCTCGATGTACTCACCAAAGGCCAGCGCGTTCACAACCGAAACATCGCGGTAGTGCGGCTGGGCGATCGGGACGCTCCGAGCGACTGCCACCTTCTCTACGCGTCGGACCTGAGCGCCGACAGCGAACGGGGCCTGCTCGACGCCGCACGCGACAAGCCCGTGCTCACGGCGAGCGACTCCAGCAGCTTCATGCAGCACGGTGGCATCGCGGCATTCCGTATCGTTGGCGGGCGAATGCGGTTCTCGGTGAACCCCTCGGCCGCCGATCGCGCGAGGCTCCGGATCAGCTCCCGGCTACTCAGCCTGGCCGTCATCGTGAAGGATGGGGACGATGTGGAGAATCGCTGAGCCAGTACTCGGCCGGCGCTCCTTGTCCCGCATGCTGACCGGGCTGGGCGTGATCACGAGCGCGGTCGCGCTGTTCGTGGCAGCCGTGATTCTGCTGGCGGCCGACGTGGCCGGGTCCCGTGAACGGCTTGTCGCGGACACCACCATGCGCGCCGAGGCGCTGGCGCAGAACGGGTCCGCGCCCCTGGCGTTCCGAGACGTCGAGTCTGCCTCAGAAGTCCTGGCGGCGGTGTCCTTGCAGGGACACGCTGCGTCAGCCGCCATCTTCGACGCCGACGGCACTCTGTTTGCCCGATGGGACCGCGGGACGAGCGCGGATGCACTCGCCGCCCCGATGTCGCTCACGCCCGACGCACCCGCCTCGTCCTTCCGCTTCGTCCCAGGCGGCCTCAGAGTCAGCCGGGCGGTAATACTCGACGACGATCGGCTCGGGACCGTGATGCTGGTGTCGGACCTCGGAGAGGTCTGGCAGCGTGCGGTCAACTTCAGCCGGATCATCGCAGGCGCCTTCTTCGGCGCTTTCGTACTGGCCGTCGGACTTGCGTACGGCCTGCAACGAGTAGTGTCGCGCCCGCTGCTCGCGCTGACGACGGCTGCGCGCGACATCGCCCGCGACGGGCGCTACGATCGCCGTGTCGAGACACACGGCGAGGGAGAGATCGGCGAGCTGGTCGCCGGCTTCAACAGCATGCTCAACGAGATCGAGCAGCGCGACGCGTGGCTGCACATCCAGCAAGCCGAACTCGAGCGAACCGTCAGCGTCCGCACGCTGGAATTGCGGCAGGCCAACATTGATCTGACCGCCGCGCGTGACAAGGCGGTGGAGGGAAGCCGCGCCAAGAGCGAGTTCCTCGCGAACATGAGCCATGAGATCCGCACGCCGATGAACGGGATCATCGGGATGACGGATCTCGCGCTCTTGGCCGGTCCCACCGACCAGCAGCGGGACTATCTGATGACGGTGAAGTCGTCAGCCGACTCCCTGCTGTCCATCCTCAACGACATCCTGGACTTCTCGAAGATCGAATCGCGAAAGCTCGAGCTCGAGTCCGTTCCGTTCTCGGTCCGGGAGCTGGTCGGCCAGACTCTCAAGCCGCTGGCCGTCAAGGCGGAGGAGCGCGGGCTCGAAGTCATCAGCGACATCGGGCCGGAAGTGGTGGACGGCGTGCTGGGAGATCCGCTGCGGTTGCGCCAGGTGCTGTCCAATCTCGTCGGAAATGCCATCAAGTTCACACCCGCCGGCCATGTCCTGGTGCAGGTGCGAGAGCGGGCGAGAGACGGGGCCCGATCCACGCTGCACTTCCAGGTCACGGATACAGGGATCGGGATTCCCGCAGACAAGCATCAGGCAATCTTCGAGGCCTTCAGCCAGGCGGACGGCTCAACGACCCGCGTGTTCGGCGGGACCGGCCTCGGCCTGACCATCTCCGCCACGCTGGTCACGCTCATGGGCGGGGAGGTGTGGCTGGAGAGCGAGCCGGGGGCCGGCAGCACCTTCCACTTCACGGTGCCGTACGCTCACGCGGCCGACGTGATCCGGCCGCTCGTGCCAAGACCAGACCTCGCCGGCCTCCGAGTACTCGTCGTGGACGACAACACGATCAACCGGCGGATCCTGATGGAGCAACTCACGCGCTGGCAGACGCGCCCCACGGACGTCGGGGACGGCGCCGCCGCGCTTGCGGCCCTCGCGGACGCCACGGCGGACGGCCGCCCGTTCCAGTTGGTGCTGCTCGACGGGAACATGCCGGGCATGGACGGGTTTGCCGTGGCGGAACAGATCCGCGCACACCCGGATCTGGCCGGCGCCACCATCATGATGCTGACATCGTCCGGGCAGTACGGGGACGTGGCCCGCTGTCTCGACCTCGGTATCGCCGCCCATCTCACCAAGCCGGTCGGCGCTGACGAATTGCAGTCGGCGATCGGACGGGCCGTCGAGGAACGTCCCTCCGCGGTCTCCGCGCAAGCCGGACGGCCACAGATCGAGTCGGCACTGCAGCCGCTCCGCATTCTGCTCGCCGAAGACAACGTGGTGAACCAACGCGTGGCGGTGGGGCTGCTCTCCCGGCGTGGACACGATGTGACCGTGGCGTCGAACGGCGCCGAGGCGCTCGCGGCCCTCGACGCGCACACATTCGACCTCGTCCTGATGGACGTGCAGATGCCGGTCATGGGCGGCCTCGAGGCGACCGAAGAGATCAGACGACGGGAGCGGACGTCCGGAGGGCATACGCGAATCGTCGCGATGACCGCTCACGCGATGCGTGGCGATCGCGACCGCTGCCTCGCGGCCGGCATGGACGCCTACCTGTCGAAGCCGATCGATCCCGCGACGTTGTTCGCCGTGGTCGAACAGGAGGCGGCTGCACTTGTCGGCGACGATGACACCGGCGACGGCAGCCCCCGAGCGCCCGTGAACCGGGAAGCTGTCATGCAACGGCTCGGCGGCGACGAGGCACTGTTCACGGAGATCGTACGGTTGTTTCTCGAAGACTGTCCGCGACGGCTGCGCGCCATCGACGAGGCGGTCGCGTCGGCAGACCCGGTGCAGATTCGCTTCGCCGCGCACGCGCTCAAGGGCGCGGCCGGAAACCTGTCGGCCGAGGGGCTGGTGAGCGCGTCGCGTGCCCTGGAAGGATGTGGCACCGACGGCCGCGTTGATGACGCGCGGACGATTGCCGGCGAGGTCGCGAGCGAGGCGCGCCTCGTGATGGACTACTTCGAAGACGTCCTGGGCAGAGACGCCGCCGTGTCCGCCTCCGGCACGAGCGAACCATGACGAAGGTCCTCGTGGCCGACGACGACCGCGGTGCGGCACTCTTGGTGCAGCGCACGCTCGAACGCTGGGGGCTGGACGTGGTCGTGGCCGCCGATGGCGCGGACGCATGGGACTGCCTTGATCGCGATCCGGGGATCGGGCTCGGCATCCTGGACTGGACCATGCCCGGCATCGAGGGCCCCGACCTCTGCCGGCGCATCCGTGCCAGTGACAGGCACGAGCACCTCTACGTGCTGCTGCTGACGCACCGCGATTCCCGGCGGGACCTGGTGACGGGGCTCGATTCCGGAGCGAACGACTATCTGGTCAAGCCCTTCCACCCTGAAGAACTGCGGGCGCGTGTCCACGTCGGGCTTCGTGTCGTGGCCTTGCAGGACTCGCTGCGGGAGCGCGCAACAGAGCTGCACACGGTCACGACCAACGTCACGCAGCTCCGTCGCCTGCTGCCGATTTGCAGCTACTGCAAGGACGTTCGATCTGACGACGACTACTGGCAGCAGCTGGAAGACTACGTCTCCGAGCACACCGACCTCGACTTCACGCACGGCATCTGCCCGGGCTGTTACGAGAAGGCGGTGGCTCGACTCGGGGTTCGCTGACCCCCGCGCAGCCCTTCCGGCGCCCGGACGGCGTCAGCGCGGCGCTGCCCCGGGCAGGCCTTCACGCACATGCACGACGGTCGTCCCCGACAAGACGATGCGGTTGCCCTGCATCAGGCGCAGCTGGACCCGGTGCCGGCCGGGTTCCCGATAGACCTTCGTCATCGAATAGCGGCGCTGAATCTCGCTCTTGCCGGCCGCATAGGGGTCGCAATCGGCGCTCGACGTGGACCGGGTCCCATCACCCCAATCCCATTCCACCGCCGGGCAGTAGAGATCCTCGGCGTCCGGGGCCCCGCCCCTGACCTCGGCGGACACAAAGACCCGGGCCGGAGCAATGGCCACCTGTGGCCTCGCGCGCAGTGCTAGACTAGCTCTTTTTTCGCTGCCCTGTTCAGGGGTCGCACCTATCGGGCTGGACAGCGCCAGCAGCAGTCCGGCTGACAGGAGCCTGGCACGCTGGCGGTTGAGTCGGGTTCGTGTCATGGTGGAACTCTTGGACAGGCGCAAAGATGATCTTACTGGCGTGCCTGTCCTGCCAGCAACCGAGGCCGACTCTCCATGCGGAGCGCATTCGAACTTCCATCCCTGACCCTGAACACGAGTTCCCCCGCACAGACCGACGTTGACCTGCTGGTGCTCCCGCTCCTCGAAGGCGGCACGGAGGCCGTGCTGGCCCGGATTGGGGCTGGAACGCGCAGTGACGTCGCCTGGGCGCTCGAACGGGGCACGGCCAAAGCCGAGATGGGGACGATCCATCTCACGACCGTCAGCGATCCGGATTGGCGCCCCCGGCGCGTGGCCGTCGTCGGCCTCGGCGTCCCGGACCGGCTGTCGAAGGACAGCTGGAGGCGGCTGGGTGGCGCTGCAGGCCTCCTCGCGCGCCAGCAACGAATTGGCCGGGTGGCCATCGACCTCACCCTCCTCGGCGCCACGACGCCGGGCATGGTGGCGGCCGTGGCCGAGGGCCTGGTATGTGCCTCGTTCAATCACGGACATCTCAAGTCACGTGACGACCTGTTCTGGATGTCGGATGCGGTCCTGATCGCCGGTGACGGCGAGGGACTCGCCGCGGCCCTCGACGAAGGCCGCGTTCTGGGGGAGGCGATCAACAGCGCGCGCCTCCTCGTCAACGAGCCCGGAAACAACCTGAGGCCGCACGAACTCGCGGAGC
>CAZNOC010000146.1:0-10419 GCA_964574545.1 uncultured Bifidobacteriaceae bacterium | reverse complement strand
ATGGGGACGAGATCCTGCGATGGCTGCGGACGTTCCCGTCGCCGCCGAAGAAGACATTCATCGTGCACGGCGAGCCGACGGCGCAGGACGCGCTCAAGGCGCGCATCTCCGGCGAACTCGGCTGGGATGCCCACGCCCCCGTGCAGGATGAACGCGTGGAGATCGACCTCTAGCCGAATGCAAGATGCCGATAGCCGATAGCTGATCGCCGATCGCCGACAGCGAAGTGTTGAAAGCCCGTATGTCCCACCCGCCAGCCATCGTTTCCGACGCCACAGACACGCGCCCGTACCGACTCGAGCAGGTGGACGACGCGGCCGTGGTGCAGCTCTATGCCGACGGGTTTGCGGCCCTGCCGGCGGACCAGAAGATCCTGATCTGGCATCTCTACCAGGCCGCGCTGGCCGGGCGTGACATCTACTACGACCAGCGCTACAAGCACAACCTCGGGATGCGCGCGATCCTCGAGGGGATCATCACGAACCCGGGGGGCATTCCGGAAGACGATCTGGCCGAGATCACGCGCTACACGAAGCTCTTCTGGATCAACACCGGACCCTACAACAACCTGACGGCACGCAAGTTCGTGCTGCGGCTCGAGCCGGCCAGGTTCGAGGCGGCCGTGGCGGTGGCCGCCGCCAACGGCGCGCGCCTGCCGATGGCCCCTGGCGAGACCACCGGCGAGCTCGTGGCGCGCTACGCGCCGATGTTCTTCGACCCCTCGTTCGACCCGACGGTGACCAACAAGTCGCCGGGACTCGGCGAGGACATCCTCGAGGCGAGTGCGAACAACCTGTACGACGGCGTGCGGATGGCCGACCTCGAGGGGTTCGACGAACGGCACCCGCTGAACTCGCGACTCGTGAAGCGGGATGGCGTACTGGTCGAGGAGGTCTACCGCCTGGGCGGCCGCTACCACGACGAGATCTCACGCATCGTCGGGCACCTGCGCGAGGCGGTGCCGTACGCGACAGCATCGTTCGCGCGCGCGCTGGAGGCGCTCATCCGCTGGTACGAGACGGGGGAAGAAGACGACCGGGCGGCCTTCGACATCGCCTGGGTGCAGGCGCACGACACGCCCGTTGACACGATGAACGGCTTCATCGAGGTCTACATGGACGCGCGCGGCATCAAGGGGTCGTGGGAGGGTCTCGTCTATTTCGTGAACCCGGAGAAGACCGAGAAGATCCGCCGGCTCGCCGAGCATGCCCAGTGGTTCGAAGATCGTCTGCCCGTGGATCCACGCTTCCGGAAGCCACTGGTACAGGGCGTCACGGCGACTGCCATCGAGGTGGTCGTCGAAGCCGGCGACTCGGGTCCAATCACGCCGATCGGCGTCAACCTGCCGAACGATCAGCGCATTCGCGAAGCTTACGGGAGCAAGTCCGTGTCGCTGGCGAACGTGACCGTCGCCTACGAGAAGTCCACCACGGACGACTTCCGGCACGAGTTCACGTGGGATGACGACGAGTTCGCGAGAGCGAAGCGCTGGGGCGCCTTCGCGAGCGAGCTGACGACCGAAATCCACGAAGTGCTCGGGCACGGGTCCGGACGCATGGCCGACGGCATCGCCGCTCAGCCGCAGGATCTGCTGAAGGAGCAGTACTCGGCGCTGGAGGAATCGCGAGCCGACCTGGTGGCGCTGTACTTTGTCGCCGATCCGTATCTCGCGACCCTGGGGCTCGTCGAGGGGGACGAGCAGCCCGAGATGGTCCGGGCCGAGTACGAGGCCTACGCGCGCAACGCGCTGGTGCAGTTGCGCCGTGTGCGTGAGGGCGCGCAGATCGAGGAAGACCACATGCGCAACCGTCAGGCCATCGTGCACTGGCTGATGGCCCACACCACGGCGATCGAGGTGCGGCGCCGGGAAGGGCGCACGTACTACGTGATGGTGGATCCGGTCGCGTTCCGGGACGGGGTCGCCCGCCTGCTCGCCGAGGTGCAGCGCATCAAGTCCCTCGGCGACTATGCGGCGGCCCGGGCGCTGTTCGAGACCTACGGCGTCCACTTTGACCCGGCGCTGCGAGACGAAGTGGTCGCGCGCGTGGACCGGCTCAACCTTCCGTCGTACACGGGCTTCGTGATGCCGCGCCTGGCACCGGTCCATGCCGATGATGGGTCGATCGCGGACGTGGAGATCGAGTATCCCTGCGACCTCACCACACAGATGCTGGAGTACTCGGGCGCGCGGAGACGTTGACGCGTCGTTTCGGGCTTTGCGCCCGCGTACTGCCACCAGTGGACCGTATCAACTGAGCCGGTAGTGGCCACGCAAGCCTTCGACGAGGAACTCCGGGCGCGCCAACGGCGCGGCCCAGTAGGAATTTCGCTGTTACATGCCATTAGAATCCGTCATGCCTCGTGCCTCCCGCCTCGCCATCGCGTTGCTCACGATTGCGGTGTTCACCTCCGGCGTGGTGGCACAGCCGTCACTCCGTGACCGCCTCCTGGCCGTGGAGGACGCGCGCGATGCCGGGGCGGCCGGCACCGCTGTCCTGCGCGAGGGGCTCGCCAGCGGTGACCCCGCGGTGCGGCGCATGGCCGTTCGGGCAGTGGGCCGGTTCGAGAACGCCGATCTCTCTGGCCTTGTGGCTCCGCTGCTTGGTGACGCGGATGCGCGCGTTCGACGGGAAGCGGCAAACGCCGCCGGCCAGCTGGCCACGACCCCCGATGCCGTCAGCGAGGTGCAGGCCTTGCTGCTTGCGCGTCTGAGGGCCGAGGAGGACCCGGACACATGGGGAGTTGTCGCGGCGACGGTGGGACGGCTTCGCTACGACCGCAGTGAGCTGGTGGGAGACGCCGAGGAATCGCTGAGGCGCGCGCTTCCGGCGGTGGGATCCGGCGATGGACCTCCAGCCCCGCTGCAGCCGGGCGCCGTGCTGGGCGCGGTCAAGGGGTTCGAATCGCTCGTCCGTCAATCGCGGCGGCTGCTGCCACCCTCTCGAGAGACCGTCGCGCGGCTGAAGGCCGCGGCGCTCCTCGGCGCCGGAACGCCGGGGGGCGACGAGCGGCTCACGCGCATCCGGCGGCTGGCCTGGCTGACGCTGGCGTCGGCGGAGCAGGTGGATGGGCCGATGGTGGCCGCCGGCCTCGGCGATGGCGATGGGGAGGCGCGGCGCATCGCCATGCTTGCCCTCAACGCCGATGCTCCCGTGGATGACCGCGAGGGGTTGCTGCGGCGCGGACTTGCGGATGCGCATGCGCCGGCGCGCTACGAGGCGCTTCGCGCGTGGGGCCGCCATCTGCAGGCGACCGACTGCGAACCGGTGCTGCGGGCCATTGACGACGCCAACGCGCATGTGGCCCTTCTGGCCATCGACCTGGCGGGCGATGGATGTCCTGGGGGCCTGTCACCGCTGCCGCGCGTGCGGACCCTCGCCGAGGGGCTGACCGCCGAACCACGTGCCTGGCATCGCCCGGCCCGAGCCGTCGTGGCTCTGGCGAAGATTGCGCCAGCCGAAGCGGCGCGCCTGCTGCCGCGCTTCGTCGTACACCCCACGTGGCAGGTGCGCATGTATGCGGCCAGGGCGGCGGCCGAGCTGTCCGATGCCGAGACGCTCGCCAGGCTTGCGCGCGACGACCACGACAACGTCCGGGAGGCGGCGCTGGGCCCGCTGGCCGCGCAGGGACATCCCGGGGCGGTGGCGGCCGCCATCGGCGCGCTCGCGCAACCGGATTACCAGCTGGTGCGCACCGCGGCCCGAACGCTGCACAACCGCGCGCATCGGGCCGAGGCGGTGCCCGCGCTGCTCGCGGCCCTCGCGCGGCTGACCGCCGAACAGCGCGACACGTCACGTGACCCACGCATGGCCATCCTCGAGGCGCTCGCCGAGTTGGGCTGGCCCGACGGGGCCGGGGTCACAGCGGCGCACGTCGAGGCGCTTGCCGCGTACGCGAACGACTTCGATCGTCAGGTGGCCGCCCGGGCTGCCGAACTGGTGCAGACGTGGACGAAGGCGCCGCGGGCCTCGCAACCCCGGCACCTCCCGCCGCCCTACGTGCCCCCAGCCGAGATCGACGCCCTCGAGGGTGTACGCGCCCGCATCACCATGGCGGGCCTTGGTGCGTTCGAGCTTCGCTTCTTCGTGGAAGAGGCGCCGTTCACCGTGCACCGCATCGTCACGCTCGCGCGCCGCGGGTACTACGACGGGCTGACGTTCCATCGGGTCGTGCCCAACTTCGTCATCCAGGGCGGCAGCCCGGGCGCGAACGAGTACATGGGCGACGGACCCTACATGCGCGACGAGGTCGGCCTCCTCGCCCATCTGAGGGGCGCCGTCGGCATCTCGACGCGCGGCCGCGACACCGGCGACGCCCAGATCTTCGTCAACCTCGTCGACATCCCGCGCCTGGACCACGCGTACACCGTCTTCGCCGAAGTGACGGCCGGCATGGACGTCGTGGACGCAATCCTCGAAGGAGACGTGATGGAACGCGTCGAGATCCTTCGGTAGCCCGTGCCCCTGCCTTCCCGCCGCCTTCCCGTCGATCTGACACCGTCCGCCGTGGCACGTGCGGTGGCGGAGCGCCGGGCGGCGGGCGCGCCCTTGTTCGACATGACCGAGTCGAATCCCACGCGCGTGGGCCTGAACTACCCGGGGGACATGCTGTCCGGACTCGCGGATCCTGGGTCGCTTGTCTACGATCCGCAGCCGTTGGGGCTGAAGGTGGCGCGAGCCGCAGTTGCCGGAGATTTCGCGCGTCGGGGCCTGTCGGTGCCCGAGGACCGCGTCGCCGTGACGGCCAGCACGAGCGAGGCGTACGCGTTGCTGTTCAAGCTGCTGTGCAATCCTGGTGACGAGGTGCTCGTGCCGCGCCCAAGTTACCCGCTGTTCGAGCACTTGACGGCGCTCGAAGCCGTGAACGCGGTGCCCTACGATCTCGACCATCACGACGGCTGGCGCCTTGACCTGGATCACCTGCGGTCGCAGATGTCCCCGCGGACGCGCGCGGTGCTGGTCGTGTCTCCGAACAATCCGACCGGGTCGTACCTCCACCGTGACGATCTCCACGCGCTGGTGGGCATCGCCGCGTCGCGCGACATGGCGATCATCGGCGACGAGGTGTTCTGGGATTACCCGCTGGCGCGGCCGGATTCGTCCGCGTCCGTGTTGTCGCAGCAGGACGTGGTGGCCTTCGGCCTCGGAGGGCTGTCGAAGTCTGCCGGCCTTCCGCAGCTGAAGCTGGGATGGTTCGGGCTGAGCGGACCGGAACCGCAGGTGCGCGCGCTGCTGTCCGCCTACGAGATCGTGGCCGACACCTACCTGTCGGTCTCCACGCCGGTCCAACTGGCCGCTCCCGGGCTGATCGAAGCGGGGTCCGTGATCCGCGCGGCCATCCAAACGCGGATCGAGCGCAACCTCACGGCGCTCCGCGCCCGCATCGAGTGGTATCCCTCCGTGTCGCTCCTGCCGCCGGAGGGTGGATGGTCCGCCGTGCTTCAGGTGCCCGCCTACGAGCCCGAGGAGAGCATGGTGGTGGGGCTCGTCGAACAGGAGGGGGTGCTCGTCCATCCCGGTTATTTCTTCGATTTCGCGCGCGAGGCGTTCCTTGTCATCTCGCTGCTGCCGGCGCCGGGCGTGTTCGATCACGGTCTTGCACGCGTGCTGGCGCGCATGACCGGCGCGGTGGGCCGATGAGCCAGCGTGCGCGTCGGTCCGGACTCATGGTGCCGCTCTTCTCCGTGCCCTCGTCCGCGAGCTGGGGCATCGGGGAGCTCACCGATCTGCCGCGCCTCGCTGCCTGGATGCACGAGGCCGGCCTCACCGTGCTGCAACTGCTGCCGCTGCACGAGATGTCGCCGGGTGAAACGTCGCCGTACTCGTCGATGACGGCCATGGCGCTCGATCCCCTCTATGTGCACGTGCCGGCCGTTGAGGACTTTGCCGCGATGGGCGGCGAGGCGTCGTTGGACGACCACGACCGCGCCCGGCTCGATGCCGTGCGCCAGAGCCCGACCGTGCGGTATGCCGACGTGCGCGACCTCAAGATGCGGGCGCTCCGGTCGGCGTTCCTCCAGTTTCTCGACGCAGAAGCCGGTCCGCGAACGCCGCGCGCGCTGCGCTTCGAGGCCTTCGTTCGCGCCGAAGCGTGGTGGCTCGAGGAGTACGCGGTCTTCAGGGCGCTGCACGCCGCGTTCGACGAGCGGGCCTGGTACGACTGGCCCGCACCGCTGGCGCGCGGGGACGAGACCGCGGTCGCGGAGGCCCGCGAACGGCTGGCCGACGAGATCCGGTTCCGTCAGTACGTCCAGTGGGTCGCCGACGAGCAGTGGATCGCGGCGCGCGAGTCCTGCGCGCCGGTGGCGCTCTACGGCGATCTGACGTTCATGGTGTCGCGGGACAGCCCCGACGTCTGGGCGCGCCAGGATCAGTTCCTGTCGGACGCCACTGTGGGGGTGCCCCCGGACGCCTTCAGCGACACGGGGCAGGACTGGGGCCTTCCGCCCTGGCGGTGGGACACGATGACGCGCGACGACTTCGCGTGGATTCGCGCGCGCGCCCGTCGAAGCGCCGCGCTGTACTCCGGTGTCCGGCTCGACCACCTCGTCGGGCTCTACCGCACGTACATCCGGTCGCTCGACGCCCGCCTTCCGCAGGTCTTTGCCCCCGACGATGAGCCGTCGCAGATCGCGCTGGGCGAGCGCCTCGTGGGGATCTACCGGGAGACTGGCGCCGACGTGATCGCCGAGGATCTCGGCACGGTGCCCGACTTCGTCCGCGCCTCGCTCGCCCGGCTGGATGTGCCCGGCTTCAAGGTGATGCGGTGGGAGCGCGACTGGCATGCCGAGGGGCAGCCGTTCATCGACCCATCCGACTATCCCGAGCGCGCCGTGGCGATGTCGGGTACGCACGACACCGAGACGCTCGCCGAGTGGTGGGACGAGGCGCCGCCCGAGGAGCGCGACGCGATCTGCCGCCTGCCCTCGCTGGCCCGCCTTCGCCGCGGGCCCGGACCCACGAGACCCTGGTCTCCCGTCGTCCGCGACGCGTTGCTCGAGAGCCTGATGCGCAGCCGTGCCGACCTGGTCGTGTTGCCGCTGCAGGATGTCTTCGGGTGGCGCGATCGCATCAACGTGCCGGGCACCGTCGCCGACACCAACTGGACCTGGCGCCTGCCGCTGCCGGTGGACGAGTGGGCACGCCAGCCCGAGTCCCGCGAGCGAGCGGCCACGCTGGCCCGGTGGGGACGACGGGCGCGGAGGCGGGCACTCGATGCCCCCTGAGTCCCGCAGGCACTGCCGTCCGCGCACCTGAGCTAGACCACCCCCGGTTCCGTCGCACCTCCCCCAGCGCACGGCCCTTGGGCGCATTCCGCCCGGGCACCCTCGAGTGCCGTCCTGTCCCATGGCACGCGATTGCCTGCGCGTCATACAGGAAAACTCTGCCTCGGTCACACGCTTGTCGTCAGGGCGTGACGCGGTTGTCGCCTGCCCCGGCGTCAATGAGCGTAACGGCCGAGGGCCGGCGAGGCGACAGGAAAGACACGCGCGTTCTGGCACATGCGCCAGCGCCTGACGCTGACGGCGGTGGCTGAGGCCCGGGTCCCTGGTCTGACCGGCGTACTGGGTGCGCTCGTCAACGGCTGGCAGCTCTCGTCGCGCCTGATCGCGTCCGACGGCTTCGCCTTCACGGCCACGACCGGCCAGGACACCAACGGCGACACGGTGTTCAACGACCGCCCGTCGGGCCAGAGCCGCAATGGCTACGTGCTGCCGGGATACCTGACGTTTGACCTGCGCCTCTCGCGGACAATCGATCTCGGCTCCGGCCGCCGGGCGGAGCTCATCGCCGAGGGCTTCAACATGACGAATCGGCTGAACCCGACGAACGTGAATCGTGTCTGGGGGCCGAACCCCACCGCGAACGCGACGTTCCAGCAAGTCACCTCCGCGGAGAGCGCGCGGCAGTTTCAGTTGGCGGTACGCTACAGCTTCTGACGTCCGCCGTGGCGTGGCACGAGCCGGCGGTGTCCGACCGGCTGAGAGGAGCAGTGATGAGCAGGTACGAGATCACGCGCCGACAGTTCGGGGCTATCTGGCTTGGCGCGCTCGGCCCGGCGCTGGTGAGCCGTCGGCCAGTTGGGGCCTTCGAAGCGGGCATCGACGTGCAGGCGGCGCAGGGGCCCGGTCGCACCGTCACCGGCGTCGTCTTCGAGGACCTCAACCGTGACGGTGTGCGTCAGCCGGACGAGCCCGGCATCCCCGGCGTGATGGTGTCCAACGGCCTCGAGGTGGTGCGCACCGACGCGCGAGGCGTCTACTCTCTCCCCGCCCGCGACGACATGTCGGTCTTCGTCGTCAAGCCGTCGGGCTGGCGGCCGCCAGTGGACCAGCGCCGCGTCCCGCAGTTCGCCTACCAGCACAAGCTGGCGGGGTCGTCGCGGCCGCTGCGGTTCGGCGGCCTGCCACCGACCGGCCCGCTGCCCGGCGCGATTCACTTCCCGCTCGTCCGCGCCGACGAGCGGGGCCCCTTGCGCGTGGCCGTCATCGGCGACAGCCAGACGTACTCCGGCACCGAAATCGGCTACTTCCGTGACAGCACCGTGGCCGACCTGCTCTCCGAGGGCCCCGGCGCCTACGACTGCGTGCTCTACCTCGGCGATGTGGTGGGCGACGACCTCGATCTCCTCCCGCGCGTGCTCGAAGTCGCGAGCGTGCTCGATACGCCGCAGTATCTGGTGCACGGCAACCACGACTACGACTTCGACGCCGACTCCGACGCCGACTCCTCCGACACGTGGCGCCGCGTCGTCGGTCCCAACTACTACGCGTTCGAGCTCGGTCAGGCGCTCTTCGTCGTCCTCGATAACGTCTTCTTCCCATGCGGGCCAGTCGAGGCGTCGTCGCCCGGCCGCACGGGGTGCGTCGACGACGAGAACCCGGGCTACAACGGCCGGGTGGACGAACGGCAGATGCGCTGGCTCACGAACCTGCTCGCCGAAGTGCCGCGCGATCGGCTGATCGTCCTCGCGCACCACGTGCCCCTGGTGTCCTTCGTCGACGGGACTTCGCCGATCCATCAGACCGACAATCTGCCCGAGATCCACCGGCTGCTCGACGGCCGGCCGGCGCTGTCGCTGTCCGGACATACGCACACGACGGAGAATCTGGCCCCGGGGGAGTCTTACGCGGGCTGGCAGGAGGCAGTTGGCTGCGGCCCGCTGCCGTTTCGGCACATCGTCGCGGGCGCGGCGTCTGGCGCCTGGTATCAGGGGGATCTGGGCCTCGACGGCACGCCGTTCGCGCTGCAGCGGCAGGGGGTGCCCAAGGGCTACCTCGTGCTCGACCTCGAGGGCGCGGACTACCGGGAGACGTACTACGGAGCGAACGTCGGCCGAACGAAGCAGATGTGGGTCTCGTTGTCGACGCCGGGGTTCCGTTCGTGGTACGAGGCGCTCGTCGAGTGGAAGCTGAGCGACGCCGCATGGCGGGACGAGGTGCCACCCGTCAACATGAACGATCTGCCAGACACGAAGGTGCTGACGCCTCAGGACCTGGCGGATGGGACGTACCTGACGGCCAACGTGTGGCTGGGCTCACGCGAGACAACCGTGTCCGCGACACTGGGGGACCGGACGCTCGTGCTCGAGCGGACGCAGGAGGGCAACGGCGAACCGGCGAGGGTCGGGGTCGACTTCGCGGACCCGTTCTCGGCGCCCCGTCAACTGCAGGTAGGCCGGTTCGCTCTCGAGAGTCGCTCCGGCGAGCCGAGGAACCAGGGCTTCGAGATCTTCCGAGGCAGGCGCAACGGCCCGGCGCCCCCGCAGCCGACGCCCGTGCTGTCGGATCGCTCCATGCATCTCTGGCGCGTGCGGCTCCCCGAGCAGCTGCCCGAGGGGGCGCACATGCTGACCGTCACCGCCGTCGATCGGCATGGACGGGCGTCGGTGGAGCGGATGGGCTTCGAGGTGCGTGCCGTGCGCCCCGCACCCCACTGGCGGCACGAGCCCTGGCAGGCGTGGTGAGCACCTCGGCCCCGGTCCGGCCTTGCCGCCGGACCGGGGTCGCGGGCGCCTACCGCATTCTCGCCAGGTCCGCTTCCGCCGCGATGAAGCCGAACGCCGACCACGAACGGCCCGAGACGACTCTCTCGAAGATCTCCCGCGCCTTGGCGGTGTCACCCGTCACGAGGTACCAGTTGCCGACGCCGTAACCCTGCGTCGCGATGGTCAGGTCGTCCGCCGTCGTCGTGTCGAGGAGCGCCTCGGGCGTCTCCTCGCCCTTGTACATCAGCAGCCGGCGGTGGTACGACGTGTTCTCGATGATGTCCATCTCGGGAGTGATGCGCGCGAGGATCTTGTCGGCCTCGGCCTTGCGGTCGAGACGCATCAGCGTCATCCAGTACCAGTCGCTCGTCGCCACGATCGAATCGTCGTTGTTCGAGACCTTCATGCACTCCTCGTAGGCGCGGAGCGCGT
>CAZNOC010000145.1:0-10526 GCA_964574545.1 uncultured Bifidobacteriaceae bacterium | reverse complement strand
ACCGCGAAGGGCACGTAGAACCAGCCGAGATCGGGGATCAACTGCTTGAAGAACGGGAAGATCAGCCGCGTGTTGTACAGGTTCTGGCTCGCCAGCCACATCAGGGTGAGGCCGATCGCCAGCGCCACGAGGATCTGCAGGCCCATCTTGTGGCGGGCGGACAGGCCGCCGGACGAACGCCGCGTCACCTTGAGGTAGTCGTCGAGAAACCCGATGGCGCCGAACGCCGCGGTGGACAGGACCGCGATCCAGATGTACACGTTCGTCAGGTCGGCCCAGAGCAGCGTGGGCACCAGCGCCGCGGCCAGGATGAGGAGCCCGCCCATCGTGGGCGTGCCCGCTTTGGCGCGGTGCGACTGCGGCCCCTCCTGGCGGATGACCTGCCCGATCTGGAACTCGCGCAGGCGCCGGATCAGCCAGGGCCCCATCAGCAACCCGATCGCCAGGGCCGTCATGCTCGCGACGCCCGTACGGAAGGTGATGTACCGGGTCACGTTGAGGAACGAGATCTCGGGGTAGAACGACAGCAGCAGGTGGTAGAGCATCAGCCACGCTCCCCCCTGAGCCGCTGGGCCACCATCTCGGTGCGCACGCCGTGTGACCCCTTCACGAGCACCACGTCACCCGGCTGGAGGAGGCGCGGCACGAGATCGGCGGCGTCCTCGCTCGTCGGCACCCAGCGCACCGATTCGGCCGGCATGCCCGCGTCCACGGCCGCCGTCGCGAGCGTCCCTGCCGCCGGCCCGCCGACCGTCACGAGCACCGCCAGCCCGGCCCGGGCCGCCGCGCGCCCGCAGGCCTCGTGCAGTGCCGTCGTCTGCGATCCGAGCTCCAGCATTTCGCCGATCACGGCCACGCGGCGCTGCGACGTCGACGCGATCACGTCGAGCGCGCGCCTGAGCGCGCTCGGGCTCGAGTTATAGGTGTCGTCGATCAACGTGATCGATCCGGGCAGCCGTTCGACCACACCACGCTGCTCCGCGGCCTTGAGCCTGGCGGCGCGCTCGACGATCGCGTCGAGCGGCACCTCCAGATGTGTCGCCACCGCGGCCGCGGCCAGCACGTTCGACAGGTTGCCAAGGCCGAGCAGCGGCACGGTGAGCCGCGCGCGGCCGGCCGGCGTCTCGAGGTCGGCGGCCATGCCCTCGAGGCCGCGATCTTCGACCGACGTCGCGCGGACGGTTGCGTGCCCGGCGAGACCAAAGGTGACGACACGTCCGGGGAACGCGGACGCATGGCGCATCACCATCGGGTCGTCCGCATTCGCCACGATCACATCGGACGGCCGGGACTGCTCGAGGATCTCGGCCTTGGCGTCGGCCAGGGCCTCCGCGGACGCGAAGTGGCCGATGTGGGCGTCGCCCACGTTCGTCCACACGCGCACCTCCGGCTCGGCGATGCCGACCAGCACGCGGATCTCGCCCGCGTGGTTCATGCCGAGTTCCATGACTGCCACGTCTGCCCCGTGCCTCAACTCCATGAGCGACAACGGCAGCCCCAGGTGGTTGTTGAGGTTGCCGGGATTCCTCACCACCCGATACCTCGCCGAGAGCATCCCGGCGGCCGCTTCCTTCGTCGTCGTCTTGCCCGCACTGCCCGTGATCGCCACCACCCGTGCGCCCGATGCGCGCCGGACCGCGCGACCGAGGTCCTGCAGCGCCCGCGTCGTATCGGGCACCTCCACGACCAGCGGCCCATGCCCGCCTACGTTCAGGCCGGGCACCGGCCGCGCGACGACCACCCCGGCCGCCCCCGCGGCAACCGCGGCGGCCGCGTAGTCGTGGCCATCGCGCGCGGCCACGATCGCGAAGAACAGGTCGCCGGGCCGAACCTGCCTCGAGTCGATGGCGAAGCCGCTCACGCGCGCGTCGGCCGGCCCACCCGTCACCCGTCCTCCCGTGACCTCGGCGATCTCCGCGGCCACGAGCCGTCCCTCGTCGAACCGCACGCGCTATCCCGCCTTCGGACGGCGCGTTCGCCGGCGTGCGAGCGCCGTGCGCGCCACCTCGACGTCGTCGAACGGCAGCACCCGGTCGCCGATCTGCTGGTACTTCTCGTGACCCTTGCCGGCAATCAGGACGACATCGCCCGTCTGCGCCAGTTCCACCGCCCGCGTAATGGCCTCCGCGCGGTCCACCAGGCTCAGCACCGTGGGTGTCCGGCCGGGGCCCTGGCTCCCGGCGGGAATCCCCCGCGTGATCTCGTCGATGACGCGCTGCGGATCCTCGCTGCGCGGGTTGTCGGAGGTGATCACGACGACATCGCTCAGCCGCGCGGCGACCATGCCCATGAGCGGACGCTTGGTGCGGTCGCGATCTCCCCCGCACCCGAACACCGTCACGAGCCGCGCCCGCGCCAGCGGACGCGCCGTCTCCAGCAGGTTGCGCAGGGCATCGTCCGTGTGCGCGTAGTCCACGACCACCGTGAGGTCGTCGGCGGCGTCGGACACGACCTCGAAGCGTCCGGGCACCCCGGAGAGCGTCGCCAGCCCTCGCTCGATCGCCTCGACGGGCACGTCGATCGCCCCGGCGGCGGCGATCGCGCCGAGGATGTTCGAGGCATTCGGCCGGCCCACGAGCTTCGAGCGCACCTTCACCGTGCCCCGCGGCGTCTGGACATCGAACGACAGACCGCCGAGTGTGATGTCCATCGGTCCCGGCATCACGTCGGCCGGGCGGGTCATTGCGTAGGTCACGGCCCGGCCGCAGGAGGCCGCGAGCGCGCCACCGCGCGGATCATCGAGATTGACGATGCCGGGCGCGCCTGGGGGCAGCATCGCGAAGAGGCGCTGCTTGGCGGCAAAGTACGCCTCCATGTCCTCGTGGAAGTCGAGGTGGTCGCGCGTGAGGTTCGTGAAGATGCCGGCGGCGAATCTGGTGCCGTCCACGCGCTTGAGCGCCAGCGCGTGCGACGACACCTCCATCACGCATGCGCCGCACCCTGCCGTGCGCATGTCACGGAGGAGGGATTGCACGTCAGGGCCTTCCGGGGTGGTCCGCGAGGCTTCACGTTCGTCACGCCCGATACGGTACGTGACCGTGCCGAGCAGGCCCGCCTGGATGCCTGCCGCCTCGAAGATCGCCGCGAGCAGATACGCCGTCGTGGTCTTGCCGTTGGTGCCCGTGACGCCGACGACGGGCATCTCGTGGCTGGGGTGCCCGTAGAACTCGGCGCCAAGCAGCGCCAGCGCGAGCCGCGCGTCCGTCACGACCAGCCATGGCACGGCCGCGCCCTCAGGACGCGGCGCCTCGGCGACGATGGCGATCGCCCCACGTGCCTCGGCCTGCGCCGCAAACGTGGCGCCATCGGCCTTCAGCCCCTTCAAGGCGACGAAGACGGCGCCCGGCACCACGCGCCGAGAGTCGTACGCCACGGACGTGACCGCCGTCGCCCCGGGTGCGGGGGTCGAGGCCTCCGGCATGAGCGGCGCGATCGCGCGGAGGGCCTCGGCCAGCGTCACTGCTCGTCTCCGCTGTCGGCAGCGGGTGGAAGCGGGGGTGGCGTCCGGGCGAGGACGAGCGTGCAGATGCCGCCTCGCTCGAGCGGCATGCCGGCTTCCGGCGTCTGGTGGATGACCACGCCGTCGCCCTTCATGCGCGCCACGAGCCCGAGCCGTGCCAGCGTCCGCGCGGCATCCCTGGCGCTCAGGCCGCGCAGGTCCGGCAGCGTTGCGTGCGCGCCGCGCGCGGCCGGCACCGTCACGATCGGCGGGTCAAGGGACACCGACGCCGGATGCACAGGGCTCGGCTCGAGGCGTGCGACCACGACAGGGGGCTCTGGCGCGACGTTCGGCGCGACCCCCAGGTGACGGAGCGAGGCCTCGGCGATGCGGCTGAACACGGGCGCCGCCGTCACGCCGCCCGTGTTGCGGCCCTGGCCCCGTGGCGTGTCGATGCGTACGATGATCGCCAGGACGGGATCGACGGACGGCACGAAGCCGACAAACGATGCGTCGTGGTCCGTGCGGGAGTAGCGGCCGTTGATCAGCTTTTCGGCGGTGCCGGTCTTTCCGGCGACGGTGAAGCCGGGCACCTTCGCCCTGGTGGCCGTACCGCGATCGACGATGGCCTCCATGATCCGCGTGAGCTCAATGGCCGTCCCCTGATCGATGATGCGCCGCACGGGCGCCTGCTCGACAGGCGTCCGCGCACCGTCCCGGATCGCCGCGCGGACGATGCGCGGGACGACCAGGTTGCCGCCATTGGCGATGGCGCTCACGGCGGCCGCCATCTGCAGCGGCGTCACACCGACCTGATAGCCCATCGACACCGAGGCGAGGGCGCTGTCGTTCAGCCGCGCCGGGTTCCAGACGATGCCGGCGTTCTCGCCGGGGAAGTCGGGTGATGAGCGGCGTCCGAACCCGAACCGGCTGACATACATGCCCATCCGTTCCGGACCGAGTTGCAGTCCGACCTTGATGGCGCCGACGTTGCTCGACTTCACCATGACGTCGGTGAAAGAGAGCACGTCGAATCGAAACATGTCGTGTACGACTCGCGATCCGAAGCGGATGCTTCCGGCGCTGACGTCGATGGCGTCTTCCGGATCGATCACGCCTTCTTCGAGCGCGGCGGACGCAGTGACGACCTTGAAGGTGGACCCCGGCTCGTACAAATCCTGAACGGCGCGGTTGCGCCGGTCGGTGGGCGTCGCCTGGTTGAAGACGTTCGGGTTGAACGTCGGGGCGTTGGCGAGGGCGAGGATCTCCCCGGTGCGCGGATCGAGGATCACGACGCTGCCGGCCTCGGCCCGGTACTCGCGCACGGCGGCCCGAAGCTCGCGTTCGGCGATGTATTGCAGCTGCTCGTCGATGGTCAGCTCGAGGGTGGCGCCCGTGGTGGGCTTGCGTTCCTCGCGGCCGAATCCCCGCTGCCGCGCGTCGGTCTGCACGAGGAGCGTGCCGGCCTGGCCCCGGATCGTCGTGTCGTAGGCCGCCTCGAGACCGCTCAGGCCGACGTTGTCCACGCCGACGTAGCCGAGCACGTGCGAGGCCAGCTCCTTCTTGGGGTAGTAGCGGCGATTCTCTTTCATGAACCCGACACCCTGGAGGTCGAGTTCGGCGACGCGCCGGGCTTCGATCGGCGAGACATGGCGGCGGACGTACACGAACGGGCGCTGGCGCGAGAGGCGTTCGACGAGCGTCCCGCGCTCGCGCGGGGTGCATCCGTCCAGCACCCCGCAGAGCGCCGCCGCGGCCGCGGGGGCGTTGACGACCTCGGTGGGCACCGCGTAGATCGAATCGGCGTCCACGCTGTACGCCAGGACGCGGCCGTGCCGGTCGAGGATTTCACCCCGCTTGGCCGGCGTGGTGACGGTGCGCATCTGCTGGCGCTCGGCGCGCGCGCGCAGGTCATCGTGCTGTACGACCTGCAGGTAGACGAGCCGTGCCTCGATGGCCACCGTCCAGGCCATCAAGCACGCCGCCGCCACCAGCACGCGCCGCTTCAGCGTGCGGCGCCAGTTGAATGCGTTCTCGTCGGCCACCCTGTCATCCCCAACTCACCAACCGCCCAATCCCCGCCGCTGGTTCGCGCACATCGCCACTCGCTGGTCCCCGGCTCAACGCACGGCCACCACCGACCGGGCCGGCGGCTCCGGCGGCGTCACCCGCTCGAGCACCAGGGCGTCGTCGCCCGTCGGGGCCACCATGCCCAGCCGCTCGGTGGCCAGCTTCTCGATCCGCTGAGGCGCCCGCAGCGTCTCGAGCTCGAGGCGCAGGTGCCGGCCGATCTCCTCCTCGGCCGCACGGTCACGCTCCATCTGCTCGAGTTGGTAGCCGTGACGCAGCAACTCGAAGTGCTGCCAGGCGCCGAACATGAGCACGAGCACGAGCGCGACCCCGATGCCGGCGGAGTGCACAAGCTCGCGATGCCGCTGCTCGTCCATCTCGCGCACGATCGGGTTGTTGCGAACGTCCTTGCGAATCCCGTACTCGAACGCGTCGACCTTTCGCATGTGGCTCTTCCCTGCCCCGGCTACGCCGCCTCGGCCCGCCGCTCGGCAACGCGCAGCTTCGCGCTGCGGGCGCGCGGGTTGCCGGCGACCTCGTCCTCGCCGGCTTCAATCGGCCGCTTCGTCAGCACCCGCACCACGGCGGCGTCGCCCTGCGCGAGGCCGCGAAACGTGTGCTTGACGATGCGGTCCTCGAGCGAGTGGAACGCGATGACGCCCAGCCGCGCGCCGGCGGCCAGCCGGTGCACGGCGGTCGTGAGAAACCGGTCGAGTCCGTCGAGCTCGCCGTTCACCCAGATTCGCAGCGCCTGAAACGTGCGCGTCGCCGGGTCGATACGCTGCCACCCGCGGGTAGGCACCGCACGGCGGACAATCGCCGCCAGCTCGCCGGTCGTGCGCAACGGGCGCTCCGCGCGCGCGCGGACGATGGCGCGGGCGACGCGCCGCGAATGGCGCTCCTCGCCGAACCTGAAGATGACGTCGGCGAGGTCGAATTCCTCCGCCTCCGCGAGCAGATCCGCGACGGTCGGGCCGGTGCTCCGGTCCATCCGCATGTCGAGCGGTTCGTCGCGGCGAAAGCTCATCCCGCGTCCTTCCTCGTCCAGCTGCATCGACGACACGCCGAGGTCGGCGACCACGCCGTTGACCCGCGCCAGCCCGCGCGCGTCGAGCACGGCCTCGAGCGTGCGGTAGTCGGCGTGCACGTAGTCCACGCGATCGCCGAAGCCCGCAAGCGCTTCGCGGGCCCGCTCCAGCGCGCCCGCGTCACGGTCGAACCCGACCACGGTCTGCGCGCCGGCCTCGAGCAGGGCGCGAGTGTGCCCACCGAGGCCGAGCGTGCAATCCACAAACGTCCCGCCGCGGGACGGATCGAGCCACGTCACGACCTCCCCGACCATGACGGGCACGTGCGTGGCGGTTTCCGTCACGACGTCCCCGGTCCTGCCCGATGAGCGCCGGGACGCGCCATCTCGGGTCCCCACGCCCGCTAGATCCCGAACTCGGCCAGCGCCCGCGCGTCGTCGTCGGTGAACGGCTCGCGGCCGAGCCGTGCCAGGAACCGGTCGTGGTTCCAGACCTCGAGGTAGTTGTACTGACCGAGCACATCCACCTCGCCCTGCATGACGGCGCTCTCACGCAGGCGCGTCTGGATGAGCACGCGGCCCTGCGGGTCGAGTTCCGTGGCCTGGCCGAAGAAGTTCACGCGGTCCAGGTACTTCAGGCGCGCCGGGTGCGTGGAGGGCATGGCGGCGAGCCGGCGCTCGACGTCGAGCCAGACGGGCATCGGGTAGACCCGTACCGACTCGCCGGTCAGGCTCGTGACGAACACATCCCTTCCGTGCTCCTGCTCGATCAGGGCACGGAATGCGCTCGGAACCTTGAGCCGGCCCTTGTCGTCGATCTTCGCCGGTGCGTTGCCCCGCAGCACCCTTCTTACTCCACCCTACTCCCTCTTGGTCCACCCGGATGGTAGATGAGGGGGTGACAAGTGTCAACCGTAAAGATATTGATTACATAGGTTTACGCTAAAGTTTCGCCTCTACGGCGAAGATGCGTCAATAGTTTGACGAACCGGGGATCTGCGCTGTTTGGGTCGTGTCAAACCACGAGGCTGCGCGTTCGGGGTAAGATCTGCGCGGCCCCGCCGAACCATGTCTGCTTCCGCGCCCCCTCCGCCCGGTCTGAGCGTCTTCTTCCCCGCCTACAACGACGCAGGCACGATCGCGAGCCTGGTCGTCCGCGCGGTGCAGGTGGCTGCCACCCTCACGCCCGACTACGAGGTCATCGTCATCAACGACGGAAGCCGGGACGCCACGGCGCAGATCCTCGACGATCTGGCCGAGCGCTATCAGCACGTGCGCGTGATTCACCACGCCGGCAACCGCGGGTACGGCGGCGCCCTGCGCAGCGGATTCGGTGCCGCGACGAAGGACTACGTGTTCTACACCGACGGCGACGCGCAGTACGACCCGGCCGAGATGACGCGGCTGTGGGAGCGGATGGCGCCCGACGTGGACTGGGTGAACGGCTACAAGATCAGCCGCTCCGACCCGTGGCATCGCATCGTGATCGGGCGCATTTACCACCACACGGTGAAGGCGCTCTTCGGGCTGACGGTACGGGACGTGGACTGCGACTTCCGTTTGATGCGGCGGCGCATCTTCGACGTGGTCACGCTCGAGAAGGACAGCGGCGTGATCTGCCTCGAGATGATGAAGAAGTTCCAGGACGCCGGCTTCCGCGTAGCCGAAGTGCCCGTCCACCACTACCACCGTACGCACGGGCGCTCGCAGTTCTTCAACGTCCCGCGCATCTACCGTACCGTGGTCGATGTGTTGAAACTCTGGTGGCGGCTGGTCGTGCGTCGCGAGCACCTGAACGCCCGCCCGGCGGACACGGCCGGGCACGCACCGGCCCGTCCGGATGTCCGTCCGTAGCGTCGCCATGCCGTCCACGTTCTACCGCGGGCGCCGCGTGATGATCACCGGCGGCCTTGGGTTCATCGGGAGCAACCTGGCCCGCCGCCTCGCGGCCCTCGGCGCCGACGTGCTGCTCGTCGATTCGCTCATTCCCGACTACGGCGGCAATCTGTTCAACATCGACGGCCTCGAGGACCACGTGCGCGTCAACGTCGCCGACGTCCGTCAGGCGAGCACGATGAACTACCTGGTGCGCGATCGCGAGGTGATCTTCAACCTCGCCGGCCAGGTGAGCCACATCGACAGCATGCGGGACCCTCATACGGATCTCGAGATCAACTGCCGCAGCCAGCTCACCCTGCTCGAGGCGTGCCGTCACCACAACCCCGGCGTCAAGGTCGTGTACGCCAGCACGCGCCAGGTGTACGGCAAACCCGATCACCTCCCGGTGACCGAGCAGCACCTCGTGCGCCCTACCGACGTCAACGGCATCAACAAGGCGGCCGGGGAGTACTACCATCTCGTCTACAACAACGTCTTCGGTGTGCGCGCCTGCTCGCTCCGCCTGACCAACACGTACGGCCCGCGCCAGCTGATTCGTCACAACCGCCAGGGTTTCATCGGCTGGTTCATCCGGCTCGCGCTCGAGGACCGGGAAATCGACGTCTTCGGCGACGGGTCTCAGATTCGCGACTTCGTCTATGTGGACGATGCGGTGGAGGCGTTCCTGCGGGCTGGGGCCACCGATACGGTCAACGGCGAGGTGTTCAACGTCGGCGGTGACGAGCACCTTGCGCATCGCGATCTCGTCCGGCTGCTCGTCGAGGTCGCCGGCACGGGCCGCTTCCGATTCGTGGAGTGGCCGCCCGAGAAGAAGGCGATCGACATCGGCAGCTTCTATGCCGACGCGTCGCGCTTCAAGGCCGCCACCGGCTGGGCGCCCGAGGTGTCGATGCGCGACGGGCTCGCGCGCACGTTCGCGTTCTACCGCGCGCACTTCGATAAGTACGTGGCGCCGGACGAAGGAGCCGCGCGGTGACAAGGCCTGCGCCGCGCGTGCGGTTCAACGCGCTCGTGCCCGGTGTCGATCGCGCCGCGATTGACGATGCCGTGCGCCGGGTCCTGGACCGCGGCTGGTTCGTGCTGGGGCCCGAGGTCGAGCACTTCGAGCGGGAGTTCGCCGCCGCCACGGGCGCGGCGCACGCCGTTGCCGTGGGCACGGGCACCGACGCGATCGCGCTCATCCTGCGCGCCATGGACATCGGTCCCGGTGACGAAGTGATCACGACGCCGCTCTCGGCCGCCTACACCGCGCTGGCGGTGATGATGACGGGCGCGCGCCCCGTGTTCGCAGACATCGATCCCGTACGGCTGACGCTGGATCCGGACGCGGTCGCCGCGGCCGTCACGCCCAGGACGCGCGCAGTGATGCCCGTTCATCTGTACGGACAGCCGGCCGACATGCCGCGACTCGCCGATGTGGCCGCGCGGCACGGCCTGCCGATCGTCGAAGATGCGGCGCAGGCGCACCTCGCCACCTGCGAGGGGCGTCCGGTTGGCGGCTGGGGCCTCGCCACCGCGTACAGCTTCTACCCCACCAAGAACCTCGGCGCGCTTGGTGACGGCGGCGCCGTCACGACCGCAGACGCCGGGCTGGCCGCTCGCGTCGCACGGCTGCGCAACGGCGGCCAGACCACCCGGTATCACCACGTCGAACCCGGCGCCAACAGCCGCCTCGACGAGGTGCAGGCGGCGATCCTGCGCGTCCGGCTGCCCCGGCTGGCTGCCGCCACCGCCCGGCGGCGGGCCGTCGCGGCGATGTACCGTGAGGCGCTGGAGGGGGCCGCGGTCGCCGTCCCGCCGCAGTGCGACGCCGGTCACGTCTACCACCTGTTCCCGGTGCTCGCGCCGGATCGCGACCGGTTTCAGGCGCACATGGGCGAGGCGGGCATCGAGACGCTGGTCCATTACCCCGTGCCCATTCCGCGCCAGCCGGCGCTGGCGGGCGCCACCCCGGCTGTGTGCCCAGTGGCCGACCGGGTCGCCGCCGAGGTGGTGTCCCTCCCGATGTATCCAGGTCTCACGGACGAGCAGGTTGCTGAGGTCGCCCAGGCCGCCACGGCCTTCGCCGGAGCCTGACCCCCACTACCCCCC
>CAZNOC010000144.1:6976-10584 GCA_964574545.1 uncultured Bifidobacteriaceae bacterium | reverse complement strand
CGAGCTGGCGGCCACGCTCGTGCCCGACCCGGTCGACGTGACAGGCGGCGGGTTCGATGCGTACCTCCAGACCACCGCGAAGGAGAAGGCAGGCCTGCCCGATCCGTATGTGATCGACCCGGAGCCGCTGTTCAAGTGGGTGGCCAACGACGTCCTGCAGGAAGTAGAAGCGCGTGCTGCGTCTCGACGTGTCGCGTCCACGCGGGCGTACGCGGCAGCCGTCGAGTGCTGCGGCATCAACCGCGACGAACTGAAGCGGTGGCGGTGGGCGACCTACGCGATGCTCGTCGTGCTGAAGGACTCGCTGGCCGCGTTCGAGGACGCCGGGATTGCCGGGGATCTTCAACAGCGGATCCGTGACCAGATCCGCGTGATGATGCGCGCCGATGCGCCCTACGCCGGCATGGTTCGTTACTTCGTCCGGGCGTTCGAGATCCCGCTGTAGGCCGTCCCCGCATCGATGAACGGATTCGGCCCTTGACAAGAGGTCGTCCGAGGCCTATCCATTGAGATAGACACCACTGCAACGAGGCGTGGAGGGCACCATGGAGGCTCCGCCGGACTAAGCCGGCGCATCGCGGATTCGGACTGGCGTACGATGGCCGGTCCATTCTCGATGCGCAAGGAGGTACACGCAACGTCTCAGTCCGTCAGTCAGTTGTCAGTTCCGGCTCCTGCCGGAACGCGTGAGGGATCACGCACAGAACGCCCGCTCTCCGAGGCACCAGCCGAGGGTCGGGCGTTCGCCTTGTACGGCGCCGGCGGAGCGCGGTGCGCCCGTCGTCGTCAGATGCCCGCCGTGTCCCAGAGACAAAGCGCATGACCCGCCGGCTCCTCGTGGAAGACCGCCCAGACGGTGTCGGCCTCTCGCATCCACTGGGCGAGGACGGCGCCAGGGCGATAGTAGAGTTCGTCTGCCGTCAGCTCACGAACCGATGTCGGTGCTGTCGAGAACTCCGGGGCCGGTCGCAGCGGCGCACAGCCGGACGCGGTGACGTCCCAGTTCAGCGATGCGTGATGCGCGCTCGCGCCGACCGAGTGGCCTGAGGCGGAGACGGTTGCCGACGGCGACGTGGGCAGCGACATGTCGGCGCATCCCACCATGAGGACCGAGGCCAGGATCATGCAGAGAGTTGTTGACTTACGCATCGCACGCCTCCACGTGTGTTGGTCGCGTGACCGTTGAGTCGATGATCGGTGTGTCTGTGGCGACGCTGTCGTCGCCCTGCATGAGCAAGGAGGCAAGGGGCGTACCGGCTGCGGCCCGCCGGGAGAAGATGGATCGAATATAGGTTGGTAACGTGCTGAACCCGGGGCGCTTCTGGCGGATGCCAGGTTCGCCCCAGAACAGACGTTCTGACAAAACCTGCGCGACCTCGGCAGAGGTCATGCCGGCCCCGATCGTGTAGTTCTTTCACGCTGAGCGGCGGCGGCTCAGCTGCAGATCGTGGATGTGTGCTCCGCTTACCGCACGCGCCCGTTGACGAGGGCATTCCACAGTTCGATGTTCGGGTTGCGCTGGAAGCGGATGCCCTCGCGTTGCGCGGTCATCAGGCCCGTGATGTCGTGCGGCTGTCCGAGGACGAAGTGATCGAACGTGCGGCTCATCGCCTCGAGCGACTGCCGCACGCTGTCGGGCCGCCAGTGATACCAGCCGTGCGGCTCGTCTCTGTAGACGGCCCAGTCGTACCAGTTGCCGTGAATCTCGGCCTGGATGCCGTACTGCTCGATCTGCTGGAAGCGCGCTGCAGAATCGCCCTGCGCGTACAGAAACAGCAGCGGCACCTTCACGCGCGCGGCGTGGTAGATGATCGACCGCGAGAAGTAGTTCGCGGGGTTCTCCATCGGCGTCTTGCCGATCAGAAAACGGTTCCATCCCTCCATGCCCGCGTACGTGGAGAGCGTCACCAGGTCCGTCGCTCCGTACCAGACGACGCCCGCCTTGAAGCGCTGCGGGTCCTTGGTGGCAGCGGCCGTGACGAAGTAGCCGCCCGTCGATCCACCGAACGCGCCGACGCGATTCGGATCCACCCATCCCTCGGCCGCGAGCCGATCCATGCCGAGGAAGGCGTCGCGCAGGTCGTGGTCACCGCCCCACGTGTGCACGGCCTGGCGGTACTCCTTCCCGCGTCCCGTGCTGCCTCGGAAGTTCGGCGCGAACACGAGGTAGCCGCGGCTGACGAAGTACTGGATGTAGGGGTGCCACTGGACGGGATGCTGGCCGTTGGAGTTGGCGCGGAAGAAGAAGAGCGCCGGCAGGCGGTCGCCCGCCTGGCTGCCCCTCGGCTTGTAGACAAGGCCGGCGACCTCACGGCCGTCGAAGCTGCGGTACTCCATCAGCTCCGGCCAGACGAAGAGCGCCGGGTCGCGCAGTGCCTCCGCCTGGTGATTGGTGATCTGCCTTGCGTCCGCGCCGGTGTCCGACATCACCCACACATCGCCGGTCATCGTCGGATCCGAGTGGTAGTAGGCGATGCCGCGGCCATCCGGCATCCACTGGTGCATGCCGCGTGTCTGGCCGGTCGCCGACGATCCGCCGTTCACGCCCCCACGCGTCGTCAACTGCACGGCCTCTCCGCCGGCGGCGGGAATCTTGAAGAGGTGGTAGTGATAGTCGAGATTCTTGGTGAACGAGATCCACCGGCCGTCCGGCGACCAGCGCGGTTCGCTGTGCTCGATCTCCTCGGTCAGGAGCATGCGGGCCTGACCGGTGGCCACGTCGATGACGCCGAGGTTGTTGAAGCCGTTGCGATCCGAGACGAAGGCGAGGGTCCTGCCGTCCGGCGACCACGCCGGTGCCGAGTCCAGCCAGTCGAGCGTGTCCGGCGTCAGGAGCCGCGCCTCGCCTTCACCAAGGGGCGCCACGTAGATGTCACGGTTGCTCTGATCATCGTCTTCGGGCTTCGCATTGCCGGTGTAGACGACCATCCTGCCGTCCGGGGAGAGGCTCGCGGTGCCGCCGCCAGACCGCACGCGGCGAATCTGGCGCGTCTCGATGTCCACGGCGGCGATGGCGCCGTCCCAGAACATCGCCGTAGAGAAGTAGATCGTCCGGCTGTCGGGCGCCCACATCACGCCGCCGTCGTTCAGCGGATGATCGGTGAGCCGGACGGGGTCGCCGCCCTCGGGGGAGACGATGAAGATGTCGGAGATGTTGGTGCCGCCGTGGTCGGCCTCGAAGGCGATCCAGCGTCCGTCAGGGCTGAACTTCGGTGCCATCTCGCGGCCGGGCATCGAGGTGAGCTGGCGAGGCTCGCCGCCGGCGACCGCAGCGATCCAGATGTCGTAGGTGCCGGCCTTCGCCGACTTGTACGCGACCCACCGGCCATCCGGCGAGACGTCGAACTCCTCGACCCACACGGTCTCGGCCAGCGCATCGATGGGCAGGCCCGCGCGCGGCTCGATGGCCTGCCGCGCATCCGCGCGAAGGCCCAGCGCAAGCCACGCGCCCGCCAGCGCCACGAGTCCGATCAGCACAGCCACGATCCCGCGCGAGCGTCCACCGAGAAGTCGCCTCATCATTTCCGGAGCTCCTTGAATGGGCCGTATCCTATCAGCACCGGACGGCACCCGGCCGGAGTCTGCAGCTGGCGGAGCCGGCCGCCGGC
>CAZNOC010000144.1:5026-6876 GCA_964574545.1 uncultured Bifidobacteriaceae bacterium | reverse complement strand
CCGGCCGCCGGCGCCGAACTGTGAGTGGGCGAACCGCGAATCGCGCGAACAGCGAATAGCGAATAGCGAACTGCGAATCGCGAATCGCGAATCGCGTAGAATGGCGCGCATGATGCCATCCGCCCTTCGATCCGCCACCTTCATCGTCGTCATTGCCATGACCGCGGCGCGGTGTGCTCCCGCGCCTGCGCCCGCACCGGCAGCCGAACCGTTCGACGTGGTCGAGGCCACGATTCCCGAGATGCAGGCGGCGATGGCGGAAGGACGGGTCACGTCGCGCCAGCTCGTCGAGCAGTACCTCGTGCGCATCGGACTGTACGAGAACGACCTGAACGCGGCGGTCGCCATCAACCCGAACGCGCTCGACGAAGCCGATGCGCGCGACCGGGAGCGGGCGGAGGGTCGCGTCCGCGGGCCGCTGCACGGCATCCCCGTGGCGCTCAAGGACAACATCCACACCACCAACATGCCCACGTCGGGCGGCGCGTTGAGGTTCAAGGGGTTCGTGCCGCCGTACGCGGCGACGATCACCGTCCTTCTCGAGGAGGCGGGCGCCATCATCCTGGCGAAGACCACCATGTCGGAGCTGGCCGGATACACCGCGGGACCACCGACTTCGGCTCCCGGTAACTACAACGGCGCCGTCGGCCATGCCTTCAACCCCTACGATCCGCGCCCCGACCCACGGCCCGACACGTTCGATGGACGCGGTGCGTTGACCCCCGCGGGGTCGAGCTCAGGCTCCGGTACGGCGGCCAATCTCTGGGCGGCGAGTGTCGGCACCGAGACGGCCGGCTCGATCCTCGGCCCGAGCAACGTCTCGATGCTCGCGGCCGTCAAGCCCACGGTCGGACGTCTGAGCCGCTGGGGCATCGTCCCCATCACGCTCGATCAGGACACCGCGGGTCCGATGACAAGGACGGTGACCGACGCCGCCATCCTGCTTGGCGCGATGGAGGGCGCCTCGCCGGATCCCAACGATCCGAGGACCACCCGCTGCGAGCCGCCGCCGAATCGCGACTACACGGCGTTCCTGGACGCCGGGGCGCTCAAGGGCGCGCGCATCGGCATCCCCCGGGCGTTCTACTACGATGCGCTGACGCTGCCGGGTGCATCCGAGCCGAGCGGCGGACTGAACGAGGCGCAGGCCGCCGCGATGGCCGAGGTCATCGAGGTGCTGCGGGCACAGGGGGCGGAGGTCATCGACCCGGTGGAGATCCCGAGCGTGATGGATCAGGATCCCCGCCAGCACATCACGAACTGGAGTTTCTGCGGCGCCGCCGACGAGGTGCGTGGCAAGGACGAGGGCTGCACCGTTGTCGTGAAGTACGGGATGAAGCGGGACTTCAACCTGTGGCTGGCGTCGCTTGGTGACGCCTCACCGGTGAAGACGCTGACGGAGCTGCGTGAGTGGAACGTCGCCAACCAGAAGGCCGGCGCCATCCGTTACGGCCAGTCCCGCCTCGATATCGCGGACGAGGTGGACCTCGAGCGCGATCGCCCTCGATACGAGCGCGACCGCGCGCGCGATCTCGAACTGACCACCACCCGTGGGATTGATGCCGCCATGGCCGAGCACCGGCTCGATGCGTTGCTGTTCCCCGCGTCGAGTGGCGCCGGACTCGCCGCGCGCCCGGGCTATCCCGGCGTGATGGTGCCCTTCGCGACGGTCCCCAATGCGCCGACGCCGCCGTTTCCGGACGGCTTCGACGCGAGGCCCGCGCCCTACGGTGTGACGTTCACAGGCCTCGAGTGCAGCGAACCCCGCCTGCTGGGCCTCGGGTACGCGTTCGAACAGGCCACGAAGCGGAGGGTGCCGCCGCCGGCGTTCCCCTGACATCGCCATTCGC
>CAZNOC010000144.1:0-4926 GCA_964574545.1 uncultured Bifidobacteriaceae bacterium | reverse complement strand
TAGCGATTGGCGAATAGCGAACAGCGAGGCCCCATGTCCGACCCCCGCTTCCCAATCGGCCCACACACGCTCGAGCAGACGCTTTCGGACGAGCGCCGTGTCGAGCTGATCGATCAGATTGCAGAGACGCCCGCTGCGCTGACGGCCGCAGTGGCGGGCCTGTCAGACGCTGAGCTCGACACACCCTACCGGCCCGGAGGGTGGACGGTGCGCCAGGTGGTGCACCATGTGGCCGACAGCCACATGAACGCCTTCATCCGCTGCCGGCTGGCGCTGACCGAGGACGATCCAGTCATCAAGGCGTACGATCAGGACGGGTGGGCGTCGCTCGACGACTCGCGCCTGCCCGTGGCCCCATCGCTCGCGATTCTTGAGGCCGTGCACGAACGCTGGGTGGTCATGCTGCGTTCGCTCCCTCGGGCGGCGTTCGCTCGTACCCTGCGCCATCCTGAAGCCGGATCGATGTCACTCGACGCCGTGATCGGGCTGTACGCCTGGCATGGCAGGCACCACCTGGCACACGTGCACCAGGCCCGTTCACGCTGAACGGACCGCGTGGGGGTCAAGACGTCCCGGGGCGCTACAATCGCCCAGCCACCATGCGCGTGCCCCCCGATCAGCCCCTGCCCCCCAGTTCGCACGGCGTGCCGGTGGACGTCTTCCCGGAGGCCGCCGCGCTCGAGCGTGCGCTCGCGGCGTCGATACGCGGGGAGGTGCGCTTCGATCGCGCCAGCCGAGCGATGTACGCGTCGGATGCGTCGAACTACCGGCAGGTGCCCATCGGCCTGGTCCTGCCCGCCGACGAAGACGATGTGCGGGCGGCGGTCGCGGCGTGCCGCGCGCATGGCGCGCCCGTGCTGCCGCGTGGCGCCGGCACCAGCCTCGCGGGGCAGGCCTGCAACGTGGCGGTGGTGATCGACTTCACCAGGCACCTGCACCGGATCGTGGACGTGGATCCTGGCGCGCGCACCGCCCGGGTGCAGCCGGGTGTGGTCCTCGACACGCTCCGCGATCGTGCTGAGCATCACGGCCTGACGTTCGGCCCGGACCCTTCGACGCACAGCCGCTGCACGCTCGGTGGGATGATCGGCAACAACTCGTGCGGCACGCACTCCCTGATGTCCGGGAAGACAGTGGACAACATCGAGTCGCTGCGCGTGCTGCTGTACGACGGCACCGAACTGACCGTTGGCGCCACCAGCGAGGACGAACTCAGGGCCATCGTCGTGGCGGGCGGACGGCGCGGTGAGATCTATGCCGGACTGGTGCGGCTGCGCGATCGCCATGCAGACCTCATCCGTGAGCGCCTGCCAGACATTCCGCGGCGGGTCTCCGGCTACAACCTCGATCAACTGCTGCCAGAACACGGCTTCCACGTGGCGCGGGCGCTCGTCGGGTCCGAAGGCACGTGTGTCACCATTCTCGAGGCCACGGCGCGGCTCGTGCCGAGCCCGCCCTGCCGTGCGCTCGTCGGCCTCGGGTACCCGGACGTATTCGCGGCCGCCGACCACGTTCCGGCGCTCCTCACATGTCATCCGATCGGCCTGGAGGGCTTCGAGGGTGTGATGGTGGACGGGCTGCGGCGCAAGGGCGCGCCGCACCTCGACCTCATTCCCCCCGGCCGCGGCATCCTGCTCGTGGAGTTCGGCGGCGACACGGATCTCGATGCCGGCGCGCAGGCTGACCGCCTGCAGGACCTCGTGGCGCGTGGCCCGGCCCCACCGGAGGTGCGGCGGTACACGTCCGCGGAAGCGCGCGCCGTCTGGAAGATCCGGGAGTCGGGCCCCCGGGCGGCAGGCGGCGGGCCCGGCCAGCCGCCACGCTACGAGGGATGGGACGATGCGGCGGTGGCGCCGGAGAAGCTGGGGCGCTACCTGCGCGAATTGCGGACGCTGCTCGACGAGTACGGCTACCAGGCGGCGTACTACGGGCACTTCGGCCACGGATGCATCCACATGCAGGTCAGCTTCGATCTACGGAGCGACGCCGGCGTCCGGCAGTACGGCGAGTTCATCGATCGTGCGGCCGACCTGGTCGTGCGCCACGGGGGGTCGATCTCGGGTGAGCACGGCGATGGGCAGGCGAGAGGCGCGCTGCTGCCGAAGATGTTCGGACCCGAGCTGATGGGCGCGTTACGCGAGTTCAAGACCCTCTGGGATCCCGACAACCGCATGAACCCGGGCAAGCTCATCGACGCGTATCCGCCCACGGCGTCGCTCCGGCTCGGCGCCGACTACGCGCCGCGCGAGCCGGCCACCCATTTCGCCTATGCGAACGACGGGGGCTCGTTCGCCAACGCGGCCCTTCGCTGCATCGGCGTCGGCGAGTGCCGGAAGCTCGACGCCGGCACCATGTGCCCCAGCTACATGGTCACGAGAGAGGAACGGCACAGCACCCGGGGCCGCGCGCGGATGCTGTTCGAGATGCTGCAGGGTGAAGCGGTCACGGGGGGCTGGCGCGACGAGGGAGTGAAGCAGTCGCTCGATCTCTGCCTGGCCTGCAAGGCCTGCAAATCGGAGTGCCCGACCAACGTGGACCTGGCCACCTACAAGGCCGAGTTCCTCTCGCACTACTACGAGGGGCGGCGGCGGCCCATTCGGGCGTACGCGCTCGGCCGCGTCGATCGGTGGCTCCGTCTCGCATCGCGTACGCCGCGGCTCGCGAACGGGTTGATGCACTCGCCGCTGTCGTCTCCCGTGCGGCGCCTGCTGGGCCTTGCGCGAGCCAGGTCACTGCCCGCGCTGGCGCCGGTGCCCTTCAGCAGGACCAACGCGGGCACCACGCGTACGACCCGGAACGGCGGCGCCGAGGCCGTGCTGTGGGTGGATACGTTCAACAACCACTTCCACCCGGGCACGCTGATGGCCGCGCGCGCGGTGCTCGAAGAGACCGGGGCGCGCGTGCTGGTCCCGCAATCGCCGCTCTGCTGTGGGCGGCCGCTCTACGATTTCGGCATGCTCGACGAGGCACGCCAATACCTGCGCGATGTCATGAACGCGCTCGCGCCGCAGATTGACGCGGGTCTGCCAGTCGTCGTGCTGGAGCCCGGCTGTGCCTCCGTGTTCCGGGACGAGCTGGGGCAGCTCTTCCCGAAAGACGCGCGCGCGGCACGACTCGCGCAGCAGACGCGCCTGCTCCCGGAATACCTTGACCGTCATGCGCCGGGGTTCGTGCTGCCTCGCCTGTCGCAGCGCGTGTTGCTGCACGGCCACTGCCACCAGAAGGCCGTCATGAAGACCGGCGACGAGGCGGCGCTGCTCCGTCGGATGGGCGCCGAGGTCTCGGCGCCCGATGCCGGATGCTGCGGGATGGCTGGACCGTTCGGCATGTCGGAAGAGACCGAGGTGGTCGGCCGGGCGATCGGCGAGCGCGTGCTGCTGCCGGCGGTCCGTGCCGCCGGAGCGGACACGCTCGTCGTCGCCAGCGGGTTCAGTTGTCGCGAGCAGATTCGCCAGACAACGGGGCGGGAGGCCCTCCATCTCGCCGACGTGCTGGCTCGCGCCCTTGTGTCCCTCGTGCCCCTGTTGCCCTTTGCCTCCTTCGTGTCTCCTGCCTGAGCCATCGAGATGATCACGGACAGCGCCCTCGTCGCTCTTGCCGGCCTTCTCGCGGTGATCGCGCTGCTCTTTCTCGCGATCACCCGCTTCAAGTGGCACGTCTTCCTCGCCTTGCTCGTGCCCATCCTGCTCTTCGCGCTGCTGCCGGGCCTCGATCGAGCCGCCTTCATCACCGCCTTCGAGCAGGGGTTCGGCCGCACCATTCAGTCCATTGCCGTGGTCATCGTGCTGGGGTCGCTCATCGGGGAGGCGATGAAGCACACAGGGGCCATCGAACGGATCACGCTGTCGATGGTGGCGTGGGTCGGAGAGCGGCACATGCCGCTGGCACTGACGATGAGCGGCTGGGTGATCGGTGTGGCGATCTTCTCGGACGTCGGCTACGTGATTCTGAATCCACTCGTGCATGCGGCGGCGATCAAGAGCGGGCTCAACATGGGCGTGATGGCGACCGGCCTTGTCGGATCGCTGCAACTGACCCACGCCATGGTGCCGCCCACCCCGGGACCACTTGCGGCGGTGGCGCTTGTCGGCGCCGATCTCGGCACGGTGATCCTCTACGGCAGCCTCGCGACGTTCGCGGCGTCGCTCGCCGGCTGGGTCTTCGCGCGCATCGTCGGCCCGCGGGTCGAGTCACCGCCCTCGGAGGAATTCGTGGGGCAGTCGTTTACCGAGCAGGGGCGCGGCGCGGAGTTGCCGTCGACATGGCGCGCCTACGCCCCGATCGCGATCCCGCTGGCGCTCATTGCCGGCCAGAGCGCGGCGCGTTCCCTGCTGCCGGCCGATCACCTGGTCAACGCAGTGCTGCTCTACCTCGGCTGGCCCGTGGTCGCGCTCGGGATCGGCATCCTGCTCGCCTATCGCAGCACGACGCCCGCGCAGGCGGGGGCTCGGACGGGCGAGTGGGTCGAGAACGCCCTGCGGGTATCGGCCATGATCATCATGGTGACCGGTCTCGGAGGCGCGCTCAGCCAGATCCTGCGCGAGACGCCCGCGGTCGAGGCCATCGCCCGGTCGGTGGCGGACACGGGATTGCCCGCCATCTTTCTCCCGTTCGTGCTGGGCATCACCGGCAACATGATCACGGGGTCCACGACGGTGGGCGTCATCACGGCCGCGTCGGTCACCGCGCCCATGATGGCCACGCTCGGCCTGAGTCCGGAAGCCACGATGCTGGCAGGGGCGGCGGGGTCGATGATCATCAAGTACCCGAACTCGAGCTACTTCTGGGTCTGCACGTCGCTGTCGCGCATGCCGCTGCGGTCGGCGCTCATCTCGTACGGCGGCGTCACCTTCGTGGGCGGCGTCGTGGCGATGGGCGTCGTGTACGCACTGTGGGCAGGAGGGGCGATATAGGGCGGGTCGGGCG
>CAZNOC010000143.1:0-10634 GCA_964574545.1 uncultured Bifidobacteriaceae bacterium | reverse complement strand
CGTGCGTCTTCGTGGCCCTCGTGATCTTCGTGTTTGTACGTGATCACGGCCGCGTAGAATGAGCCGATGCGCCGACTGCTGCCGCTCGTCGCCCTGGGATGCCTGTTCGTTACGCAGCCTGCCGCCCAGTCGCCGCTCGATCGCGAGGCGTCTCGCTGGGTGGAAGCGATGCTGCGGACGATGTCGCTCGACGAGGTGGCCGGGCAGCTCGTGTTCGCCCGTCTCGACTCGACCTTCCTCTCGAGCGATTCCGGCGCCTACGACGAGTTGGCGCGCCTCATTCACGAGGCGCACATCGGCGGCGTCACCGCCTTCGGCGGCACGGAGCCTGCGCCACGGGTCCTGCTGAACGACACCTACGGCCCGGTCGTCCTGGGACAGCCGCTCGCCATTGCCTCGGCACTCAACCGGCTGCAGGCCATTGCCAAGGTCCCCCTCCTGGCCTCGGCCGACTTCGAATGGGGCGCGGGCATGCGCATCGGCGGCGCCACCCGCTTCCCGCGCGCGATGGCGTTCGGGGCGGCGGGCGACGAGGGGCTTGCCGAGGAGGCCGGCCGCATCACGGCGGTCGAGGGGCGCGCGATGGGCATCCACGTGAACTTCGCGCCCGTGGCCGACGTCAACAACAACCCGCGCAACCCCGTGATCAACATCCGCGCGTTCGGCGAGGATCCGGTGCGCGTTGGCGCGATGGTGGGAGGATGGGTGCGCGGCCTGCAGCGCGGCGGCATGGACGCCACGCTGAAGCACTTCCCCGGCCACGGGGACACCGACGTGGATTCGCACCTGGGCCTGCCGGTCATCACGCATCCGCGAACGCGAATCGACGAGGTGGAGCTGCCGCCGTTTCGTGCCGGGGTTGCGGCGGCGGCGCACGGCGTGATGGTGGCGCACATCGAGCTGCCGGAGATCGACAAGGACGTGGGGCCGGCGACCTTCAGCCGTCCGATCGTGACGGGCCTGCTCCGGGACGAGCTCGGCTTTGGCGGCCTCATCTACTCCGATTCGATGCGCATGGACGCCATCACCGCGATGGTGGGTCCCGGTGAGGCCGCCGTTCGTGCCGTGGAGGCGGGCATCGACGTGGTGCTGGACTCGCCGGATCCGGTCGCCGCGTTCCAGGGCCTTCGCGCGGCGATCGACAGCGGGCGCCTGTCGCGCGAGCAGGTCGAAGCATCCGCCCGCCGCATCCTGGCGGCCAAGGCCCGGCTCGGCCTGCATCGCGCTCGTACCGTGAACCTCGAGTCGGTGCCGCTGCACGTCGGCGGACGTCGGCACGAGGGCGTGGCCCGCGAGGTGGCGGAGAGGGCGCTGACGCTGGTGAAGGACGAGCGGAATGCGGTGCCGCTCACCCTGTCGCGCGAGGCCGGCGTGCTGTACCTGTCGGTGCTCGACTACCCGTCGAACTGGCGGACGGCGGTGCCGAGCCGCACGATGATTCCCGCGCTGCGGGCGCGGTGGCCGGATCTCGAGGGCGTTGAGATCTCCGACCGCACATCACCGGGCGAACTGGCGCTCGTGCGGGCGATGGCCTCCCGCTACGACGCGGTCATCGTCGGCGTCTTCGTCCGCGCCGCCTCCGCGAGCGGTCGGCTGGATCTGGCGCCGCAGGTGGCGCGCCTGCTCGAGGATCTGGCGCGCGCGACGCTTGGGCGTGGCACGCCGATGGTCACGGTGTTCTTCGGGAACCCGTACGCCTCGATGAGCGTGCCGGGGCTGCCCGCCGTGTTGCTGGCGTACGACTTCTCGGACCACGCGGAGCGTGCCGCCGTCCGGGCGCTGGCGGGGGAGACGTCCATCGGCGGGACGCTGCCGATCGCGCTGCCAGGGTTGTTCCCGGTGGGGCACGGGATCACTCGGGGAACGGGGACCGGTGGACGGTGAACGGTGGACGGTGAACGGGGGAGCGGTAGGTCCGCGTAAGCGGTCCAGGTACCAACAACCGCTTCACGGCCAGGGGATTGGTCAGGCTCGACCGTGTGTGCTACGATCTGTGTTTCCGCGCCCTTAGCTCAGTTGGATAGAGCGTCTGGCTACGAACCAGAAGGTCGCACGTTCGAGTCGTGCAGGGCGCACCACCTCTTCGTAACTCGTTAAAGAGCAACGAGTTCCGAAGCGGGAAGCGGTGATGCGAGTGTCCGAAAGGATGACTGGCTCACCATGGCGACCCACCTCGATTCTCTCCTCCAACACTTCCTCCGCGAACGCAAATACCTTCGGAATGTTAGCCCTGACACCATCGAGTGGTATCAGTGTGCGTGGAAGGCGTTCCGCGATTCTGCGACCTTCTGTCTCACCGATCCTGCGCAGCTGAATCGCGGGCATCTCGAGCAGTTCATCTACGCGCTCCGGGACCGCGGGGTGCGTCCGGTGACCTGCAATACGTGGCTCAGGGCGCTGAATGCGTTCTTCCGCTGGCTCCACGAGAACGGCCACGTTCCGACACGTATTCACTTGCGGCCGTTGAAGGTCGAGAAACGGCTCATTGCCTTCCCCTGGGAATGGCGTCCGCCGATCCCGGGGCATGCAGGTGCTTGGCTTCCGGCGGGATCCTCGGCGTACGGGCGCCCCGGGTCGGCCAGGCTGCTCGACCAGAAGGCCTTGCCCCGGGGTCGGATTGCAGCAACAATGCCCGCGTGTGGCGTGCGGGCCTTGGCGAGGGCAGCCGTTGTCTTGCGAGGGCGACCGCCAGTGACGCAGTCCACCCAAACGACGTGTGACCGCTCCAGGTAGGTGGAAGCTCGTGGGAAAACAGCCTCAAAAACTCGTCGCAGAGATACCCGACCATGTGCCGAATTCCACCGCATGGAAACAGGGGATTTATGACGCTGTTCGCCAAGCTCAACACGCTGCGCGAGTATCCTATTCCGACAAGGCCAAACTGGATGTGGAAGTTCGTTTCTATTTTCGCGGTCACAAACTAACGAAGCTCGACCTCGACAATCGACTAAAGAACGTCGGCGACGCGTTGCAGGGCTTCATCAATGACAAAGGCGCAGGCAAGCGCAAACCAATCATTCCGAACGACAACCAAATCTATCGCTTGACCGCCGAGAAGCGTCTGCCCTCGAAACGTCATCCTGATGCGCTCAGCACCATTACAATCCGGCCGTATGATCGTGACGCTCGGACCGTGGCTGACCCGCGCGAGACGCGCAAACACACGTAGGCGCGGTTGAACAATGGCCTGCAGCGGACGGCGATAGCGTTCTCGTTAAGATGTGTCCTGCGACGTAGCTTGCGTAGATTCGCGCCGCGCCGCTGAAGCTACGCGTTGGCCCGACGACACACGATGGCACCACAGCCAAAGTCCATCATCGACTACATCGACGCTGTGCCGTCGTGGTGGGAGTCGAGTCTTCAAGACTACCAGCAGAAGCCGGCCACGGCGTTTCTACGCGAGGCGGTTCATATCAGCGACGCGATTCGTCAATGTCGTCGCTTGTTCAAGCGAAAGGCGGACAAGGCGTTAAACAAGGACGGCCAAGACAGCATCTATCGTCTCGGAGCAGCCGCGATGTCGTCGATGATGAGCCACTTCGAGACGTTTCAACGCTCGCTGTTTGCTGGAATGCTCGAGGCGTCTCGCTTCGTCGGCGACTTCCAGCTCGAGCAGTGCTGCAAGCGACTGCAGAGCGATTCTCAGTTGAATCTCGATACGGCCAGACTTCTGGCCTACAGAGGGCGCACCGCACCGATCGGTCAGCTCGTTGCCGAAGGCCTCGGTAGTTGGCACAACCCACGTCGAGTGAATCAGCACTTCGCGGCGCTCATACACGACGTCCAGTTCTACTCGGGCAAGGAGTCCGAGCAGCTCGAACTGCTGTGGCAACTCAGGCACTCGGTTGTCCACACAGCGGGCTGGCTCACCCACGCAGACGCTCAGAAGATTCCGGGTCTTCTGGCGCTCGCGGACCGACCGATTCTTCTTAACGAGAATTTTGTTGAGGCCGCTGCACGCCGGCTCCACGTGATCGTTGCACGGTCGACCACTGCGATGAAAGGGAAGTTCATCACGAAGCTCACGTCTGCAACGAGCGCGGACCGCGCCGGCGTCCAAGCGCTCTTTGAGGTGCGTTCACCTCGGTTAAAGTGGCTCAAGAATGCGGGCTAACCACGCTGGCGGCCGACGGCGGAGCTGTTGTGCCACAAACCCGCGCGGGTGATGGCCTCGGCTGAAGCGCGATCGTTGGGCCCCACCGCATAAGTATGGCTCGCAAACACGTTCCCGACGCCACAAAGACGCTGGTGCTGCTCGAGGCCGGTTACAAGTGTGCGAACCCCTCTTGCCGGCACATCCTGACCCTCGAACTACATCACATTGCCTGGGTCAAGGACGGCGGTGGGAACGAGGCGGAGAACCTCTTGGTGCTGTGCCCGAATTGTCATTCGCTCCACACGAACGGCCATATCCCAGCGCAGGCGATCCAGACTTGGAAGAGCCTGCTGGTCGCGTTGAACAGTGCCAACCACGGCACTGCCGACCTGCTGTTGGTGCTCGCCGACGACGAAGAGCGCACTCGCGAGCCGACCACGGGAAGCAAGTCCAACTTGCCGTTTCGCTTCACGGGAGATGGGCTGCCAGCACTCGCTGGACTATTGACCTCGGGGATTATTGAGATTGCGAAGCACTATTCTGGAGGCAACGTGTGGGGAAGCTCAATGCCATCATTCGAGATTCGTATCACGGACAATGGCCGCCTTCTCGTTGAAGCCTGGCGGTCGGGTCATCGGCTGAGCAACGAGAACGAAGGGTCCGAGGGTGATGGGGCCTCCTAAGATACTGTCTCCTCGACGAGCTCCCCGGTTGCGCGATTGACCAGGTCGAATCCGAGATTGGTCGCGCGGTGTCGTAAAGCGGCGGAGGGCGTGCGTCCGGTGTTGCGCGTGTCAAGCCGAAACCTGCGGGACCACGGCATCTTCGTCAACACGAGCCGCTCCGGCGACGGGCGCTGGATCAACCTGACAGTGGAGGCACTAGAGGAGAAGGCCTCCTAGCCACACGCGGCGGCGCGTCATCCGTCCGGGCCTCGAGAGGGGCCCGGGCGGAGACGTGCCCCGTGAAGAGGTCTCCGCCTCCTGCGCTATCCTTACCCCGAAGCTGAGCAACGAAGCCTCGACATGCGGCTCAGCGTGAATCATCCGTACGTCTGGTCCAGGCACGTACTGTCGCCGTTGGAGTGGGCCGGCGAGCCCGCAGGTCCGTCGGCAACGACGGCTTACGCGGCGGCAAACCCGAGCGAGCGTTTCCGAGACATGGCCATCAAGAAGTCCGACCTCTACTCCTCCCTCTGGGCCTCGTGCGACGAGCTGCGTGGCGGGATGGACGCCAGCCAGTACAAGGACTACGTCCTGTTCATGCTGTTCATCAAGTACATCACCGACAAGTACGGCAACAGCAGGGACTTCGCGCCGCCGGTCATCATCCCGAAGGGCGCGAGCTTCGGGGACATGGTCGCTCTCAAGGGCAAGGCCGACATCGGTGACAAGATCAACACGCAGATCATCCAGCCCCTGATCGACGCCAACGCGCGGCTCGCCCGCAGCGACTTCCCCGACTTCAACGACCCCAACAAGCTCGGCGAAGGGCAGGCGATGGTGGATCGCCTGACCAACCTGATCGGCATCTTCCAGAAGCCCGAGCTCGACTTCTCGCAGAACCGCGCCGAGCACGACGACATCCTCGGCGACGCCTACGAGTACCTGATGCGGCACTTCGCCACCCAGAGCGGCAAGAGCAAGGGGCAGTTCTATACGCCGTCCGAGGTGAGCCAGGTCATCGCGCAGGTGATCGGCATCTCGCCCGCGAACACCAAGGCCGCGACCACCGCCTACGATCCCACCTGCGGCTCGGGCTCGCTGCTGCTCAAGGTGGCCGCGCAGTCGGGCAAGCACATCACGCTCGAGGGGCAGGAGAGGGACGTGACCACGGCGGGCCTGGCCCGCATGAACATGATCCTGCACGATTTCCCCACGGCCAACATCCTCTCGGGGAACACACTGGCTGCGCCGAAGTTCAAGGATGGGGAGCAACTGCGCACCTACGACTTCGTCGTCGCCAATCCACCGTTCTCCGACAAGACCTGGAGCACCGGCCTCACGCCCGCGAACGATCCGTTCCAGCGCTTCGTCTGGGGCGTGCCGCCAGCCAAGCAGGGCGACTACGCCTACCTGCTGCACATCATTCGCTCGATGAAGAGCACCGGCAAGGCGGCCTGCATTCTTCCCCACGGCGTGCTCTTTCGGGGCAATGCGGAGGGGGTGATCCGCCAGCAGCTTGTCCGCTCGGGCATCCTGAAGGGGATCATCGGACTGCCGGCGAACCTCTTCTATGGCACGGGCATCCCCGCCTGCATTGTGGTGCTCGACAAGGAGAACGCCACCGCCCGCAAGGGCGTGTTCCTAATCGACGCCTCGAAGGGTTTCATCAAGGACGGCCCCAAGAACCGTCTGCGCGAGCAGGACATCCACCGGATCGTGGACACCTTCACCCGCCAGACCGACACCCCTCGCTACGCCCGCATGGTGCCGGTGGCCGAGATCGCCGACCCGAAGAACGACTACAACCTCAATCTGCCGCGCTACATCGACAGCACCGAGCCGGAGGACCTGCACGACATCGAGGGCCACTTGCGCGGCGGCATTCCCGAGCGCGACCTCGATGGGCTCGAGGACTACTGGAAGGTGCTGCCGGGGGTACGCGCCGCGCTCTTCGAGTCCGCGGACCGCCCTGGCTACGCCCATCTGCGCCTGCCGCTGCCGGAAGTGCGGCCGGCGATCCTCGGCCACGCCGAGTTCACGACCTTCAATCACACGGTGACGGAGCGCTTTGCCGCCTGGCGTGCAGCCGCAACGAAGCAGCTGCTGGGCTTTGGCAAGGACGGGCATCCCAAGGCGTTAATCGACCAGATTGCCGAGAAGCTCCTCGCCGCCTTTCAGGAGGCGCCGCTGCTCAACGCCTACGACGTCTACCAGCACCTGATGGACTACTGGGCCGAGACGATGCAGGACGACGCCTACCTGATCGTGGCCGACGGCTGGGTGGCAAAGACCTCGCGCATCCTGGAGACCGACAAGAAGGGCAAAGCGAAAGACAAGGGCTGGACCTGCGAGCTGATCCCCAAGCCCTTTATCGTGGCGCGCTACTTCGTCAAGGAGCAAGCGGCCATCGACGCGATGCATGCGGGACTCGAAGTCGCCAGGGCGAGCCTCGCCGAACTGGAGGAGGAGCACGGAGGCGAGGAGGGCTTCCTCGGAGCGCTCGACAGGATCGCCAAGGCCGAGGTCAGCGCCAGGCTCAGGGAGGTCAAGGGCGACCAGGAGGCGCAGGACGAGGCGGCCGTGCTCGACCGCTGGCTGGAGCTGTCCGAGAGCGAGACCGCCCTCAAGCGCGCGGTGAAGGCGCAGGAGGACGCGCTCGACAAGCTCGCCTACGAGAAGTATCCCGCGCTCACTGAAGCGGACATCAGGACGTTGGTGGTGGACGACAAGTGGATGGCGCGCCTGTCGGCCGACGTGCAGGGCGAGCTGGAGCGCGTCTCGCAGACCCTCACCGGCCGTGTCCGAGAGCTGGCCGAGCGCTACGCTACGCCGCTGCCGCAGCTCACCGACGAAGTGGAAACGCTCGCTGCGCGGGTGGAGGAACACCTCGCGAAGATGAGGGTGTCATGGAAGTGAGGGCTGGATACAAGCGGACGGAGGTGGGGGTCATTCCGGAAGATTGGCAAACAGTCGCGGCTACCGACATCGTCGATCCGAACGCGCCGATCTGTTACGGCGTTGTGCAGGTCGGCCGGGATGTTGACAACGGTGTCCCAATCGTCGCGATCAAGTTCGTAAAGAAGATCGGATCGGCGCATCTTCATCGCACTTCAAGAGATCTTGAACGGCCCTACGCAAGAAGTCGCGTGAAGTCAAGCGATGTTCTGATTTCGATCAAAGGCACCATCGGTCGTGTTGGCCTTGTTCCGGATGGATTCGAAGGGAACATCAGTCGTGAGCTAGCGCGGTTGAGGCTCCGTGAAGGCTATTGCAGCGAGTACATCGCTCACCAACTTGAAGGCGACTCCACTCAGGCACGGATCTCAAGGTCGGTGGTGGGCACAACGCGGCTCGAGTTCTCAATCGCAACGCTTCGCCAGTTTGAACTGCTCGTTCCATCCTCATTTTCCGAACAACGCGCCATCGCGACGGCGTTGAGCGATGTGGATGCGCTGCTGCACGAGCTGGACCGGCTCATCGCGAAGAAGCGCGACCTCAAGCAGGCCGCCATGCAGCAACTCCTCACCCGCCAGACCCGCCTCCCAGGCTTTCACGCGGAGTGGGAGGTGAGGCGATTGGGGGATGTCGCGGAAATCGTCAGTGGCAGCACTCCGCGTACTAACGAACCGTCATACTGGAACGGAGGGATCAAGTGGTGTACGCCCACGGACATCACGCGCTGCGCCGGCAAGTACCTCGCCGAAACAGAACGCACAATTTCGCGAGAAGGCCTAAACAACAGCGGTGCTGTGCTGCTCCCCGTTGGCGCGTTGCTTCTCTGTAGCCGAGCAACCATCGGCGAACTCAAGATCTCCGACACGCCTATCTGCACGAACCAAGGATTCAAGTCCTTAGTCTGTAAGCCAGAGGTAAGCAACGAGTTCCTGTACTACAAGCTCCTGACGATGAAGCAGCAAATGATTGAGCGTGCGTTTGGCTCGACGTTTCTTGAGATCTCAACACGGAATGTATCCTCGCTGGAGGTCGAGATCCCGGCACATGATGAGCAAACCGCCATCGGCACAGTCCTCTCCGACATGGACGCCGAGCTGGCGGCACTCGAAGCCCGCCGCGACAAGACGCGCGACCTCAAGCGGGGGATGATGCAGGAGCTGCTGACGGGAAGGACGCGGCTGGTATGAGCGCCGCCTCCCGCGCGCCCGTCTGCCGGATCATCGCCGGCCCGAACGGCGCCGGGAAGACGACGTTCGCGCTGAAGTACCTGCCTCTGGTCGCGCCGGGCTCCGCGTTCGTCAACGCGGACCTGATCGCCGCGGGGCTGTCGCCCCTGGCGCCGGAGCGGCAGCTCGTCGCCGCCAGCCGTCTGTTCCTCCGGCAGATCGCACGGCACGTAGCCGACGGCCTGGATTTCGCCTTCGAGACGACCCTGGCCGGGCGGGGATATTTGCGCCTCGTCCGCCGACTTCGCAAGGCCGGCTGGCGCGTGGATCTTCTGTATCTGGCCCTGCCGAGCGTCGAGCTGTCACGGCTCCGCGTCGCCGAGCGCGTCGCGCACGGGGGACACGCCATCGCCCCTGCCGACATCGCCCGCCGCTTCCCGCGCAGCCTGCGGAACCTGCTCGAGGTGTATGCTGGCGCGGTGGACCACACGCGCTGCGTCCTCAACAGCGGGCCGTCCCCCGAGCTCGTTTTCGTCCAGGAGGGCGATCGGCGGACGATCCACCAGCCCTTGGTCTACGATGTCCTCCTGAAGGAAGCCTCACGATGAACCCCCTGTCCGCCGACGATCGGCTCGTTCTCGACACGCTGCACGCCGCCGTCGCCGAGGCGCTGGAGCGGAAGCGCCGCCTGGGGCAGTACGCGGTCATCTGGCGCGACGGCCGCGCCGTCAGGATCGAGTCCGAGGACGATGCCGCGGCGGCACCCCGCGGCCCCCACAAGCGCCGTGCCTGAGGGCCCGCGCTCCGAGCGCGTCACGCAGAACCGCGTCGTCTCGCTGTTCACGGACCAGGGGCGGCCCGACGGCCTCGGCTATCGCTACCTCGGCGACTGGAGCACCCGCGAGCACAATCGCCACATCGAGGCCGACCTGCTGCGCGAGAACCTTGCGGCCCGCGGCTATTCGCCCGCTCACATTGCCGCCGCGCTGCAGAAGCTGGAAGCGGCCGCCGATGCCACCGGCATCACGCTCTACCAGGCCAACCTGCGCACCTACCAGCTGCTGCGCTACGGCGTGCAAGTGCAAGTCGGCGCAGGCCAGGCGCACGACACGGTGCGCCTGATCGACTGGGAGCACCCGGAAGCAAACGACTTCGCGCTGGCCGAGGAGGTCACGCTCAAGGGTGGTTACCAGCGGCGGCCCGACATCGTGCTCTACCTGAACGGCCTTGCCATTGCCGTGCTCGAGCTCAAGCGCAGCTCCGTGGAGGTGGCCGACGGCGTGCGTCAGCTCATCACCAACCAGGAAGAGATCTTCAACAAGGGTTTCTTCACCACCGTGCAACTGGTGTTGGCCGCGAGCGATTCCCAGGGGCTGCGCTACGGCACGACCGGCACACCGGAGCAGTTCTTCGTGGAATGGAAGGACGAGGAAGCACCCGCGGCGGACGCCGCGCAAGCGCCCGGGGCGCTGCTCGACCGGCCGCTGGCGCAGCTCTGCGACAAGGCACGCCTCCTCGACCTGGTCCGCCACTTCATCCTCTTCGACGCGGGGCAGAAGAAGGTGCCCCGCCCGCACCAGTTCTTCGGGGTGAAGGCCGCGCAGGAGCGCATCGCTCGTCGCGAGGGGGGCGTCATCTGGCACACCCAGGGCAGCGGCAAGAGCATCCTGATGGTGCTGATTGCCAAGTGGCTCCTCGAGCACGACCCCGACGCCCGCATCCTCGTCGTCACCGACCGCGACGAGCTGGACA
>CAZNOC010000142.1:0-10648 GCA_964574545.1 uncultured Bifidobacteriaceae bacterium | reverse complement strand
AGACCTGCAACTGGTCCACGGCCGCGGCACGGAAGGTGTCGGCCGCGCAGACGAGGAGCGTTCGGCCTTCGCGCTTGTACTGGTTGGCGAGCTTGCCCACCGTCGTCGTCTTGCCGGTGCCGTTGACGCCGACGATCAGCACGACGCGCGGCGCCGTGCTGTAGGCCGGCGCGGGGGCGACATGATCGAAGATGCGGAGGATCTCTTCCGTCACGAGGTCGCGAAGGCTTTCGCCGCGGCGCTGCCGCTTTGCGACCGCATCCACGATCTGATCCGTGGCGGCGACGCCCACATCGGCGGAGATCAGCAGCTCCTCGAGGGCGTCGAGCGTCTCGACGTTGACCGCTCGAGTCCGTTCCTCTGGAGCGTCGGCGCGCTCGACGATCTCGTCGAACCGATCGACAATCTGCTTCGCGGTCCGGGACAGCCCCTCCTTCAGCCGATCGAAGAAACCCATTCAGGGGATTGTACTATCGCCCAAACGGCGCGTCCCGGTCATCGCGTCGCCGGTTCCGTCTCGGCACGCTGCCGTCGGCCCATCAGGTCGAAGAGCGCCGCGGTCGGATCCTTCCGCCCGGCGAGGACCTCGGCCATCTGGGTGGCAATCGGAAGCTCGAGCCCGGTCCGTTCCGCGAGCGCGAGCGCCGCCGTCGTCGTCCGTACGCCCTCTGCCACCATCTTCGTGCTCGCCAGGATCTCCACGAGCGGGCGCCCGCGTGCCAGTTCCGCGCCGACATGACGATTGCGGCTAAGGTGGCCCGTGCACGTCAGGACCAGATCGCCGAGGCCGGCCAGCCCGGCAAGCGTGTCGCGCTCGGCGCCAAGGCCGCTCGCGAGGCGCGTGATCTCGACCAGCCCGCGGGTGATGAGCGCCGCCAGGGCGTTGTGCCCGAGTCCAAGTCCCTCCGCAACACCCGCCGCAATCGCGATGACGTTCTTGAGGGCGCCCCCGATCTCGACCCCCACGACGTCGCGGCTTCCATACAGCCTGAATGTCGAGGACCGAAGCTCCTCCTGGACGCGCTCGACCACCGCGGCGTCCGGCGAGGCGACGACCACCGCGGTCGGCAGCTGCCGCGCGAGCTCCGACGCGAAGCTCGGTCCGGACAGGGCCGCCACGGCACCGGCACGCGGCCACTCAGACGCGATCACCTGCGTCATTCTGAGGAGCGAGTCCTCCTCGAGGCCCTTGGTGGCGCTGATGACCACCACATCGCGGGACAGGTGAGCCACCCCCTGCCTCAGCACCTGCCGCAGTCCGTGCGACGGCACCGCCACGACGACAAGGCTCACGCCGTCCAGCGCCTCTCGAAGCGACGAGGTCGGCACGAGCGAGGGGGGGAAGGTGACATCCGGCAGGTACACGGCATTGGCGCGGCGGCGCGCCATCTCTGCCACGAACGTGCCGTCGCGGCCCCAGAGGCGAACGTCGTGGCCCACGCGAGCCAGGTGAATGGCCAGTGCCGTGCCCCAGCTGCCGGCGCCAAGAACGGTTGCGGTACTGATGACTGCCCCCACACTTCTTTGAGGTGTCAGTCCGCTGCTCGACACAGCACGGACGTGACTGACGACCGAACACTGTCGAACTCACCGATCACCGTACAGGCGCGGCGGTCCTCTCGCCGAGTCGCCGCTCGGTGCCCGCGAGCAGGCGCGACAGGTTTGCGCGGTGCCGCACCGTGATCACCACGGCCGCCACGACGCCGCCGGCCACGACGCCGGCCGGCGCTCCCGCAATCAACGCAATCGGCGGAAGCGCGGCAGTCGCCACCACCGACCCCAACGAGACGTAGCGCGTCGCCCACACGGTGGCCACGAAGACGGCCGCGGCGATGCCGCACGCGACCGGCGTCAGCATCGCGAACACCCCCGCCGCGGTGGCCACGCCCTTGCCGCCGCGAAACCGCAGCCACACCGGGTACACATGTCCGATGATCGCGGCGACACCGGCTGCTGCGGGCGTCGCCGCGCCGTCGGTCAGTCGCGCTGCCAGGGCAACCGTACCGGCGCCTTTGGCGAGATCGGCGCCCATCACCAGCACCGCCGCGGCGAGTCCGGCGGTCCGATACGCGTTCGTGGCCCCCGGATTGCCGCTGCCCACCCGGCGCAGGTCCACGCCACGCAGCCACTGCGTGAGGACGAACCCCACGGGCAGCGCACCGATCAGGTAACCGATCAGAATCGGAGGCAAGCTCTCCATACGCACGCAACATTCACAGAGTGCAACCCAGTTCAGGCGGCGATGTCCGCCCCTCCGCCTTGAGTATACGCTCCGGATCGGGTCAGCCAGCCGGGCGGTACACCCAGTCAACGTCGAACGAACCACCGATGAGGAAACGCCGGACCATGTCGAGGGCCGTGGCCGACGCGAAGGACTTGACCATGCCGCGGCCTCCGACGAACCGAAGCGTCCTCACCGCTGTTCCGCCCCGGCCGGCCACCGCGATCGCGACGGTGCCCACGGGCTTCGCCGGTGTGCCCCCCCCGGGACCGGCGATCCCCGTAATGCCGACGCCGATGTCGACGCCAGCGCGCTCGCGGACACCAGCGGCCATGGCCGCGGCCACCGGTTCGCTCACCGCACCGTGCTCGTGAAGCAACCTCTCTGGCACTCCGAGCAACTGCGTCTTGGCGTCGTCGCTGTACGCCACGACGCTGCGATCGAGGTAGGCCGAGCTCCCGGGCACATCCGTCAGCCTCGACGTCGCCAGGCCGCCCGTGCAGGACTCGGCCAGCGCGATCCGCCAGCCGCGCGCGACCAGCAGGTCTCCCACCACCTGCTCCAGCGACCGGCCATCATCGCTCACCACATCGTGGCCGAACAGAGCCGCAAGCTCGTCGATGGCGTGAGCGAGCGCACCGTCCGCGGCGACCGCGTCGGAAGACCGAGCTGACAGATGCAACTCGATGACGCCAGGTCCCGCCAGGATCGTGGTCTCGATGGGGATCGACTCGCTGGTCCAGTGGACGTACAAGGGTTGCGCCAGCTCCTCGACGCCAGACTCGGTGCGCCCCGCGATCTTCAGCTGCCGCCGTCGAAGGCGGCGCCCTCCCCAACGCGGCGCAATCCACTGCTCCGCGACGCGCGCAAGCATCGGGCGCATTTCCCGCGGGGGGCCCGGCAGCAGCGCGACTCCGTGGCTCCCGGTCTCGATCCACAGGCCAGGCGCCGTGCCGCGATCGTTGAGCAGGACCAGCGCCCCGCCGGGCACCTGCGCCTGTCGGCGGTTGGTCTCGGGCATGCGAAGCCCGCGAAGCTCGAAGCGGGCACGGATCGACGCCAGGATCTCCGGATCCTCGCTCAGGGGGAGCGACAGTACCTCCGCCACCACCTCCCGCGTCACGTCGTCGTCAGTGGGACCGAGGCCGCCAGTGAAGACCACGAGGCTCGCGCGCCGCATCGCCTGACGGCACATCTCGGCCAACTCCCCGCGATCGTCTCCGACGATGGCTTTGAACGCCACGTCGATCCCGAGTGTGTTCAGCGCCTCGGTAATGGCGAGCGAGTTGGTGTCGGTGCGCGACGGGGTCAGCAACTCGCTGCCGACGGCCACGATGGCTGCCCGATGAGCGAGATCGACGGTGCTCATGCAAACCACGCCGGGCGCAGCCAGATCAGCGCCTGAAGCACGAGATTGGCGTAGACGCCAGCCATGAGGTCGTCGAGCATGATGCCCCATCCCCGCGGAGCCCTTTCGAGCCGGTCCGCTGGAAATGGCTTGACGACGTCGAAGACCCGGAAGAGGAGGAATCCTGCCACGGCCGCGGCGACCCCGGACGGCACGAGCAGCATCGTGACCAGCATGCCGAGCACCTCGTCAATCACGACAGGCCCGGGGTCCTTCCGATCGAGCGCCGCTTCGGCGACGGTGGCGGCCCACGCGCCGACGACCAGCGTGACGACGATGGCCGCCAGCTCCACCCAGAAGAGCCCTACCGAGCGCACGCCGTAGAAGATGACGAGTCCAACCGCGGAACCGACCGTGCCGGGAGCAATCGGGAAGTAGCCGGTGCCGCCACAGGTGGCAATCGCTAGCGCCGTACGTGTTCGCATTCACCCGGTCCTGGCCTGACGCTCTGCGTCCCGGCGCGGCTTCGCTAGTTCCTGACCACTCGCGTTCCCGCGACGCGGTCGTGCAACGCGCGTCCGCCGGGTACCATCAGCGCCGGCAGGAAGCCGGCGCCGAGGGTCGCGATCGACACCAGGCTCGCCGCGGCGCGCAGGACGGCCCTGCCGGCATCGAGTCGGCCGCGGTCCTCGGCCACGACGCGGATTCCCGTGGCCATCTTCCCGATGGTCTGTCCGGACGCCGCGGTCAAAGCGACAAGGTAGCCGCCGTTCAGCAGCGCCAGAAATGCCGCCATTGGAGCGACGGGCACGATGCCCACTTCCCCCATCCGAACGCCCGCAATCTGCATCGTCAAGTAGACGACGACCGCATTGATGGACGAGAGCAATGCGAGATCGAGCGTGAAGGCAAGAAGCCGCGCCATGCCACCCGCGTCGTCGTGCCCGTCGGACAACCCGGGTCGCACGTAGACGGAGCGGCTCTGGGCTGCGTCAGGTTCCGCGACCCTGAGATCCTGCTCGAGTGGCGGCTCCTCGCTGTGGAACAGCGGCCGCGTCGTCCGGGTTCGGGTCCGCGGCGCTTCGGACGCCCGGCGCACCGCAAGAGGCGGGCGCGGCGGACCGGGTGACCGAATCAGGGGCGCGTCCTCGGCCTCCTCGGAATCGAACAACGGCAGCAGATCGTCGCCCTGCGGTGCCGGGGTCGGTTCTCTCCGGCCGACTGGTGGATCGGCGGCCCCGATGAGTCGATCGAGATCCAGGCGCCCCGCACGATCGCCGGGCGGGTCGGCCTCGCGATCTCCGAGCGTCAGATTCGCGATGGGGGCTGCCGCCTCGTCATCATGGCGGATGAAGAGATCCGGCTCGGCCGCAGGTGAGAGCGAGAAGTCGTACCCGCAGTTCCGGCAGCGATCGCCGGCCTCGAAACCCACATAGCCGCACTTGGGACACTTCATTCGCCGCGCGGCAGTCCGGCCGCCCCGGGTACGACCGGCAGGCGCGCGAGATCCAGCAGCGTGCGCTGCAGCTCCCCTCGCAGCCGGTCGGCCGTTGGACGAAGGGGATCGCCCACGCCGATCGGTTCGAGCGCGCGCAGTGCGTCGCGCGGGCGGCCGGCCTGGAAGAGCGCGCGCGCCCGGAGCAGATACGTTTCCGACGACAGCGGCACGTCCAGCGCCGTGGGAACCACCGGGAGCACCACGGCGTCGGCCGGCGTCGGGCTGACCAGCCACGCCGTCCAGGGACCCTGCGGCTGCGACACCAGCCAGGCCGCCACCGCTGAGAGCAACACCACGACGCCGACCACGGCCGGCCACCATCCACGGGCCGGCCGATTGTGAAGATCGGGCAGCCGGCGCAGCGGCCTGACATCGTCGCCCGGTGCCGGATCGAACGACACGCGCGACCGCCGTACCAGGTCGCTCGATCGTGGCTCGAGCCGGTCGAGGCGGCTCAGCACCCCAAGCGCCGCATCATCCGGAGCGCCGCGATCGAGGGCCGTGTGGACGAGGTGACGCGCACGGCGCACATCGCCCTGACCGAAGGCCTCGAGCCCCTCGTGCAGCAGCACCTCCGACTCGCGCTGACGCTCGGCTTGCGCGCTCCGCGCGCGTTCGATGTAGGCGCGCGCGCGATCGTGCGTGCGATCGAGGAAGAGGACGCGCGTCCACAGGTTGATGGCCTGCTCGTAGTCCGCGGCGAAATAGCGGTCCAGCCCCGTGAGCAGCAGGTGCTCGATGCGCGCGTCACGCTCGGCGCCGCTCAACGCCTCGGCGGGTCGCTCAGGGGCGCGCTGCGGGTCTGACACGAGGGGGATTATAGCAAGGTCCGACGGCTCGGGACGGGTCCGGCAGGTCCGGACGGGGCCGAGAGGTCCGGGCAGGTTCGGCAGGTCCGGACAGGTCCGGAAAGAAAAACGGGGCGGTGGCCTGTAGGCCACCGCCCCGTTTGAGCGTCGTCGTCGAGCCGCCGCCTAGAAGCGCAGCCCGAACGACATCAGGAACGTGCGGGCGTAGAGCGCCTCGCCCGAGGGATTCGCAGCGGACTGCGGGAAGTGGCTGATCGCCGTCGCCTTCCCGAAGTTGGCGCCACGGTTGAAGTCGAGCGGCAGCCCGTCGGCATCGACCGGGCCGGCGTTGTTGGCCGTGATGGCCGTGTTGAACCGAACCAGGCTCTGATCGTTGAACGCGTTGAACAGGTCGAGCTTGATCCACGGCCGCAGCGTCCGGAAGACCGGAATCTGGTAGGTCACGGAGAAGTCGAACAGGCTCGACGGCTCGAACTCCTCCGAACCGCGCTCGTCGAAGAAGAGCGTCTGCGACTGCGGCGGAAGCGCGTAACCGGGGTTGCGCGCGCGCTGGATGGCCGAGGTCGGGACCGTGGCCGAGAGACTGTAGGTGGCCGCGGAGTTGTAGCGCCACAGGACCGACGTGTCCGCCGTACCGAAGCGGCCGAAGTCCCACGCGTAGGTCGTCCACGCGCGCACCTTGTGCTGCTGGAAGTCGTCCAGCCGGCCGTCCGGCACCACGCGGGCGTAGCCGGCCGGGTAGATCTCCGGGTAGGTGCCGAAGATCGACGCCGCACCGGGCGTGTTGGTGCCCTCGCCCTCGATCGTCCCGTCGTTCTCGAGCTGGATCGTCCAGTGCGCGTTGACGGACCAGCGGTTCGTCATGCGGTAATTGGACTGGAAGATCAGCGCCTGGTAGTCGCGGCGCAGATCGCTTGTGTTGTCGTTGACAACTCGGTCGAGCGTACGAGGGGGAAGCCCCGGCTGCACTAACTGAACCTTACCGGCCGGGCTTGGATCGTTAATGAACGTCTCGATGAAGTTGCTCATCGAGCGGCGCTGGTAGGTCGCCTTCGCCGCGCCACGCGTGCCGATCTGACGCCCGTAGGAAAACGTGATCTCATCGCTGATTACCGATGACAGGCCGTCGGCGATGAAGATGTTCGTCAGGGGGAAGCTTGCGTTGATGACGCGATAGTTGCTCAGGTCGAACGCGGGGGCAAAATTGAGCCCCTGGCCCGCCGGACCCGTGTACTCATAGAGGAGCAGGTTCGGTATGCCGACGTTCGTGTTCCGCGCGACCTGCGTCTCGCTGTACTTGCCGGAGTAGCGCCCGTAGGTCGCCTGCACGGTCTGCCGGCCGTCACCGAGCACATCCCACGTCGCGCCGAGGCGCGGCGCCAGCGTGTCGGTGTCCACACCGATGATGCCGCCCGTCGCCTCGCTGCGCACACGCTCGTAGCGCAGGCCGAGGTCGAGCGTCACGCGGTTGGTCGCCACCCAGCGATCGTGCACGAAGAAGGACTGCGTGGTGATGTCGATATTCGCGCCGCGCGTGGCAATCCAGTTCTCGATTCGCGACTGACCGGGCACGAAGATCGGGATGAGCTTGCCGTCGGCGCCAACCACCGGCGATCCGCCCGAGACGAGGTAGTCGGTCGCGAACACGAAGTCGGTGGCCGTCTGCGAGTTGCCGCCCGTCCGCGTGGTGTTGAAGTTCTCGTAGCCCGCCTTGAGGTCGTGGCTGCCGAGGCTGTTGGTCGTCAGGAAGTACGACAGGGAGCCCGCGATCTGCCGGTTGTTCCGGTTCTCGGGGTCCGTGCTGTCGAAGTACGGCGCGTTGTAGTGCGCAAACACCACGCCGGGCGTGAAGCTGCGGGTCAGGAACGGCGAGTCGGTGATCGCCGTGCTCGTGCCGCCGCTGTCGCGGAACCCGAACGTGCGGCGCGACACCTGCGCGGTCGCGAACAGCTGGTTGTTGATCACACCGCGCCACGCCCCCACCATGAGGTCGTTCGGCAAGGTGCGGTTGACCACCGTCGACGGGTCGATGCTGAAGCCGAAGGTCGCCTGCGTCTGCGCTGTCTGGTTCCGCAGGTAAGTGCCCGTGAACGTCTGGTTCTGGATGGGCGTCGCCGTGCCCTTGAACTCGAGCCGGTCGTTCTTCGAGACGCGATCGAACGCGATGCCCGTCTGCGGGAACGGCGCCGGCGTGGTCGCTTCCTGCTTGCGGCCGGCGTGGAAGAACCACAGACGATCCCGCAGGATCGGTCCACCAACGGTCCACTCGTAGACGTGCTGCAGGTCGCCCTCACGCGTCTGGTTGCGCTCGGTCTCGAACGGCGTCTCTTCGGTCCACCCCGGCTTGTAGATGCTGTCGCGGAAGCTGCCCGAGAACTGGTTGCCGCCGCTCTTCGTCACGGCGTTGACGACGCCGCCCGAAAAACGGCCGAACTCGGCCGAGATGCCCGACGTGAGCACCTGGACCTCTTCGATGGCGTCCTCGATGAACAGGTTGTTGGCCGTGCCGAACAGGTTGTCGGCCACGTCCACCCCGTCCACCAGGAATTGGTTGTCGAACGCGAACGCGCCGCTGATCGTCACCTGGCCGGCATTCGGCGTGTTGTCGGTGAGTCCGGGGGCGAGGTTTGCAATGCCCTGGACCGTGCGCCCGGTCGCCAGAACGCTGATCTCTTCAGCGCGGTAGTTGGCGCCGCCGGTGACCGAGGTGACGAGAGTCGGCAGCTCGGCCGTCACGGTCACCACCTCCGTGAGCGTGGCCAGCTGCATTCGGGCGTCCACCCGGGCCGTGAGCCCGAGGTCCACGCGCTGGGTCGCCTCGACCGTCCGCATGCCGGACAGTTCGAACACCAGGGTATATTCGCCGGGCGGAAGGCCACGCAGCGAGTACACGCCGTTGCCGTCGGTGACCGTCGTTCGCAGGCCCTGAAGGGCCGACGACGACACCGTGACGGTCACGCCCGGAAGCACGAGGCCGTCGGAGTCGGTGGCGGTGCCCGTGAGGACACCCGTCTGAACGCCCTGGCCGTACGCCGTGCTCGCCACAAGTACGGCAAGCGCCACGACAAGGCCGCGGGTCCATTTCTGCAACATAGATTCCTCTCCTAACAAACAATCAAGATGGTCCCCCCGAATGCCAAGGTTCCCACATCAGCGGACTCTCTGAGACGACGTCCAGCATCGATTCGTCCCGCAGAAAGCACGCCCGGTCACGAACTAACGTCCGCCCAACCCATTCCTCTAGCAAAGTGAATACCACGCGGGCTCCAGAAGCCCTGTTCACAAAGTGACTGTCAGTCAGCACCTTACAGCCGCTGGTCACGTCACTCGCCCCTCTGCGCGCGATTGGCATCCAATCAGTTGGATTAATCCTCCGCTGGGGCGACAAATTGATCCGTTCCAATGGATCTTTGACTGAACATCCGGTTGGTATTGGAAAGCCCGGCGCTCGGAGAGCGTCGCTGAACGGGCGATGTGGTACAACACCGCCCAATGGCCATCATCGAATGCATTCCCAACATCAGCGAGGGACGCCGTCCGGAGGTCGTTTCCCGAGTCGTTGACGCGGTCAGGGCGGTGCCGGGCGTCCGTGTCCTCGACTGGTCCTCCGACCCCACGCACCATCGCTCCGTCCTGACGTTCGCCGGCGAAGCCGCCGCCGTCAAGGCCGGCGTCCTGGCGCTGTTCGAGGCCGCGGTGCCCGCGGTCGACCTGCGCGAGCACAGCGGCGAGCATCCCCGCATGGGCGCGGTGGACGTGGTTCCGTTCGTCCCGATCGACGGCGTCACGATGGAGGCGTGCGTGGCCCTGGCGAAGGAGACCGCGGCGGAGGTCGCCGGCCGGTTCTCGGTGCCGGTGTTCCTGTACGAGGAGGCCGCGGCCACGCCGGCGCGCCGCAATCTCGAGGACATCCGCCGCGGCGAGTTCGAAGGGCTGGCGGCGAAGCTCGCCACGCCCGACTGGGCCCCGGACTTCGGCCCCGCGGCGCCGCACCCGTCAGCCGGCGCCACGGTGATGGGTGCGCGTATGCCGCTCATCGCCTACAACATCAATCTGGCCACCGACCGCCTGGACGTCGCGAAGAAGATCGCGACCGCGATCCGTATGAGCAGCGGCGGTTTCCGATTCGTCAAGGCGATGGGACTCGCGCTCGAGGACCGCGGCATCGTGCAGGTCTCGATGAACCTGACCAACGTGGAGAAGACCCCCATCTTCCGGGTGTTCGACACGGTGAAGCGCGAGGCGGCACGCTACGGCGTCACGGTGCTCGAGAGCGAGATCGTCGGCCTCGTCCCGTCGGCGGCGCTCGTCTCGGCGGCGGCCTGGTATCTGCAGCTCGAGGGCTTCAGCCCTGATCAGGTGCTGGAGAACAAACTCCGCGCCTCGGAGTGAGCGACACAAACACGAAAAGCACGAAGGCCACGAAGAACGCACGAACTCCGTCCTTCATGGATCTCATTGATGACCGGATCCTGGAGTGCGTCTTCCGTGTCGTCTTCCGTGTCGTCTTCAGAGATGGCCTTCGTGGCCTTCGAGTTCCCGTCCTACCGCGACGGCGCGATGCCGAAGGCGCGCATCTTCTTGTACAGGTTGCTGCGCTCGACGCCCAACGCGTCGGCGGTGCGCGAGATGTTGCCCTGCTGCGCGGCGAGCGCCTGCAGGATGTAGTCGCGCTCGAAGCGGTCGCGCGCCTCGGACAGCGGCAGGTCCGGCGCATCGGCCACCGGAGCCTCGGGCGCGCCTTCGCGGCCGAGAAACGCCGTGTCCTGCGC
>CAZNOC010000141.1:0-10781 GCA_964574545.1 uncultured Bifidobacteriaceae bacterium | reverse complement strand
AACCCGCCCAAACCTGTCCGAACCTGTCCGAACCCGCCCAACCTGCCCCAACCCGTCACCCCATCGCCCGCCGCGCCGCCTTCACCACGTCGTCGGGGGTGATTCGGGTCAGGCAGCGAAAGTCGCCGGGCACGCAGTGCCGCTGGTGGCACGGCCGGCAGGGCAGCGGCCCCGCATCGACGACGACCGACGGTACAGCGGGATCCCGCCATGGGATCGAGCGGTCCGGCAGGGTCGGCCCGAAGAGCCCCACAATCGGCGTCCTCGTGGCCGAGGCCACGTGCATCGGTCCGCTGTCGCCGCCGATGAACAGCGCCGCGCGTCCCACGAGCGCACGCAGTTCGGACAGGTCGAATTCCCCGCACCGGATGATCGACGACGCTTGCGCTCTCGCGCGGTGCGCGGCGTCGCGGGCCACCTCGTCGGCCGCGTCGGATTCCGACGGGCCTGACGAGATGATAATGCGGCGGCGGCTATCTTCCGCGGCGAGCCTCGCCGCCACCTCGGCGAACGCGCTTCGGGGCCAGCGGCGGAAGGGGTTGCTGGCACTCACATGCAGCACCACGAGTGGGGCGTCGGGGGGGACGCGTGCGGCCGCCAGCCGCTGTGTGACCCGGGCCGACGCCGCCGGATCTTCGGGCATCTCGACTGGATCGAGGGCCGGGTCCGCCGGTCCAATGCCGAGCGGTCGCAGCAGATCCCACTGGTTCAGCACCGAATGCCGCGGCGGCACGAGCGCGCGTGTCCAGGGCAGGCGCTCCGTGTAGCACCCCCGGCGGCCTGGCAGCCCGTAGCCGATGCGGACGCGAGCGCCGGTGGCGAGCGTCAACCATGCGCTGCGCGGGCCCCCGTGGAAGTCGATCACCACGTCGAATCCGGCAGCGCGCAACCTCCTCGCCAGCCGCAGGTCGCACGCGATCCGTGCGAGCCCTCTCGGGCGCGGAACGACGATCACCTCGTCGAGGTGCGGGTTGTGCCTGACCACCGGTTCCGGCACCTCCTCGACCAGGTAGGTGAGGCGCGCCTCCGGGTAGTGCCGGCGCAAGGCGCCCAGGGCCGGCGTCGTGAACAGCACGTCGCCGATCAGCCGCAGGCGGATGAGGAGGATGTTCAGGGTTCGACCGTGGCTTCGTCGATCAGCATCACCGGAATGTCGTCCTTGATCGGATAGACGCGGTGGCACTGCTGGCACTTGAGCGCCGCCCCATCGTGCACCGGTGTCACAGGGGTCTTGCACACGGGACACGCCAGAATCTCGAGCAGCTCGGGGTCGATGGGCATGGGGCCTCCGGGTGGCGGCTCGCCGCCGCCGCGCATCTGCCGCCAATATAGCAGACCGGCTCCGTAGGCATGGCGGGTGCCGGCGTCTGCCGGCGTGCTCTGAACTCTTCATCAAGGGCTGGCGGGGCCGCCGCCGATTCAGTTGATGAGGTCTACTGGATGTGTGAAAAGATGATCGGGATGCCGTTCCCGCGCGTGGTCGTCCTGGTCGTCCTGCTCGCCGGGCTGTGCCTCCCCGCACCGGCGTGGAGCGCGCAGTCGGTGCCGCCGCCGGGACCGGCGGCCGCTCGTCCCTCGGGAGGGTCGGAGTCCTACTACCAGTTCCTGCTCGCGCGGCGCCTCGACGCGGAAGGCGACCATCCGGGCGCGCTGGCCGCGCTCGAGCGCGCCCGTGCGCTCGATCCCTCGTCGGCCGAGATTCCCGCGGAGATCGCCGCCCACCACGCGCGCCAGAACCGGGCGACCGACGCCGTGGCGGCGGCCGAAAGCGCGGTGGCGCTCGATCCGTCGAACACCGAGGCGAACCGCGTGCTCGGACTCGTCTACGCGGCCTACGCGGAGGGCGCCGTGCCACCGCCGCCGGGCACAACCGCGGAAGACTGGATCCCGCGCGCCATCGGCCGTTTGCAGCAGATCGAGTCCACGCCCGCGATGGCCACGGAGCTCGGTCTGCAGTTGACGTTGGGACGCCTGCACGTGCGTGCCGGCGATGCGGACGCGGCCGTGGCCGTGCTCGACAATGTCGCCTCGCAGGCGCCGTATCTCGTGGAGCCGTTCCTGCTGCTCACCGAAGCGCACACGGCCAGCGGGAGGATCGATCGCGCGACCGAGGCGATGGCTGGGGCGGCCCGGGCGAACCCGCGCTACTTCGCGACGCTCGGTGATCTGCTCGAGCGTCAGCGGCGCTGGCCGGAGGCCGTCGCCGCCTACCAGCGCGCTCTTGACGAGGCGCGCGGCCAGAACGGTGAGCTGAGACTGCGGCTCGCGGCCGCGCTTCTGAACGTGCCGGACGGCGAGGGAGGCCCTCGGGCCGAGGCGCTGCTGACCGACCACCTCGCCGCGAACCAGAAGGACGGGCGCGCGCTGTACCTGCTGGCACAGGCGTACCGGCTGCAGGGCAACCACCCGGCCGCCGAAACCACCGCGCGACGGCTCCTCGCGCTCGACCCGACGAACATCAGTGCGCTGTATGCGTTGACGCTCACCCTGTTCGATCGACACGACTACGCCGCCGTCGTCGCCACTCTCGCGCCGTTTGCGGAGGACGCGGAAGCGCGCAGCCGGGGGCGCGAGGGCGACGGCGCCCTGCTGCTGGCGCAGTTCGGCACGGCCCACCAGAGACTGGGCGCGCACAACGAAGCGGTGGCCGCCTTCAAGCGCGGCCGCGAACTCCGACCCGATCAGGTCGAGTACGCCAGCGGTGTCGTGCAGGCGCTCCTCACGGCCCGGCGCTATGACGAAGCCGACGGAGAGGCGGCGCGCGCCCTCGAGCAGTTCCCGCGCAGCCTGCGTTTGCGGCAACTGCGCGCGCAGGCGCTCGTCCGCGCCGGCAAGGTCGATGAAGGCCTGGCCATCGTCGAAGCGCTCGACGCGAATCGTCCCGACGACCGCGAGGTGGCGTTCGCGCTCGTCGATGCCTACACCGAAGCGAAGCGTTTTGACGCCGCGGTCGCGAGACTCGAACGGGAGATTGCGCGAACGCCTGACGAGGTGGACCTTCACTTCAGGCTCGGCGCCGTCCACGAATCCGCCGGCCGCGTCGCGGACGCCGAGCGGGCGTTCCGCACGGTCCTCGCGCGCGATCCGATGCACGCGCCTGCCCTGAACTACCTTGGCTACATGCTCGCGGACCGCGGGCTGCGGCTTCCCGAGGCGCTCGTGCTCATCGAGCGCGCGCTCGAGGTGGCGCCCGACACGCCGTCCTATCTGGACAGCCTGGGATGGGTGCTCTTCAAGCTCGGGAGAGTCGCCGAAGCCGAAGCGCCGCTGCGCCAGGCCGCCGCGTCGATGGAAGGCAGTTCCGTCGTGCAGGACCATCTGGGCGATGTGCTCGCCCGCCGCGAGCTGTGGGCCGAAGCCGTTGCCGCCTGGGAGCGCGCGCTGACCGGCGATCGCGACCTGGTGGACGTCGAGGCGATCGAGAAGAAGATCCGCGACGCCCGGCGGCGGCAATGAGCACGGCGGTTCGCGGTGCGGCAGTGGCGGCAGTCGTCCTCCTGCTGGGCGGATGCGCCTCTCGAGTTCCGCCGCGGCCGACGGGGACCGCATCAAGCCATCCGGCCGCAGAGGGGGCTTTTGCGGGCGCCACCTCCTGGTGCCCGGGACTGCGGACGCTGACCGGCGAACTTCGGCTGTCTGGACGCGCAGGCTCCGAGCGCGTGCGCGCGCGCCTCATTGCCGGCTTCGCTTCACCTGCGGCGCTGCGCCTCGAAGCGGTGGCGCCGTTCGGTCCACCGGGCTTCATCCTTGCCGGGCGGGACGATCGAGCGATGCTCGTCTTTCCTCGAGAACGGCAGGTGCTGTCCGACGCCGCCGTTCCCGATCTGCTCGAGGCGCTCGCCGGTCTCGCGCTTGGCGCGAGCGACCTGCGCCGCATTATCTCGGGGTGTGTCGGAGACGAGGCGGCCTCGGACGGCCTGGATCACGGCGGGGGCTGGACGAGTGTCGCCATCGGCGCCGGCCGGCGTGCGTATCTCAGGTCGCGCGACGGACGCCCCGCGATCGTGGCGGCCGACTACGAGGACTGGCTGATCGACTACGGCGCTCACGTCGGAGGCATCCCACGCACCGTGCGCGTGCGCCGCGCGTCCACGGGCGTGGATCTCACGGCCGAGATCGCGTCGCTCGAAATGAACGTGGACGTCCCTGATGAGGCGTTCAGTGTCGAGGCGCCGGCAAACGCCGAGGCGATCACCCTGCGTGACCTGCGCGCCGCGAGCCCCCTCCACACCCGTGAGCCTTGACACCCTCGTTCTCCCCGCGTGCGCCAAGGTCAATCTGGACCTGCGCATTCTCGGTATCCGGCCGGATGGGTTCCACGACCTGCGGACCGTCTTCCAGACGATCGCCCTGCACGACGTCGTCACCCTCATCCGGCGCCCGGGGCCGTTCGAGATTGCGTGCACGGATCCGGACGTGCCCGTCGACCGGCGCAACCTGGTGTGGCGGGCCGCCTCGCTGCTCTGGCGCCTTTCCCGCAAGGGCCGCGGATGGGCGCCTCGAGACGTCTCGGTGCGGCTCGAGAAGCGCATCCCCGCGCAGGCGGGGCTCGGTGGGGGAAGCGCCGATGCCGCGGCGACACTCCTCGGCCTGTCCGTCCTGTGGGAACTCGAACTCGACGCGGTCACGCTCAGCCGGGTGGCAGCCAGGCTCGGTGCCGATGTGCCGTTCTTCCTGGTGGGCGGTACGGCGCTTGGACTGGGCCGTGGTGACGATATCTACCCGCTGGCGGACCTGCCACGTTCACACGTCGTGATCGCCAGGCCGCGCTTCGGCGTGTCGACGGTCGAGGCGTACGGCTGGTACGACGCCGATGCCAGGCCACGCCGGGAGCCCACCGCTCGTCCGGTGCCCGCACACTGGCCCGCGTGGACGCACGGGCTGAGAAACGACCTCGAGCCGCCCGTGGTGCGGCGTCACCCGACGGTGGGACGCATCAAGCGAGTGCTGCTCGACGGCGGGGCCGCAGTGGCGGCGATGTCCGGCAGCGGATCTGCCGTTTTCGGCGTGTTTTCGGCGCGATCGGACGCGGACCGGGCCTCGCGTGCCGTGGCGGATCGAGGGTGGGCTGCCGTCACCACCCGCACGCTGACCAGGGCCGACTACCAGCGACTGCTGACGCGGCAGCTTGCCGGAGGCCGGATCAGTCGTATAGACTAACGGTTTGCACCGAGTCGGTTGGGGCCTACCTGCCGTGGGGCGTGGCCCGGTGTGCCCGTGGTGGGGCGTGGCCAAGCGGTAAGGCGCGGGGCTTTGGACCCCGTATTCGAAGGTTCGAATCCTTCCGCCCCAGCCAAACTCCCGGCCGCCCGTGCGGGGTCGGATCAACGGTTCGATCAGGACGAGGACAGGCCGCCGACGATGCGACCGACGGGCTTTGGGGATCTGAAGATTTTCGCGGGGAGCGCGCACCCGCAGCTTGCCCGTGAGATCGCCGAGTTCCTCGGGGTGCCGCTCGGGCAGGCGCGCCTTCGGCGCTTTCCCGACACCGAGGTGTCGTTTCAGATTGACGAGAACATCCGGGGCACCGACGTCTTCATCCTCCAGCCGACGTCCGCCCCGGTCGATCAGCACCTGATGGAGCTGATGATCATGACCGATGCGTTCCGCCGATCGTCGGCGGCGCGTATCACGGCGGTGCTGCCGTATTACGGTTACGCCAGGCAGGACCGCAAGGACAAGCCCCGCGTGCCGATTTCGGCCAAGCTCGTGGCGAATGTCCTGAGCGCGTCGGGCGCGAACCGTGTGCTCACGATGGATCTGCACAAGGCGCAGATCCAGGGGTTCTTCGACATCCCGGTGGACCACCTGTTCGCGGCGCCGGTGATCATCGATTACCTCGCCCGTCAGGACCTCGGCCCGCTCACGATCGTGGCGCCAGACGCCGGGGGCGCCGAACGCGCGCGGGCGTATGCGAAGCGGCTCGGCGCCGATCTCGCGGTGATCGACAAGCGCCGGTCGGACGCCGGGACGGCGGAGGTGATGAACGTCATCGGCGACATCAAGGGCCGGACGTGCGTCATCGCCGACGACATCATCGACACGGCGGGCACGATTCAGAAGGCCGCTCTGGCGCTCAGGGCTGAGGGCGCCACGCGGGTGCTCGCGTGCGCGGTGCACGGCGTGCTGTCGGGGCCGGCGCTCGAGCGCATCGAGCAGGCGCCCCTCGACAGGCTGATCGTCACCAACACGGTCCCGCTTGCGCCCGACCGGGCCGAGTCGAGCAAGATTGTCGTCCTGTCGGTGGCGCGACTGCTGGGCCAGGCGATTCGCAGCATTCACGAGGAAACGTCGGTTTCGTCGTTGTTCGTTTAACGTTCAGGGCAGTCAGACGCAGGAAGAACAGTCATGGAAGCGACACTCGCGGCCGTCAAGCGGACCACCACCGGCAAGAACGAAGCGCGACGCCTGCGCGCCGCGGGGCAGTTGCCCGCGGTCGTCTACGGCGCCCAGAAGGCCGGCGACGCCGTCGCCCCTGAGCCGCTCGCGGTCGATCCGAAGGCGCTGATGAAGATCATGCGTTCGGAGTCGGGCGTCAACACGCTCATCACGCTGTCGGTCGAGGGCGGCGGCGATCAGACCGTGCTCGTGAAGGACTACCTGGTGGACCCGGTCACCAGCCACCTCCTGCACGCGGACTTCTACCGCATCAACATGGACCGCCGCCTGACGGTCACCGTGCCGGTCGTCCTGAAGGGCGAGTCGAAGGGCGTCAAGGTGCAGGGCGGCGTGGTGGAATTCCTTCACCGTGAGGTGAAGGTCGAGGTGCTGCCGTCGGAGATTCCCGACCACATCGAGATCGACATCAGCGACCTGGCGCTCGGCCAGGCCGTCTACATGCGCGATGTGGCCGTGGACGTAAAGTGGACGCCGCTCGACGATGGGGACCTGATGATCGTCCACATCGTCGCCCCGAAGGTCACCGAGGCGGCTGTGGCGGAGGCGGGCCCGACGGCTGCCGTCGAGCCCGAGGTGGCCAAGAAGGGCAAGCCCGAGAAGGCGGCCGACGCCAAGGACGCCAAGAAGGACGGCAAGGACGCGAAGAAGGACAGCAAGGACAAGAAGTAGTCCAGCCGTTCCGATCGCCACGCCATGAAACTCCTGGCCGGCCTCGGCAATCCGGGGCCGCAGTACCGCGACACCAGGCACAACGCCGGGTTCCTGGTGATCGACCGGCTGGCATCGCGCTGGCACATCGAGAGCGAGTGGCGCGAGCGGCAGCAGGCGCTGACGATCAAGACGGTGTTCGCCGGCACGCCCGTGCTGCTGGCCAAGCCGCTGACGTTCATGAACCTGAGCGGGGAGGCGGTGGGGAGGCTGGCGGGGTTCTTCAAGATCGCCCCGGAAGACGTCCTGGTGATCGTCGACGAAGTCGCCCTGCCGATCGGGCGGCTGCGCGCGAGACGCGAGGGGAGCGCCGGCGGGCACAACGGGCTCAAGTCCGTGACCGATCACCTCGGAACGCAGGCCTTTCCGCGGCTGCGCATCGGGGTGGGGCGCGGGGACGAGCGGCGGGAACTGGCGGACCATGTGCTGGGCCGCTTCGAGCCCGGCGAGCGGGAGGATGTCGAGGCGGCCGTGCTGCGGGCCGCCGAGGCCGTCGAGTTGTTCGTGACCGACGGCATCGAGCGCGTGATGAACGCGTTCAACGCAGCGAACGAGAAGGACCCGGGACCGGTCGGGTGACCGGAACGGGGGACTCCTTGCCACTGGATGGTGGCCATCGCCGGCACGGGTCAGACTCGGGACGGCGGGTCCACAAGGAGACGTGATGAGTCAACGCAAGTACGAGCTCGTGTATCTCTTCAAGCCCGAGACACCCGAGCAGACGATGACCGACATGCACACGCAGGTCGAGACCATCGTCGGACGGATGGGCGGCACGATCGAGAAGACCGAGAACTGGGGCAAGCGGAAGCTGGCCTATGAGATCGGTCACCACAAGGAGGGCGTGTACGTCCTCGAGGTCATCTTCGGCGGCGGCGAGCTGATGAAGGAGATCGATCGCCGGTTGAAGGTGTCCGACGACCTGATGCGGCACCTGATCGTCCGTGTCGACGAGGACGAGACGGTGGTGGAGCGGTCGCGGAGCAAGCGGCTGGAGGTATCGCGCCGCCGGCGTGTCGCACGCGGCCTGCCGCCGGACCGGCAGCCCGGTGAAGGGCCCGGGACCGACGACAGCGATGATGACCGCGACGACATGTCGTCCGGAAGGGAGATCTAGCCATGGCATTTGGACAGAAGCGGAGCGGTCCTGGTGGCAGCCGTGGCCGTGGCGCGGCGCGCGGCACCGATGCCAAGGGCGGCCAGCGGCGTGGCCTCTTCCGGCGCAAGAAGGTCTGCAAGTTCTGCGCGGAGAAGATCGACGACATCAACTACAAGGACGCACGGCTGCTGAGCGGGTTCGTGCCCGAGCGCGGGAAGGTGCTGCCCCGGCGCATCTCCGGCACCTGCGCGCTGCACCAGCGCAAGCTGCGCGTGGCGATCATGCGTGCGCGGCAGCTCGCGCTGCTGCCGTACGTGACCGATTAAGGGAATCTGATCATGGAAGTCATCCTCAGAGACCACGTCGAACACCTCGGGAACCGCGGCGAGATCGTCAAGGTCGCCGACGGCTACGCCCGCAACTACCTGCTGCCGCGGAAGCTGGCGCTGCCGGCCACGCCGGCAAACAGGAACTGGGTGGCACGCGAGCGCAAGATCGTCGAGGCCAAGGAAGCCGGGGAGCGGGAGGCCGCGCAGGCCGTGGCCACGCGCCTGGCGGCACTCGACATCACCGTCACCCGCAAGGTGGGCGAGAACGACCAGCTGTATGGGTCGGTCACCAACGCCGACATTGGGGAGGCGCTGGCGGCCCAGGGCTTCGATCTCGACCGCCGGAAGATCCTTCTGCCCGACCCGATCAAGACGCTCGGCGAGTTCACGGTCCCCGTCAAGCTGCATCGTGACGTCACCGCGCAACTCACGGTCAAGGTTGGCCGCGAAGGCGGCGATCCCGAGCCCGCCCCGCCGGCAGACGCGCCAGCGGCCGGGTAGCGCCTGCCTGAGGATCCGCGCAGCGGCCACGGAGGACAGCATCCTTCGTGGCCGTTGTGCGTACCGGGGTGTATGATCGGCCTCTTTGAACTCGCTCTTCGCCGTTCGACCTTCGCCGTGTGCTTTTACGAGTGGAGGGAGCACGGCCGCAGCGAACCGCGACCAGCGAACAGCGAATAGCGAACCCCGCCAGGCCATGCCCGAGTCCACCGTCGCCCCCGCGCAGCGCACCCTCCCTCACAATCTGGACGCCGAGCGTTCGGTCCTGGGCGCGATCCTGATCGACAACGGGATGTTCGACACGGCGATCGAGGTGATCCGGCCGGAGGCGTTCTTCCGGGATGCGCACCGGCGGCTCTTCGAGAAGATGATCGCGCTGGCCGAACGCCGCGATCCCATCGATCCGCTGACGCTGACCGAAGAGCTCGCGCGCTCGGGAGAACTCGAGGAGGTGGGCGGCCCCGCCTACATCACCTCGCTGGTGGACGGGGTGCCACGCGCCACCAACGTCGAGTACTACGCGAAGATCGTCAAGGAGAAGGCGACCCTCCGGAATCTGATTTTCTCGGCGAACAAGATCCTGTCGAGCGCGTACGAGGCCGACCAGGAAGCGGATCTCATCCTCGACGAGGCCGAGAGCGCCATCTTCTCGGTGGCCGAGGACCGCATCAAGCAGGGTTTCGTGCCGATGCGCGATCTGGTGCGCGACAGTTTTCCGAAGATCGAGCGGCTCTTCGAGCACAAGAGCTTCATCACCGGCGTGGGCACGCACCTGCCCGACCTCGACCGGATGACGCGGGGGTTCCAGCCCGGCGATCTCGTCATCGTCGCGGCGCGCCCGTCGATGGGCAAGACCAGCCTCGTGCTCAACATCTGCCAGCACGTGGCGACGCATCCGCGCAACGGAGGCCAGGGCGAACGCGGCGTCGCGGGTCTGTTCAGCCTCGAGATGTCGAAAGAGTCGCTCTTCATGCGCATGCTGGCGTCCGAGGCCAGGATCGACAGCTACCGCCTGCTGAGCGGCCAGATTGGCCAGCGCGAGTACGGCAGCATCACCCAGGCGCTCGATTCGCTGTCCGAAGCGCAGCTCTACGTCGATGACACCGCCGGCATCGGCGTTCTCGAGATGCGCGCGAAGGCCCGCCGCCTGCAGGCGGAGCACGGCCTGGACGTCCTGGCGATCGACTACGTGCAGCTCATGACGGGACGTGGCCGGTTCGAGAACCGTACGCTGGAACTGGCGGCGATCTCGCGTAGCCTCAAGGGTCTGGCAAAGGAACTGAACGTCCCCATCCTGCTGCTCTCGCAGCTCTCGCGGGCGCCCGAGGCACGATCCGACAGGCGTCCGCAGTTGTCCGACCTGCGTGAGTCGGGCGCGCTCGAACAGGACGCCGACGTCGTGATCCTCATCTTCCGCGAGGAGATGTACAAGGCCGACAAGAGCGAGCCGAGCGACATCGACGGCGTGGCCGAACTCATCATCGCCAAACAGCGCAACGGGCCGACCGGTCTCGTGAAGGCGGCGTTTCTCGCCGGCCAGACCAAGTTCATGCCGCTCGCGAGGGACACAGGGGAGTAGCTGCGCCCGTCCTCCACCCCCACGACCCACGACCCACGACCCACTACCCACGACCCACTACCCACGACCCACTACCCACTACCCACTACCCACTACCCAACACCGACACCGTGATTCGCTGCACCACCGCCCATGTCGATCTCGCGGCTCTCGCGGCGAACTACCG
>CAZNOC010000140.1:0-10782 GCA_964574545.1 uncultured Bifidobacteriaceae bacterium | reverse complement strand
AGGCGTAATGGACGGCATGGGATTACCGACGTACACACACGAAGGTCACGACGATTACGAAGGCGCACGGAGGGATTGAAAGATCAGCGAACACGTCACTTAGTAGAATCCCATGTACCAGGTGAGCAGCGGATCGCCGACTGTCATCGCCGCGAGTGCACCGAATGCCAGGAACGTGCCGAACGGAAGGGCGTACTTCATGTTGCCGCGGCTGGCGGCAATCATGCCGACGCCGACGATGGAGCCCGAGAACGAGGCGAGGACGAGGGTGATGAGGACGGCCTTCCACCCGAGGAACGCGCCGATCATCGCCAGCATCTTCACATCGCCCATGCCGAGGCCCTCCTCGCGTCTCACGGCGTAGTACGCGGCGGCGATGGCGTACAGGATGCCGGCACCCAGCAGGATACCGAGAAGTGAATCGAGCCAGCCGACCGGCGTCACGAGGGCAAAGAGAAACCCCACCACGATTCCGGGAAGGGTGATGACGTTTGGCAGAATCTGGTGCTCGAGGTCGATCGCGAAGAGGACGATGAGCGAGGAGCCAAGCACGAGATGACTGGCGAGCAGGGCCGGATCGGAGGTCGTCGCGGTGATGCCTGCGAAGAGCAGCGCCGTGACGACCTCGACGAGGGGGTACTGCACCGAGATGGGGGCGCCGCACTGGCCGCATCTGGCGCGGAGCAGCACCCAGCTCACGACGGGCACGTTGTCGCGCCAGCGGAGGCGGCGATGGCACCGTGGGCAGGTGGAGGGCGGGTGCAGCAGCGACTGCCCTCGCGGCAGGCGATGGATGCAGACGTTCAGGAAGCTGCCGACGATGAGTCCGAACAGCCCAGCCGCCGCGACGAGAGGCCACGGCATCAGCCGCCCCCCGCCGGCCTGGCTGGAGGCTCGTCCGGCAGCGGCCACAGGGGAGACTCCCTGGACACGGTGACGCGCCCGGTCGCCGGGTCGAGCGCGTAGGGCGTGTCGGCCGGGTCGAGCGGGATGCCGCGGAGTCCGCCGGGCCCGATCAGGTCCTGCCAGCTCGCCGGTTGGCGGCCGCTCACCGCAGCGATGCGGTCGACGAGGGCCTCGAGTTCATCGATGGCATCACGCGCGTCGATCTGCCGGAGGGCCCGTTCGGCGTTCCTGCGAAGCCAGTCAACGTCCGCCGATTCGTACATCTGCCGCCACAGAACCCTCGACGATTCCCGGTCGCCGCCTTTCTGCAGGGTTGCGGCAGCGAGCGGCCTCAGCCACAGGCCGGAGCCTGGCGCGTCGGCCGCCTTGTAGAACCAGTCGGCGGCGGCATGGTAATCTCCGGTCCACCAGTAGTGCACGAACCCGATATCGTGCATGTACTCCCACACGTCCGGGTCGTGTGCGAGACCGCGCTCGAGGAGGGCAATCGCCTGGTCGGAGCGGCCGGGCCCGTTCGGCGCCGGCTCCGTCAGGAAGAGCGCCCCGAAGCGGTAGGCCACCTTGAAGCGGGGGTCGAGGCCTGTCGTCAACTCGAGCAGTGGGTAGAGCGCCTCGAAATTGCGTGTCCCTTCGGGGGCGAGCCTGGTGCTGCCGTAGTAGAGCACGGCGCGAATCCAGTACACGTCGGCGGCCAAGGCGTTGAACGACAGCGCCAGCCGGTCGGCGACCTCGCTCGACTCCACCCAGAGCAGCGACCGCTCGGGCGTGTACGGCTGCCATGCGCGGTCGCGCACGACCTGGATCGACACCGACGCGGCCAGCAGCACCGCGAGGGTGACCATGAGCATCCAAGGGCGGCTCAGGAGCGACGTCATGGATGCACGCCTCCACGACGTATCCGCAGATTACGCCGATGACGCAGATTCCTTGTGCCGTTGTCGTCACGAATGCCCCGCGCGAGCGCCGGTCTGCGACCGGCGGCGTCGGCGCGTCCGGACACGCCGCGGCGGCCTTCGGCCGCCACGCGCGGGACGCCCTTCATGTGCAGAATCCGCGTTCTCCGCGTCATACGCGGATGAGCCAGTTGCGACCGTCATCATCACTTGAAGTCCCGGCGGCGGAACACCGTCACCGATGCGACGAGGATCATCGCGATGTAGACGACGGCGTAGGCCAGCGTCAGGCCGACGTGCGCCCACGCGATGGGCACGCCGTGCACGACCTCGGCCTTGACGTCGAAGGGCGCCAGATTGGGCAGGAGGTAGTACAGGCCACGGGCAATCGCGGCCGCGACGGGCGACTCGACCACCTCCCCGAAGTTGCGCAGGTCGGCGTTGAAGTGTCCCGCCACCCACAGGCCCAGGGTGAGCAGGGTCGCGAGCAGCGGGCTCGAGAACGTGGAGAAGAAGAGCGCGACCGCCGTGACGATCATCAACTGCGCGAGGATCAGCGCGACGGCGATCAGCAGGCGCGGGTCCATGGCGGGAGCCGGCCATCCCGCCTTCGTCGAGACCGACGCCGTCACGTCGGTATAGGCAAGCACGAGGTAATAGGCCACGACCATCGCCGAGACGTTGGCGACGAGCGTCAGGACCAGGCCGAGGTACTTGCCGAGCAGGAACTGGTCGCGCGACATCGGCTTGACGAGGAGCGCGAAGATGCTGCGCCGCTCCACCTCCTTTGCGACGAGGCCGATGCCGATGAAGACCGCGATCAAGAGGCCGAAGACCGACATCGAAGCCAGGCCGAGGTCCTTGATGATCTTCAGATCCTGGCCGGCGGTGAGCTGGCTGATCAGGTACGATGCCGCGATCAGCAGCACCGAGAACGCCACGAGGCTGTAGGGCACCCGGTCGCGCACCGACTCGCGGAACACGGCGCCGGCCACGAGCGCGATCGCCCTCACGCGAGCCCCTCCGTGTTGCGCTGACCGCCCGCGGCCACTTCCCGCACGAAGAGATCCTCGAGCGTGTCGTGGACGGGGTTGAGCGAGACGACCTTGACGCCGTCGCCGGACAGGTCCTGGATGAAGGACTCAGGACCCGGCGTGGGCGGCAGGTCAAGGGTATAGCGGTCGTGCGCCACCGGCGTCACCCGCACGCCGCGCGCCTCGAACGCCGAGCGCCGTTCGGGTGACATGCCGGCCACCACCAGCTCCCAGCCCTTCTGCTCGAACGCCAGCAGGTCCGACAGCCGTCCCTGCGCGCGGAGCTGTCCCTGCGCCAGGATGGCGACCTGGCTGCAGAGCGCCTCGGCGTCCGACAGGATGTGCGAGCTGAAGAAGATCGTGCAGCCCCGCTCGCGCAGGCGCAGCATGAGCTGCCGCACGTCGCGGCGGCCGAGCGGATCCAGCCCCGACATGGGTTCGTCGAGGAAGATCACCTCCGGCTCGTTGAGGATCGCCTGCGCCAGCCCCACCCGCTGCACCATGCCCTTTGAGCACTGCCGCAGCTTGAGCCGGCGCTCGGCGCCGAGGCCGACCTCGTCGAGCACCGCCGAGGCACGGCGACGCCGAGCCTCGCCGCGCAGGCCGAAGAGGCTGGCGAAGTAGGTGAGCAGCTCCTCCGCGGTGAGGTAGTCGTAGAAGTAGGGGTGTTCCGGCAGAAAGCCGATGCGGCGCTTGACCGACACGTCGCCGACCGGGCGTCCCAGGATGCGCGCGGCGCCGCTCGTCGGGTAGAGGAGCTGCATCAGCAGCTTGAGGGTGGTGCTCTTCCCCGCCCCGTTGGGCCCCAGGCACCCGAACACCTCACCCTCCCCGACCGACAGGGTCAGCCCATCGAGCGCGCGGTACGGACGCGGACGCCAGAAGCCAATCGGGAAGTCCTTGGTGAGCGCTTCGGTCTCAATCGCCGACATAGAAGCTGAAACTGAAATCACGTGCAAACACGAAGGTCGCGAAGGTCACGAAGCGACGCACGACACAGTGCTCATCGTTTCGATCGAAGGGCTGCGGGACGTCACAAGGCGACGGAATTTCTTCGTGGCCTTCGTGTTCCTCGTGTTTGTACGTTCGAACTACCGCTACTGGCCCGCCGCCCGGACCCTTCGCAGTTCCCACTGGATCGCGGCGTCGAAGAACTCCGCGCGGAGGCCGGGCAGGCGCATGCCGTTCATGAAGAACGTGGGCGTGCCCCGCACGTCCAGTTGTCCGCCGAGCGCCACGTCGGCTCTCACGAGCGCGAGGGTGGCGTCGTAGCGGGCGTCGAAGTCCGTCACCCCACCCACCTCGCGGGCCGCCTGGCGGACGCTGTCCGGATTGAGGCGCGGCTGATTCGAGTAGAGCCACTCCTCCATCTCGTCCGCCCGGCCCTGCTCGCGGGCCAGCCGTACGGCCACCGCCGCCTCGCAGGCGCCCGTGTGCGACCCGCCTGGCGCGAGGGTGTTGCACTCGCCCTCGAGCGGGTAGTCCTTGACCATGAACTGGAGCACCCCGGGGTGCTCGGACGCGTACTTCGCGAGCACGCCCTTGTACTCCAGGTACGTCTGGCCGCACGCCGGGCACTGGTAATCGTTGAACTTGAGCACGACGACCGGGGCGGTGGCGCCCGGGACGGTGACCGGCACGCGGGGCTGCGCCTCGAGGAAGCGCTCGAGTTCCTGGAGCTGCGCCGGGGTGAGCGCGTCGCCGGAGGGCGCCGGGGCGCCGGCCGGCGACGAGGCTGCCACCGTCATCGACTCGGTCGGGAACCACAGGATCGATCCCGCGGCGATGGCCGCGAACGCCACGGCGGCGGCCAGGGCGGCCGGGGTGCGGGCCAACAGCCTGAGATCCCGGCTGGCACGCTGCGGCAGTGTGCTCAGCGGGAACTTCGCGGCGCTCCCCGAGACCACGAACAGCCCCACCACTGCGACATACGTGCCCACGCACAGCAGGCAGACGGTCTGGAGCACGAAGAATGACGCGTAGGCAAAGTAGAGCACCGACGCCAGGCCGGCCGTGGACAGGACGAAGATGTAGCCCGGCAGATTCTGGCGAGACGAGGACGACCGTTGCCCCACCGCCAGCAGGCCGAGGACGAGCGTGAAGAACAGCACGCCGATGAGCGCCACCGGAACGCCGGCCAGGTACCCATAGCGGCTCGTATACGCCTGCGCGCAGCTGAAGGTGCTGTTGATGTCGCAGAAGCTCGCGTAGGCCGGATCGTTCAGGAGCTGGTAGTGCACCCAGGTCGAACTGGCGGACGCGGCGAACCCCAACGCGGCAAAGCCGGCGAGCCAGCCAAGGCGAAGGGGCGTGGAGGGGAGGGCCGGAGCGGGAGTCGGCCTTGGTGATGGGGAAGGTCGGCGTGCCATGCAGGGATTCTACTCAGGTTCGGGTGTCTCAGCACAGGCCATCGGAGGCGTGCCCCGCGGCTACGCCTGGACTAACTCTGCGGACCTCACTGAATCGGGCCCCCCGTTGCCACAGTTGGCGGCACACTCCCGGCGGTCTCGCCCGAGAGCGTGGCCGAGTCGAAGTAGATGGCCCCCGCAGAGTTCGTGTGAAAGAACCGCGTTCCCGTGGCACCCGCGAGCACCGGGTCTGCGATCGCGTAGTACGAGCTGATCAGGTCTGCCGCGGCCGGGCCCCCATCAGGCTCGCTGCAGGAATCCTGTGTGCCGGGTTCGCCGTCGCTGCCCGCGTGCATCTCGATGATGTAGCCGCTCTTGGTCACGCTCGGCGCGCCGACGCCGAGGTCGGGGCTGATGAAGGGTGCTCCTGTCCCGCCGGGGATTACCGCCAGTTGCGACAACTCCGACGCGTAGAAGCCGTTGCCGCACCCGGAGTGGAACGCCTGCTGCGAGCTGTTGATGACGCGCAGCGATCCGATCGCGGACGCCTCGTTGCTGGAAATGCGGGCGCGCAGGAGCCCCGGAATGGCGATGGCCGCGATGATGCCGACGATGGCCACGACCAGGAGCAGCTCGATCAGAGTGAAGCCCCGGGTGCCACGTTGACGCATGATGTGCCTCTCAGTCCGGGGAGGAGCCCGGATGTTTCGCGCCTCGTACAGCCCTGCGGGGGTGAGGGCTGCCCTCACCCCCGCAGGGTCAGTCGGAATCGACGCTACTGCAGCGGGCCGCCGGTGGCCACCGCAGGCGCTTGGTTGCCCGCGTCCTCGGCCGACAGCGAGGCCGAGTCGAAGTAGATGGTGCCCAGCGTGTTCGTGTAGAAATAGCGCGTGCCAGTGGAATCGGGCGTGACCGGATCCGCAAAGGCGTAGTAGGAGCTGATGAGATCCGCCGCGGCCGGCCCGCCGTCAGGCTCGCTGCACGAGTCCTGGGTTCCGGCGTCACCGTCGGAGCCGGCGTTCATTTCGATCTCGTAGCCGCTCTTCACGACGCTCGGTGCACCGGCACCCAGGTCAGGGCTGATGAAGGGTGCGCCAGCCGCGCCGGGAGCGACCGCCAGCTGCGACAGTTCCGACGCGTAGAAGCCGTTGGCGCAGCTCGACGAGAACGCCTGCTGCGAGCTGTTGATGGCGCGCAGCGAACCGATCGCCGACGCCTCGTTACCCGACATGCGGGCGCGGAGAAGACCGGGGACCGCGATGGCCGCGATGATGCCGATGATCGCCACGACGATCAGCAGTTCGATGAGGGTGAAGCCCTTGGTGTCGCGAATACGCATGATGTTCCTCTTTCCTGTTACCGGTTGGTGACCTGAAACGCGGATGACTCGGTTCCCTGCCGCTCGTTCTTTCGGGTTCGCTCGTTCGTGCCGGCGACGCCGCCTGATCCCGGCGGCGTCCCCATGCCCTCCCTAGAGCAACGCCGATGCCAAGTCGATCCCGCTCGACAGCCAGTCAGATAAGTCTTTGGAGATGAATGGCTTAACAGAAACAGTGGCCGTCTGGCCGGTCGGGTGCGCTGTGGCAGGCCTGCCGAGGCTGACAAGCGCTGTCACCGCTGGGGTGGCACTTGTTGTCAGGGACGACCCGGCGGGGTGACCCCGCCCCTCGTCAGGACACTGTGGAACTCAAACTGGCGGCCGGCCAGTCCCCCGGTCCCCGGTCCCTGGTCCCCGGTCCCTGGTCCCCGTCCCCCGATCACCGCAACCCGTACTTCTTCGCCAGGTAGCGAAACTGCCGGAACGTGAGCCCGAGCAGCTCCGCCGCCCGCACCTGAACCCCTCCGGCCTGCTTCAAGGCCCGCTCGAGGTGCGTCCGCTCCACGTCGTGCAGGTGCGCCTCCAGGTTGAACCCGCCCTCCGGCAGCGCCTCCTCGGACCGGCCGGCAGCCACCGGCGTCACCGGCTCGCCCCGCCGAAGATGCGCCGGCAGGGTCTCCGGCAACACGACAGGGCTCTGCTCGAGCGCCACGGCCCGCTCGACGACGTTCTCGAGCTCGCGGACGTTGCCGGGCCACGGGTAGGCCTGCAGCAGCGCCATCGCTTCCTTCGACACGCCCGAGAGCGGCTTCCCCATCTCCTGTGTGTGCTTCTCGAGGAAGTGCGCCGCCAGCAGCGGGATGTCCTCGGTTCGCTCGCGCAGCGGCGGCAGGTGAATCGGGATCACGCTCAGCCGATAGAACAGGTCCTCACGGAACCGCTCTTCGGCGACGAGCTTCGGCAGGTCCCGGTGCGTCGCGGCAATCACCCGGATGTCCGCCGCCGTCTCCTCCGATCCCCCCACCCTCCGGAACTTGCGCTCCTGCAGCACCCGCAGCAGCTTCACCTGCATCGTGGCGCTCATCTCGCCGATTTCGTCGAGAAAAATGGTGCCCTTCTCGGCCAGCTCGACGAGTCCCTTCTTGTTTGTCTCGGCCCCGGTGAACGCGCCCCGCACGTGGCCGAAGAGCTCGGATTCGAGCAGCGTCTCGGTGAGCGCCCCGCAGTTGACGGCGACGAACGGCCGCTCGCGCCGCAGCGAGCGGAAGTGGATGGCGCGCGCCACCAGTTCCTTACCGGTGCCCGACTCGCCGGTGATGAGCACGGTGCTGTTGGTCCGGCCGATGGTCTCGATCAACCCGAAGAGCTCCAGCATCGGCGGGCAGCGGCCGACGATGCCGAAGACCACGTGGGGCTCGTCGAGCACGCGCTTCAGGCGCACGTTCTCGCGGCGCAGTTCCTCCTTCTCGAGGTGCTGCCGGATCTTCAGCTTCAACTCGTCCACATTGAACGGCTTGTCGAGATAGTCCACCGCGCCGAGGCGCATGGCCTCGACGGCGCTCTCCTTGGAGGCGAACGCCGTCATCATGATGCCGATCACCCCGGGATTGGTCGCCTTGGCGGCGCGCAGCACCTCGACGCCGCTCATGTCGGGCATCCTGATATCCGAGAGCAGCAGGTCCACCGGCTCGCGGTCGAGGACGGCCACGGCAGCCGTGCCGTTCTCGGCGGCGATGACGTGATAGCCGTCGCGCTTGAGGAGGATCGACAGCATCTCGCGCATCGAACGCTCATCGTCCACGACGAGAATACGGGCCTGGGGGGATTGGTCCGTCATGTGTGGTTCGACGCCCGGGCCGCCGGCGGGCGGCGGGCCGCGTTTACGGGGAAGTGGACGGTGACCCGCGTGCCTCGGCCCACCTCCGAGTCCACGTCGATGCGGCCATTGTAGTCGCTCACGATGCGGTGCACGATGGCCAGGCCCAGGCCCGTGCCCCCGGAGAACGTCGAGCGAAACGGCTGGAAGATCGATTCGATCTCGTCGGCGGGAATGCCGGTGCCTTCGTCCTCGACGCCAATCAGCGCCTCGCGGCCGCGGTCCGTCGGCCGCGCGTCGGCGAGCGAGGCGAACAGCCGCAGCCGCCCCCCTGCCCCCATCGCGCGCAAGCCGTTGGTCGCCAGGTTCCAGACCACCTGCTTGACCTGATTCTCGTCGGCGTCGATCGTCACCTCGTGGGCGGGGACATCCACCTCGATCGTATGAGACCCGCCCACCTCGGGGTTGTTGCGGAGCAACGTGGCGGTGTCGCGAATGACGCCACGGAGGTCGAGCGGCGCCACATCGAACTTCTGCGGACGGGCATAGGCCAGAAACGACTTGATCGTTTCGTTCAGCCGATCCGACTCGCGCAGCACGATGTCCATCAGCTGCGTCTGATCGTCCGACAGGGGCAGTTCCTGGCGCAGCACCTGCATCGATCCGGAGATCGACGCCAGCGGATTCCGGATCTCGTGGGCGATGCCCGCCGCCATCTCTCCCACCGCGGCCAGGCGCTGCTGGAGCCGGTTGATCCGCTCGAGCCGCCGCAGATCTGTGACGTCCTGGAAGGTGAACAGGAAGCCGCGGCCGCCGTCGGGCAGCGGCAACAACGCCGCCGCAAGCCCGAGGTCGATAACGCTGCCATCGGGCCGTCGGAACTCGTAATCGGCCCGCCGCGTGCGGTCGGTTCTCAGGGCGTCCTCGAGGTCGGCCGCGAACGCGGCGGGCAACTGGAGCACCTCCGCCGCGGGCCGGCCAACGGCCGCCTCGGAGGACACACCGGTGATGACCTCGGCCGACCGGTTGAAGGTCAGGAGGCTCCGCGCGCCGTCGGCGGAGGCCAGCCCGCTCACCATGTGGTCGAGCACATACTGGTTGAAGGCCTGCAGATCGGCCATCGCGGCCGACGTCCGCACGAGCTGGGCATCCGCGCGCTGGCGGGCCTCGGCCAGCGCGCCGCCGAGCAGCGCCACGGCGAAGAACGCGCCGACGTTGAACACGACGATGTACTGCGCCACGCGTTCGTCCGGCAGGTCGTCGAGCTCGGTCATCACCCAGAGCCCGTTGAGGTTGCCGGTGGCCTGCAGGTACTGGGCAAGCACGAGCCCCGCGTACAGCACCGCGCTCAGGCCCGCGACCTGCAGGCTGCCGCGACGCAACTGGACGAGCGCGGCGGCCACGATGGGCAGCCCGTACAGCAGCACGAAGAAGCTGGTGATGCCGCCCGTGAAGTAGATGAACGCCGACACGAACAGCGCATCGAGCGCGAAGTGCACGTCGGCCATCCACGGCCGCCGATCGACGAAGCGAAGGGTCGCCGCAAAGACAAGGCTGGCGGCGTAGACGAGGCCGATGAGGTAGAAGAACGGGTTGGTCGGCACGGCGCCCGGCGTCCGTACCTGCACGACCACGGCCGACCCGAACAGCAGCGTCGCCACGGCCAGGCGGACGGCCACCTGGAGGGCGAGCTGCTGCCGGAGCGTCCTCGTCGTCATCCAGCCAGCTGGCTGATGAGGTCGAAGATCGGCATGTACATCGCGATGACGATGCCGCCGACGACGCCGCCGAGAAAAGCGATCATGACCGGCTCGAGGAGCGTCAGCATGCCGGCCACGGCTGTATCGACTTCCTCTTCGTAGAAGTCGGCGATCTTCGCCAGCATGACGTCGAGCGCGCCGGTGGCTTCGCCGACGCCGATCATCTGGACGACCATGCTCGGGAAGACGCCCGTCGCCCTCAGCGGGTCAGAGATCGTCTCGCCGCGCTCGATGCTCTTTCGCGTCTCGAGGATGGCATCCTCGATGACGGAGTTGCCGGCCGTTCGGGCGGTGATGTCGAGGCCGTCCAGAATCGGCACGCCGGACGACATCAGGGTGGACAGCGTCCGGCAGAACCGTGCCACGGCGATCTTCCGAAGGATGATCCCGAGGATCGGCAGCTTCAGCATCGTGCCATCGACCACCCGCCGCCCGCCCTGGGTGGCATAGTAGCGGTTGAAGACGAACGAGACCACGATGGTACCGACGACGAGAAACGGCATGTAGGTGACGAGGTTGTTGCTGAGCGCGATGACGATCCTGGTGGGCAACGGCAGCTGCGCGCCGAGGCCTTCGAACAACTGGGCGAAGGTCGGAATGACCTTCCAGAGGATCACGCCGACGACCACGGCCGCAATCACGATCACGGCGATCGGGTAGATCATCGCCGACTTGACCTGCCCCTTGAGCTTGACGGACTTCTCGAT
>CAZNOC010000139.1:0-10795 GCA_964574545.1 uncultured Bifidobacteriaceae bacterium | reverse complement strand
CGGCAGCAGATCTACGCGCGCGAGTACTCGGGGTCGGCGGCCAATCCACGCCTGTACGCGCACACCATGTCCGACGAACTGCACCAGAGCCAGCGCGCCTTGCGCGGCGTGGCGCGGACGCGGCTCACCTTCTCGTCGGATCGCAACCGGGAGCGGGTCGCGGGCCCGACGGACGACCGTGACGTCAGGGAAATCTACGTGTCGGACTACGACGGTGCCAATCAGCGCCGGATCACCGTGAACCGCACGCTGAACATCATGCCGAGCTGGTCGCCGGACGGCCGGTCGATCGTCTACACGTCGTATCGGCGCGGCGCGCCGGAGCTGCTGATCTCGAACATCTTCCAGGGCACGCTCGAGACCCCTACCGCCAACTTCGGCCAGGCGTATCTCGGTGCGTTCTCGCCGGACGGCACGCGAATCGCGTTCACGTCCGGACGCGACGGCAATTCCGAGATCTATGTCATGAACCGTGACGGCTCCGGCGTCCGGCGGCTGACCAACCATCCGGGGGCGGATGTTACGCCCACCTGGTCGCCGACGGGCACGCAGATCGCCTTCACGTCCGATCGCTCCGGGTCGCCGCAGGTCTGGATCATCGGCGCCGACGGCCTCAACCTGCGCCGCCTCACCTACGAGTCCTACGCCGACCGGGCCACCTGGTCGCCGGCGCCGTACAACGAAATCGCCTTCGCGGCACGCACCGGCCCCGGCTTCGACATCAAGATCTACAACCTGGCCGAGGGGCAGACACGCCAGATCACCTTCGGGGAAGGCACCAACCAGAGCCCCGCATGGGCCCCCAACGGCCGTCACCTCGCGTTCATGTCGACGCGTGCGGGCCGCAGCCAGATCTTCACGGTGGACCGTGACGGCAGGAACATCAGGCAGTTGACGCGCGACGGCGACAACCGCACACCGCACTGGTCTCAATAGCGCCCGGGCCAGGGCCCTGCGCAGCCAGGCACCGACTCCCCGCAGAAGGACGAATGATGATGCGACAGACTCAACTTCGACTCGTAATGACGGTACTCCTCGCGGTGACCGTGGCCGCGTGCGCCAAGCAGCAGCCGCCGGTGGCGCGGCCCGCCCCTCCGCCCGCCAGTGGCGCGACGGCCGTACCCACTCCCCCGCTTCCCCCGGAACCGGTGTCCGAGCCGGTACCGGTGCCGCCGATGCCGGAGGAGGACGAGATCGGCGCGCGCTCGCTGGATGATCTCAATCGTGACTCTCCGCTGCAGCCGGCGTTCTTCGCGTATGACGCATCGGAAGTCACGCCGGAGGCGCAGGCGGCGCTGCAAGCCAATGCCGCCCTGCTGCGGAAGTACCCGACGTGGCAGATCACGATCGAAGGCCACTGCGACGAGCGCGGGACGGCCGAGTACAATCTCGCTCTGGGGGAACGCCGGGCCGTCACGGCACGGGACTACCTGATCTCCCTGGGGATCGCGGCCGATCGGCTTCGTACGGTGAGCTACGGGAAGGAGTTTCCCTTCGAGCCTGGCAGCAACGAGGGGGCCTGGGCCAAGAACCGGCGCGCGCACTTCGTCATCACCGCCCGGTAGCCCGAAGCGCGTCAGCGTCCTCCGGTGATGCGTGAGTGCGGAACGATCCGGGGAGCCTCGCGGCGAGGCTCCGGTATGCTGAGAAGTTGAGGCTGAGACGAGCTATGAACAAACTGGCAGGCGCCGCCGTGCTGATCGCCTTCGTGCTTCCAGGGGCCTTCCCCGCCGAGGCGCAGCGGCGCGAACAGCAGCAGACCATGGCCGACATCCGGATCCTGCAGGAGCAGGCCCAGCAGCTCCAGCTGGCGCTGGCGGCGCTCGCGGAGACGCTCCAGGCGCTGACTGCGCGGCTCGACGATCAGGCCGCCGTGACCCGCAAGGCCTTCGCCGATCAGAAGCTGCTCGCTGATGCGGTCTCGAGCGACATCCGCGTCGTGCGGGAGCGCGTGGACGAGACCAACGTCCGGATCACGTCGCTGTCTCAGGAAGTCGAGGCGATGCGCCTCACGATTCCCACGATGAGCTACGTCCCGCCCGGGTCCGATCCCGGCGCGGCGACGGGCGATCCGGCGGGCACGGAGACTGCCATGGGGGCGGTGGCGCCACCGGCTCAGCCCGCCCCGCCGGGGATGTCTCCTCAGCGGCTCTTCGACACGGCCTGGGCCGACTACACCGCCGGGCAGTGGACGCTGGCCATCGAGGGGTTCGGCACTTACATCCGCACGTTCCCCCGCAGCGAGCTGTCGGACGATGCGCAGCACTATATCGGCGAGAGCTACTATGCCGAGGGGAAATTCGCCGAGGCGATCGACGCTTACAACCGTGTCATCGCCGACTATCCTACTGGCGATCAGGTGCCGAACGCGTACTACAAACGCGGCCTGGCCTTCGATCGCCTCGGGCAGGTCGATCGGGCCCGCGAGTCCTTCGAAACGGTGGTACGTGAGTACCCCGATTCCCCCGCGGGCACGATGGCCCAGCAGAATCTCGAGCGCTTGAGTCAGCGTCGGCCGCCGCCGTAGCCGCGCCGCTGGAGGGCCGGCGCACCCCCGCGAAGCACGAAGGTCAGAGCCAAGGTCAGAGAAAGCGAGACGGAATGATATGGGCAGCGTGAACAAGGCGATCCTGGTGGGCAACCTCGGCCGCGATGCGGAGGTGCGCTTCACGCCCAGCGGGCAGGCCGTGGCCAGCTTCAGCATCGCCACGACCGAGAACTGGACCTCCAAGGACGGCGAGAAGAAGGAACAGACCGAGTGGCACAAGATCGTGTTGTGGGGCAAGAGCGCCGAGACCCTGCAGCCGTATCTGACCAAGGGCAAGCAGATCTACGTCGAGGGCCGCTTGCAGACGCGCACCTGGGAGAAGGACGGCCAGAAGCACTACACCACCGAGGTGAAGGCGGATCGCATCGTCCTGCTCGGTGGGGGCAGCCGCGGCGGCGAGCGCAGCGATCGCGGTGAGGGCGGCGGCTCCTACGCCGATCCGATGCGCGACCAGAACCCCATCACGGACGACGACATCCCGTTCTGATCGCGTCACGCCATCCACGGACAAAGCGAGTCACGTACAAACACGAAGCACACGAAGGACACGAGGACGCACGAAAGACAATCCTCTCTTGGATCTCTCCCATCGAACATGTGGCCCTGAGAGTGAGGTGTTCCTCGTGCGTCCTCGTGTCCTTCGTGGCCTTCGTGTTTGTGCGTGACAGCTACGATCGCCCGTAGCGGTCTTCCAGCCTCACGACGTCGTCCACCTCCGGCGTGGACACCTCCATGACGTCGGTATCCTCGATCGCGGTCATGCGGTGCACCGTGCCGGGCGTGACGTGGACGGCGTCCCCTGGGCCCATCTCTCGCGCGACCAGAGCGTCTCCTTCCTTCGACTCGAAGCGCATCCGGCCCGCCCAGACGAAGATCGTCTCGTCCTTCTGGTTGTGGTACTGCAGGGACAGGGCGTGGCCCTTCTTGATGTGGATGTGCTTGCCCACGTACCGGTCCGTGCGCGCCCACCACAGTTCGTAGCCCCAGGGCTTCTCCACCCTCGTCAACGTATCGGTCACGTTCGCCGTCTCCTTTCCGGGCCGGGCCGGCTCCCTGCGGTCACCAGGGCATCGAAGAGGTGCTGCTCGATGGCCTCGGCCGTGGAGAGGCGCAGCACGTCGCGTGCGAGTTGCCGCACCTGCGGCAGACGAAGGTCGCGAATCACGTCACGCGCGGTCGGCAAGGCGGCCGGCGTCATGCTGAAGCTGGTGAGGCCGAGTCCGATGAGCAGGCCCAGCAGCGCGGGGTCCGAGGCCATTTCGCCGCACACCGAGACAGGAATTCGACGGCGTGCGGCCGCCCGCCGGACCACACGGAGCAGCCTCAGGATGGCAGGGTGCAGCGGCTCGTAGAACTCAGAGACGCGATCGTCAGTCCGATCGACCGCGAGGGTGTACTGGATCAGGTCGTTGGTGCCGATGGTGAAGAAGTCCACTTCAGGCGCCAGCAGATCGGCTGCGACGGCGGCCGCTGGCACTTCGATCATCACCCCCACGGGGATCGATGGGTCGAGGCCGAGTTCCGAGGCGGCATCGCGAAGAATCTGGCGGGCCTGCCGCACTTCCTCCACTGCCGTCACGAACGGAAACATCACGCGAATGGGGCCGAACGCGGCCGTGCGGAGCAGCGCTCGGAGCTGCGTGCGCAGCAAGTCCGGCCTCGCCAGCCCGAGCCGCACGCCGCGGAGTCCACGGCGCGTCGTCAGGCGGCCGCCAGCGCCGCGCGCCGACACCTGCCGTTCGTCGAGATCGAAGGTGCGCACGGTGACCGGTCGTGGCGCCATGTGTGTCACGAGCGCGCGGTAGACCTCGCACTGCATTTCCTCGGTGACATCTTCGAGCGCGCGGCCTTTGAGCATGAACTCGGAGCGGTACAGGCCGATGCCCTCCGCCCCGCAGGCGGCAATGGCCGGCAGGTCCTCGAGCAGCTCGACGTTCGCGTCGAGCCGCACCGGTACGCCGTCCGCGGTGGTGGCCACGTCCGGGTGGGATCCGCCTGCCGCCGCGTGACGTACCGTCGGCCGGCGTGTCGCTCGGTCCTGGGCCCGCGCGAGCAGGTCCGGACCGGGATCCACGACCAGTTCGCCGGAGGTGCCATCGATGACGAGCACGGTGCCCGCGGTGATGCGGGCGCTGGCGTCGTGCAGGCCGACGACTGCCGGAACCTTCAGCGAGCGCGCCAGAATGGCCGTGTGATACGTCCGGCTGCCCGCGTCGGTCGCGAAGCCCTGAATGCGGTGCCAGTCGAGCTGCGCGGCCAGCGATGCGGTCAGTTCATCGGCGACCAGCAGGCAGGGACCATCGATGTCGCGAAGGAGATCGTCGGGCGACGTCGACTGGTGCCGCAGGTTGAGCCGCAGGCGCCCGGCCACGTCGGCGACGTCGCTCTCGCGCTCACGGAGGTAGGGATCCTCGACGCTGGCGAAGACCTCGCACAACTCCTCGTAGGCCCGTTGCACCGCCCACGCGGCGTTGACCCGCTCGCGGCGCACGAGATCCACGGCACGGCCGAAGAACAAGGGGTCGTCAAGAATCAGGACCTGGGCGTCGAAGAGCGCGGCCAGCTCGTGGCCGCGCGACTCGGCCAGGCGGGTGCGGATGTCCTGCAACTGGATGCGGGAGCGTTCTCGCGCGGACTGCAGCGCGGCCACCTCCCGGTCCACGCGTTCGGGCGGGATGGGAAACCGCACCACGTCGCTGCGCTGGGTCAGCACGATGGCGCGGCCCACGGCCACGCCCGGTGAGACCCCGATGCCGATCAGCCGTTCCACGTGTCTTCTCCGAAGCCGCTCGCCACGAGCGCGGCGAGGGCTTCCACGGCGTCGGACTCGTCCGAACCGTCCGCGGAGATGGTGATGGTCGTGCCCCACGGCGCCGCCAGCAGCAGGATCCCCATGATGCTCTTCCCATCCATGTGCCGCCCGTCGCGGCCCACGCGGATCTGTGACTGATAGCGCGTCGCGAGATGGACGAAGCGCGCGGCGGCACGGGCGTGCAGGCCAAGGCGATTCCGGATGGCGACGTCGCGGCTGGTCATCGTGGTCTAGGCTCCGGCGTCTCCGTGCAGGAGATCCGAGGCCACCCAGATGGCGTTGCGCCCGTGCTCGCGGATCTGACGAGCCACTTCGGTGAGGTCCTCGGCGTCACGCAGGCTCGACAGCTTGATCAGCATCGGCAGGTTGACGCCGGTGACGACCTCCACCTTCTGCTTGTCGAGGAACGTGATGCCGATGTTCGACGGGGTGCCGCCGAACATGTCCGTGACCACGAGAACGCCCTCTGGTCCCTGGACGCGGGCGATGGCCGATGCCAGTTCCTGCCTGGCGTCCTGCACGTCGTCGTGCCAGCCGATCGACAGCGCCGCGAAGTTCGGCAGGTCGCCGACGATGTTTTCGGCGGCGTTGACGAGCTCGGTCGCGAGCTGCCCGTGCGTGACGACCACCACACCAATCATGCCCCACTCTCCTTGCCGATGTCGCGGTGCCTCACGCGCGTCGTGACGGCGGGAGTGCCGCTGAATTCCCGCTTGAGGAGCTCGGCCAGGTAGACGGAGCGGTGCCGGCCTCCGGTGCAGCCAATCGCCACCGTGAGATAGCTCTTCCCTTCGCCGACATACTGCGGCACCAGAAATCGGAGGAACGCCGTGAGGCGTTTGGCGAAGGCGCGCGTGGGGGCCTGGCGTCGCATGTAAGCCTTGACCGGCGCGTCCCGCCCCGTCTTCGGTCTGAGTGCCGGCACGAAGTGAGGATTCGGCAGGAAGCGCGCGTCGAAGACGAGGTCGGCGTCGAGGGGGAGTCCGTGCTTGAAGCCGAAGCTCTCGAACGTCAGCACGAGGCGGGCGCGTGTCCTCCGGTCGCGCGACACCGCCTGAAAGACCTGGCGCAGCTCGTGGACCGTGAGGTCCGACGTGTCCACCGTCTCGTCGGCAAGGGCGCGTATCCGTGCAAGCTTGGCGCGCTCGTCTCGCACCGCGTCGGCGACCGGCAGGTCCGGTGCGAAGGGGTGCGGACGCCGCGACTCGCTGAAGCGTCGAAGAAGCGCCGCGTCACTCGCTTCGAGGAACACGAGGGCCGGACTGAGACCGGGGACCTTCCGGAGGGCGCGATACACGCGCGGGAACTCGGTGAGGAACCGCTTCTCGCGTACGTCCACGACGACCGCGACCTTCGGGTTGTCGGAGTCCTCGCGCTGGGAGAGGTTGGCAAGCACCGGCAACAACGCCACGGGCAGGTTGTCCACGCAGTAGTAGCCGAGATCCTCCAGGGCGCGAATCGCCTGCGACTTGCCCGCCCCGGACTGCCCGGTCAACACCACGAAGTTGGCGCGGGCCGCCCGGGACCGCAGGCGCCTGGCTTTCGCCGCGCTCACAGCAGCCCTCCCCCCTCGACGTCGTCCTCGCCGCCGAGATCGGCGGCGGACGCCGGCGGCCGGACGGCGAGCTGGTGGTCGAGGCGGGCGGCGAGCGCGCGGGCGGCGTGGATCCCCCTCGACTTGAGCAGCTGGTTCCGGGCCGCCACCTCGACGAGAATCGCCAGGTTGCGGCCGGGGGCCACGGGCGTGCGAATGAGCGGCACCTTGACGCCGAGCAGCAAATGGTGGGATTCGTCCAGGCCAAGCCGCTCGTACTCGTGCTGCGGGTCCCATCGCTCGAGCTGCACGACCAGCTCGACCCGCTTCGAGTGCCGGGTCGACGCCACGCCGTAGAGATGCTGGACGTTGATGAGACCGATGCCCCGCACCTCGATGTGATGCCGCGTCAGCTCCGGGCACGTGCCGATGATGACCGACTGCGCGCGTCGGCGCACCTCGACCGCGTCATCTGCCACGAGCCGATGGCCTCGCACGACGAGATCGAGGGCGCACTCGCTCTTGCCGATGCCGCTCTCTCCGACGATCAGGACGCCGAGGCCGAGGATGTCGAGCAGCACCCCGTGCACGATCTCCCGCTCGGCCAGGCGGTCCTCGAGCACCGCGGTCAGCTTGCCGATGGCGGTCGCCGTCGTCACGGGTGATGACAGCAGCGGGATCTTCGCGCGATTGGCTTCCAGCGCGAGCTCGGGCGGCATCGGCAGCCCGCCCGTGACGAGGAGGCACGGCACCCCCGTCGCAAACGAACGCGTGAGGGCGTCCGAGCGCGCGTCCGGAGGGAGGGATTCGAGATACCGGACCTCGCTCTCTCCGTAAATCAGGACCCGGCCTGGCTGCAGGTACTCGTGGAATCCGGCGAGCGCCAGGCCGGTCTTCTGGATGTAGGGGTTGGTGATGGTGCGATGGAGCCCTTCCCCGCCGGCCAGCAGCTCGAGCGGCAGGCCGATCGTGTCGAGCCGCAGCTCGAGGAGCATGCCGACCGAAACAATGGGAACCGTGCCCATCATGTCGCCACGAGACGTCAGGCGTCCGGTTCGATGAGGCCGAGATGCCCGTCCCTGCGCCGGTAAAGGACGCTGACGGCTTCGGATCTCGCATTGCGGAACACGAGGAACTGCTCGTCCCGGCCCTCCATTTCGATGGCGGCCTCATCTGCGGTCATCGGCTTGACGGCGTACCGCGCGGCGCGGACGATCTTCTGCTTGGCCGGCAGCGCCACCGGGCGTTCCTCGACCTGCCGTGCCGGGCGCGGCCGCCGCGCCGAGCGCGCGGACTCCCCCCGCCGCTTCCGCTCCTGCCACTTGCCCTTTGCCTTCTGGGCCTGGTGCAGGACCTTCTCGACCGCCTCGGCGACCGCGACCTCCCAGGTCTCGCCGCGTCCGACGGCGTGGAGGAACCGCTCGCCTCGCACGTGCATGTTCAGCTCGGCGACACACTCGAACTTCTGCTTGGAGACGATGACGGCGGCCGCGATGCCGCTGTCGTTCAGCTGTCGCAGCAGCTTGGCCAGCTTCCGATCCACCAGGCGACGGAGGCCTGGCGAGATGACGACTTTTCGACCGGTCAATTCAAGACGCATGAGGGCTCACCGCATGACAGAGATGGCGCGGGGCGCGCACCTCAGAACATCATCTTTCGCTGATTGGACGTCGGGATCTTCAACTCTTCGCGGTACTTGGCGATGGTGCGCCTCGCGAGCATCAGACCCTCGCGCTGAAGAATGCTCACGATCTTGGAATCCGAGAGCGGCTTCCGCTGATCTTCCGCTTCGATGATCTTGCGGATCCGCTGCTTGATCGTCACCGACGAGACCGCTTCGCCGTACGAACTGCTGATGCCGCTGTGGAAGAAGTACTTCATCTCGAACACGCCCTGGGGCGTGTGCATGTACTTGTTCGTGACCACGCGGCTCACCGTGGACTCGTGCATGCTGATCTCGTTGGCCACGTCGCGCAACACGAGCGGCCTGAGATGTTCGATGCCGTGGTCGAGGAAGTCACGCTGGAAGTTGATGATGCTCGTGGCCACCTTGTGGATGGTCTTCTGCCGCTGCTCGACCGACTTGATCAGCCATCGTGCGGCGTTGAATCGCTCCTTCACGTATGCCCGCGTCTCGGTGTCGGCGTTCTCCTTGTCGAGGAGCCGGCGGTACGACGGACTGATGCGCAGCTGCGGCAGGCCGTCCTCGTTGAGCACGGCCACGTACTGCTCGTCCACCTTGACGATGTAGACGTCGGGGACGACGTACTCGGGCGCGCTGGCGTTGAAGCGGCTGCCGGGCTTCGGGTCGAGGTGGCGAATCAGCTCGACATGCTCCCGCAACTCTTCGAGGGGCATGCCCATCTTCTTGCCCAGCTCCGGGATCTGGTGATTCTGCAGGAGGCGCAGGTGCTCGCTCACGATCTGGTCGGCTGGGGTGCCGTCGAGGCCCAGGTGGCGCAACTGCAGGGTGAGGCACTCCTGAAGGTCGCGGGCGGCCACGCCGACCGGATCGAATGCCTGGATCGCGCGCAGCGTCGCCTCGACCTCGTCAATCTCCCACGGGCCCATCGCGGCGATCTCGTCCACCGAGGCGACGAGGTAGCCGTCGTCGTCGAGGTTGCCGATGATGGCCTCCCCGATGTCACGGCGCGCTTCGTCGTCGTTGGTCTGGAGCGAGAGCTGCCACTCGAGGTGGTCGGTGAGCGACCCGCTCGTGGTCAGCGTATTCTCGATCGGCGGCAGTTCCTTGACTTCGGTCGGCACGCGGGCCCTGTACCCGTCGTCCAGGTACTCACCGAAGAAGTATTCGTAGTCGGCGTCGTCCCAGGTGTCCGATTTCTCCGCCTGCGCGTCGGCGGCCGCCTCGGTCTTCTCGGGGGCGGCGTCGGGCTCGGCAGGCTGGAGATCCTCCGTCGGCACCTCTTCCAGGAGAGGGTTCTCGACCACCTCCTGCGTGAGCAGATCAGCCAGTTCCAGCGTCGACATCGGCAGCAGCTTGATGGCCTGCTGCAACGACGGCGTCAGAATGAGCTTCTGCGCGAGTTTGGCCTGGAGCTTCTGGTGGATCGCCATCAGTCGGTCAATCGCGGTGCCGGAGTCCGTTGGGGGGATGCCAGCCGCACCCTCATCTTAGTCCAGACGAAAGTCTGCCCCGAGATAAATCCGCCGCACGTCCTCGTCGGCGGCCAGGCGGTCCGGCGTACCGCTGCGGTGGATCGTACCATCGTGCACGATGTATGCGCGATCGGTGATGCGCAGCGTCTCGCGTACGTTGTGGTCGGTGATCAAGACCCCGATCCCCCGCTCCTTCAGGTGGAAGATGATCTTCTGGATCTCGGTGATGGCGATGGGGTCGATCCCGGCGAACGGTTCATCAAGGAGCATGAACCGGGGCGACATCACGAGGGCGCGCGTGATCTCGGCCCGCCGCCGCTCGCCCCCCGACAGCGTATGGGCGGGGGACGCCGCCAGGTGCGAGAGCCCCAGCTCGGACAGCAACTCGCGCAGGCGCGCCCGGCGCGCGGCCGCATCGAGGTCGAGCGTTTCGAGGATGGCAAGGATGTTCTGTTCGACCGTCAGCCCGCGGAAGATCGACGGTTCCTGCGGCAGGTAGCCAAGGCCTTTGCGCGCCCGGACGTACATGGCGTCGTCGGTGACATCGATCCCGTCGAGGGTGACGCGTCCGGAATCGGGGGCGGTGAGCCCCACTGTCATGTAGAAGGTCGTGGTCTTCCCGGCCCCATTCGGACCGAGGAGCCCGACGACTTCACCGGCGTTGACCTCGAGGCTGACGCCTCGGACGACGGTGCGGCCGCTGTAGGACTTGGTGAGTTCGTGTGTGCGGAGGGTCGACATTCACTCGAAGCGCGGTTCCGGGCACTTGCCGCCGCCCTTCGTC
>CAZNOC010000138.1:0-10914 GCA_964574545.1 uncultured Bifidobacteriaceae bacterium | reverse complement strand
ACGTACTCGAGGACGAGGAACGGCTGGCCGTCGGACGTGACGCCCGCGTCGTACAGGCGTGCGATGTTCGGGTGATCGAGCGACCCCAGGATCTCCCGCTCTCGTGCCATCCACTCCGCCAGGCCCGACCGTCGCCAAGCGCCGCGCGGCAGCTTGAGCGCCACTGGCCGCTTCAGCAGCCCGTCGGTGCGTTCGGCAAGCCACACCGAGCCCATGCCCCCGTCGCCGAGATCCCGGACCAGGCGATACGGCCCGAACGTTTCGCCGGGGCCGGCAGCGGCGACGACAGGGCCGCTCGCGCCCGCGGTATCGGGTGCGGTCAGCTTCGGCAGTGTCTGCAGGAAGTCGGTCGCGTCGATCGACGCGTGCGCCCGCAGCAGGCGTTCGAGAGAGGGCTTCAGCAGCGCGCACTCGGGTCCGAGACCGTCGAGCCACGCCTGGCGGTCCTCGGGAGATCGATCGAGCGCTTCATCGATGAGCCGGCTGAGCGTCGCCAGCGTAGCGGCATCCATCATGCGACCCCGATCGGGAAGGCACCCGCTATCATATGACACGCGACCCTCAGGTTCGGCCGCGGCGAGCATGCCACGAGAGAATGTGTGCACGGCCAACCGGTCCTAGCGCAGACGCCGAGGTGAGGCATGTCCGATCGGGACGATCTGACCGCGCTGATTCAGCGCGCCCGCAACGGTGACCCTGACGCGGCCGAGGAGTTGTTTGCCGAGACCTACGCCGATCTCCGGCGTCTCGCTCGGGCGCGGTTGCGGGGAGGCGGCCGGAACACGTTGCTCGATACCGGCGCGCTCGTTCACGAGTCCTACCTGCGATTCGCCGCCGCCGGCCGGCTACGAATCGAGGACCGCACCCATTTCATGCGTTGGGCGAGCCGCGCGATGCGTTCGGTCATCGTCGATCACGCCCGGCGGCGGCTGGCGGCGCGACGAGGCGGGGGCGCTGTTCGCCTCTCCACCGACGCCGATCTGGGCCTCTCCATAAGGCCCGAAACCGAGATCTTGGCCGTACACGAGGGTCTCGAGCGCCTCGCCTCGGTAGAGCCACGTCTGGTCCAGGTCGTGGAGCTCCGGTACTTCGGAGGCATGACCGAACTGGAAACCGCCCAGGCGCTGGGCATCACCGACCGAACGGTACGCCGGGACTGGGACAAGGCCCGGCTGCTGTTGCGGGCGCTTCTCACCTGACCCGTCGGCCGTAGCCCGGCCACCGCCCTCCTACGCGTCGGCTTCACGCCTCCTGCCAGACGCACGCGAACCTGCCCAAACCCGACCCAACCTGACCCAACCCGTCCAAACCCGTCCAAACCTGACCGAACCTGACCGAACCTGACCGAACCTGACCCAACCTGACCGAACCTGACCGAACCTGACCGAACCCGACCAAACCCGTCCCGCCCGTGTCCGGATCCGGCGGCCGATTGCGTCATTGAACACAGGAGGCGCGGCACCGGGCCCGCCACGTGGGGAGTTCCGGAGGCTGTCGGATGTCATCAGCACGCGAACACGGCGTCAACGAGTGGCGGTCGCGGATCGTCGGGCTGGACCATCCGACGCCGCTCCTCGACGGGCGCGTCGTTCCCTACGTCAACCTGGACAACGCCGCGAGCACGCCACCGTTGCGAGGGGTGATGGACGAGGTGGAGCGCTTCCTGCCGTACTACTCGAGCGTGCACCGTGGCACGGGGTTCAAGTCCCGCCTGAGCACGGCGGCCTACGAGGACGCTCGCGAGACGATCGCCCGCTTCGTCAACGCCGATACCCGCACCCACACCGTCATCTTCGGGAAGAACACCACCGAAGCGATCAATAAGCTGGCCCACCGGTATCCCCTGCCCCCACGTGGCCTCGTCGTGTCCACCGAGATGGAACACCACTCGAACGACCTGCCGTGGCGGGGTCGAGCGGACATCATCCGTGTCAAGGTCGATCGCGACGGTCGCCTCGACGAAGCGGACCTGGATCGCGTGCTGGGCGCCAGCCAGGGGCGCGTGGCGCTGGTGACGGTGAGCGGGGCCTCGAACGTCACCGGGTACGTGCAGCCGATTCACCGAATCGCGCGAAAGGCGCACGCGGTCGGGGCTCGGATCCTGGTTGACGCAGCGCAACTGGCCCCGCACCGCCCCATCGACGTCGGGCCGGACGACGATCCCGAACACCTCGACTACGTCGCGCTGTCGGCCCACAAGATGTACGCGCCCTTCGGCACCGGGGCGCTGATCGGGTGGCGCGACACCTTCGAGGGCGGGATACCGGAGTACCGCGGCGGCGGCACCGTCGATCTGGTCACCGAGTCGGACGTGGAATGGGCGGGCGTGCCCGATCGCGAGGAGGCTGGCAGTCCCAACGTGGTGGGCGCGTTCGCCATGGCGGCCGCGGCCCGTGCACTGACGCGCGAGTCGCTGCAGCAGATTGCCCGTCATGAAAGCGAGTTGACGGCGTACGCCCTCGCGCGCCTCGGACGGATCCGCGGCGTCACGCTCTACGGCGACTCCGATCCGGCGGCTATCGCCGATCGACTTGGTGTGATCCCGTTCAATGTCGCCACGGCGCCCCACGCACTCGCGGCGGCCGTGCTCGGATACGAAGGGGGCATCGGCGTCCGCAGCGGGTGCTTCTGTGCGCAGATCTACGTCGCCCGGCTCCTCGGACTGTCCTCCGCCGACCTTGCGCTGCAGCATCAACGCCTGCGCGCCGGCGATCGCAGCGACCGGCCCGGCATGGTGCGTGTGAGCCTCGGCGCCTACAACACGATCGAGGAAATCGACCTGCTGATCGAAACGATCGATCGCGTCGCACGTGGTGACTACGCCGGTCGCTACGCCGTCGATCGGGAGACCGGGGAGTACCACCCTGTCGGCGCCGGGAGGAACGGGATCGTCCTCGATCGCTCGCGCTGGCTCGCGCACGCGACCGTTCCGCCGCCGCGGCGCGTCGCCGGTGCCCCTGACCTGCCGGGCACCACGAACCCATGGCGGCCGCTGCGCCGGACGACATCACCACGGTACCTCAATCACGATACACAAGGAGTCCCATCATGAACGCCTCACGACATCCGCTGACGGTCTCGAACGTGCTCGCCTCCGCCGCCACGTGCCTCGTGCTGGCCGCCCCAGCGCTCGGCCAGCTCACACCCAACCAACTGGGCACGCCGGACGATGGCGTGATCTGCCGGAGTGGGTACACGGGCAGCCTCACCAACGGCGCGTTCAAGTGCACGAACGCGCGGAGCATCACGGTTCAACTGGAGTGCATCGATTCCAGATTCCCGCGGTACGTCATCCGGCCGCAGGGCGCACCGGGCACGACGGTGGGGCAGGATCTCTGCACCCGCAACGCCGTCAACCTGGGCAGCACCGACCCCATCGGCAACCTCATTCAGGGAGAGGATTTCGTGAACGCCGCCGTGGACCCGGCCAGGGTGGCCAGCCGTGTCGCGACGCTGCACGCCGAAGAGGCGAAGGCGCTTGGACTCGATGCGAACACCGAGGTCGAGACCGTCGCGGGGGAGCCCGCGACGCAGTACAACCAGGCGGCGGGCAGCCGCGACAATGCCCGCGTGCCGGTCACGTTCTACACCTTCGCGATCCGCACCGGCGTCCGTGCGTCCACGGCCCCCCGCTGAGCGGCGGGCGGACGGACCCTCCTGCTGCCGGGCCGCGCCTGTGGCGTGGCCCGGGATCCTCCCTCGAGGCGTAAGTGAGACAGACCACCGCCGTCGGGCGGTCGACATCAACCCCGTTCATTGGAGTACTGACGATGACACCTAGCCACCTGCTCCTTGCCGTTCTCAGCGCGACGATCGTTGCCCCGGCGTCGGCCGCGGCCCAGTACCGGTGCTACGACTTCAGCGGACTGGACGTCGGGACCACGTACACCATCGGCCAGGCGGTAGACGCCAACCACGCGACGATCACGTTCCGTCCGTACCGGATCGACGGCGATCAGGTCGGTGGCGCGGCCAACCGCGCCGAGGCGATGCAGGCGCAGATTGCCGGCGGCACGCCGCCGGAAATGGTGCTGAAAACCCTCACCGTGCAAATCGTTCCGCAGCAGCCCATCACGCGGATGCGGGTGAAGCTGGCCCAGCAGATCACACCGACCGGCGGTTTCGGGGCCAGCAACTTCGAGGTGAACGGCCAGGGGCACGAAGGGCCTTCCTTTGCCTCGGCCGACGGCAGGCGCCTCGGCGGCGCGCAGTTCAGCGCGAGCTTCGCCAACACCTCGGGCAACTGGCATGTCGGCACGCTCGAGCTGCGGGCCGAACCGGGCGGTGAGATCAAGAGCTTCAGCCTCGGCGGCCATACCTGGCGGCTCGACGATCTGTGCATCGCCAGGTAGCGCAGCGGACCTTGTTTACGCGTCGGGGCACGGCCTGCCCCCGGCCTGCCCCCGGCCGAAAGCCATCGGGAGAAGAGACACAGTCGTGAGGGCTCAATGATGCACGTCGTAACCCAACGCTCAACCGACTGGGCAAACTTCGAACCGCGGGCGTATCTCGCAGAGTATTACGCCGATGTCGGACCCGAGAACCTCGCTCTCCTGACGTTCTTCAGTCGAGCCTTCCATGGCGTGCCCGCTGACGGCGTCTTGTTGGACTTGGGCAGCGGCCCGACGATCTACTCGCTGATTTCGGCCTCCGTCGCCGTTCGCGAGATCCACTTGTGCGACTACCTCGACGCCAATCTGGAGGAGGTGGGCGCCTGGTTCCGAGGGGACGCCGCGGCTTGGGACTGGACAGATTTCGTGAGGGCCGCTCTGCGGGCTGAGGGCGTGGCCGGCAATCTCAGCCACCGGATCGGTGTGCGAGAGCGCACAATCCGCCAGCGGGTCACGAGAGTCATTCGGTGCGATATCAGCCGAGCCATGCCGCTCAACGAGCCAGTCCCGGCATACGACGTCGTGTCCACCAACTTCTGCGCCGAGTGCGCGACCGACGACGCGAGGCAGTGGCGCGCGTTCGTCTGCAACATCGCATCGCTCGTGCGGCCGGGTGGCCGGCTGGTCATGACTGCGCTCAAAGGGGCGACCTCGTACACGGTGGGTACGAAGCCGTTCCCGGCGGTCAGCATCACCGAGGAGGACCTGCGGGAGGCACTCATCGCTACCGGCTTCGCGCCCGCAAGCGTGTCGATCACGAGCGTCCCAACCGACCGCCCTTGCCGCAAGTACCAGGGCCTCCTGCTGGCGCTCGCAGACAAGTGCGAGCGGGCGTAGGGCGATGGAGCCGGTCAAGGTGGGTCTCCTCGTCCTCGTTCTGACCGTCCTGTCAGGGCTGGCCGACGCCCGGGGGTTCATCCACGCGGCGCGGGTGTGGCAGCAGGACCATCTCGTGTGGGCAGAGCTGGCCAAGTCGGCGCTGGGCTTCGGGGTTGGGATCTCGCTGTACTGGGCGGGCCTTCGGCATCTGCATCGGGCGGGGGTCGTCTCACCGGAGCTGCAGACCCTGTTCTCGTTCGCGGTCACGCTCCTCGGGGTGGCGCTGTTCAGCGGCCGGATTGTCCGGTGGCCATCGGTGGATCAGGCAACAGCGTTGCTGGTGGTCGCGGGCATCGGGTGGCTCCTGTTTCGGGTGGGAGACCAGGCGTAAGAGCTTGCTGACACAACAGCGATCGCCAACCACATGAGCACGCCAGACGATGACGCGATCTGGACGTGAACGGTGGCCGGTGTTCTCGCGCCTGATCGAAACGTGACTCCCTTGGTCAACGGTTCGGGTTGTCACGTCGCCCTAGCCGACAACCGGGTAGCGGCGCAGCCGCGCGAGACCGATCCAGCCGATGAGCGCGGCCGGCAGCATCAGTCCCGCCAGGCCCACGCCCGCACGTCGCGCGACATCGCCCGTGGACTCCTCGACGAACGCGAACCGCGGCACCTCGTCGAACGACGCCACCTGCGCGCGCTGGAAGATGAGCGGCGTGAAGTAGCCGCGCCACTCCGCGTGAAAGCGGTCCACCTGGTTCACGAAGTGGCGGTGGCGCGCGGTGCCGGTGCCCGACAGGTCGTTGAGCGCCTCCTGCATCAGGATGGCCGGCGAGAGGAAGCGCAGCCGGTCGATCGCCGACTGCTGCGCAGCAATCTGCCGCTCGTACCGCTCGACGACGGGGCGCACGCGGCGCTCGACATCGTCGTTCACCGCGACGCGGATCATGTTGAAGTCGGTCATCGCCTGCTCGGCGTCACCGGTGGCCAGCTCCGGATGATCTTCGTAGTAGGACGCGAGCAGCTTGCTGCCTTCGGCACTGGCGTCATCCGACGCTTCGCGCATCGCCTGGACCATCTCGACGCGCGAGGGGACGGGGTAGATCGTCGTCACCGCCAGGTTGAAGAGCGAGGGCAGCATCACGACCAGCACGAGCCACGCCGACGCCAGGACGGTGGCGCTCGTCGCGGAGCCGCGCCCGATCGAGGCAACCAGCGCCGCCAGGGAGAACCAGAAGGCGCCGTAGGCGGTGACGACCACGGCCCAGAGCAGCAGGCGCGGCACGACGCCGGGCGACGCCAAATCCACACCAGCCGCGATCAGTGCGACACCGGAGAACGCCACGACTGTTCCGACCAGGAGTAGCGCGCGCAGCGTCACCTTGCCGGTCACGAGCGTCCTGAGCGAGACGGGCTGGGACAGCACCAGGGAGAGCGTGCCCTGCTCTTTCTCGCCGGACAGCATGTTGTAGGTGACCGCGAGGATCAGCAGCGGATAGAGGAAGATCAGCACGAACGCGAGATCGAATCGTCCCACGAGGAGGCGCTGAGGATTCTCGACCTCGGTCGCGGCAAGGATGTTCTCGCGTGAATCGGTCGAGATCCGGAAGTAGTACGGGAGCAGGTCGCTCTGCCCGATGGCCAGTGGCGCGAGCGGCGCCGGTGGCAGCATCGCGTAGCGGGGCCCGAGACGGCCGCCGACGTTCGACGGGGAGCGTGGGTCGGCAAACGGTGACACCTGGCCGCCCGTCTTGACGATCTCGTCGACGCGCGTCCGCAAGCCGTCGTAGCGCTCCTGCTCCTCGGCAGCGGCGCCGGCCAGCGCTCTGGTCTGGAACTCGACCCAGCGCACGCCGTTCCACACCCCGTAACCGATGGCCACAGCGAAGACGCCCGCCACGACCCAGATGGTCGCGTCGGCGCGGAGGGTCAACCACTCGTGACGGAGGATGCGGAAGAACATGGAAGCTATCAGCTTTCGGCTATCGGCTCTCGGCGCTCAGTCCACGCGGGCCGTGGCGCCGGCGCGGAGCATCCATGCGATGCCGGCCACCATCCAGAACGCCAGCACCAGCAGGCTCGTGGTGTACGCGCCGAGCACCCAACCCGTGGACGGGGCGTCGTACTCGAAGGGCGGCACCTCCTCCCAGAGCGCGCGGCCGGCGAGGTACACCTGGCCCGGCTTCTGGTTGCGGACGATGTCGCCGTTCAGGATGCGCTGAATGTCGCGACGGTAGTCTTCGGCCGCGCGGATGAAGTCGCGGTGCTGGAGGAAGTCCGTGCCGGCCAGGCCCATGGAGAGCGACCGCACCGCGAGCATGGGCGCCACGACCCCGGCGATCTGGTGCACGCGGTTCTGCCGCTCGTAGAGATCGAACAGCCGGCCGTAGTGCCGGTCGAAGACGATGTTGGCATGCTCCTCGCCTTCCTGCAGTGAAATGCCGGAGAACGCGATCGGCAGCGCATCCACGGAGTCCACGTTGTACTCGCGGAAGAGCTCCGCCCGCCGCTCGTCCAGCCGCTGCTGGACGGGCGCGCGGTCGTCAAGGTCCGCCTGCATCGCCCGCTGGAACTCGATGGCGGACGGTGTGGGGTGCAGGGCCGACGCCAGATCGGCCACCGCGCGCGAGGCGATGAGGCTGTTGGCGAACCAGAAACTGAGGAGGATCACGAGCGCCAGCCGCGAGGAGCGCGCCCACGCCGACACGCCGAGCGAGAGCGCGATCATCACCGCGAAATACGCCGCATAGACGCCGACGAGAAGCACCGCGCGCGCCGGATCGCCGGCCAGGAGGCCGCCTTCGAGCGACAGCGCCATCGCAACGACCCCCATCACGACCGAGGGCACGAGCACGAGCCCGAGCGCCGCGCCGATGCCGAGGGCCTTGCCGACGACCAGATCGCGGCGCCGCACGCCGAGGCTGAGCAGTTGCCGCAGCGTGCCCTGCTCGCGTTCGCCCGAGAAGGCCGAGAAGGTCATCAGCACGACGAAGAGCGGCAGCAGCACCTGCAGCACTTCACCCGCCGTCATCTCGCCGAAGCGCTGGACCGCCGTGCGATCCTGCGCCGGCCGGTACTTGAACTCGTTCTGCCGGTGCGCTTCGAGCCACACGGCGACGCCCATGTAGGGGTCGATGCCCGTATCGACGATCGCGAGCTGGCTCTTCGGCTTGAAGGCATAGACCCCGTAGTGCGCCGCGGAGTGGGGGTTCTTCTCCGGCTGGTTCAGCCACTGCTCGCGCGTCGAGGCCGACGCCGTTTCATGCTGCTGGCTGAGCTCGCTGTAGTGCTTCCAGCCCGCCAGCAGCGCGACCAGCGAGACGGCGAGCACGATGCCCGACAGGACGCGAAAGCGCCCGTCCCGCATCATCTCGACGAGTTCCTTACGCGCAATACGCCAGACCATCGTGATCCCCCGAAATGAGCCCGCGGCGCCGCGCCCGCCCGCGGCGTCCGACGGTCAGTCGTGCATGTACTGGAGGTACAGCTTCTCGAGGTCGGCGTGTCCGAACTCGTCCGTACCGTGCACCGCGACGAGCGTGCCGTGCTTCATGATGCCGACCCGCGTCCCGGATTCCTTGGCGCGGAACAGGTCGTGGGTGGCCATCAGGACCGCGACACCAGAATCGCTCATGCGCTTCAGCAGGTCCGAGAACTCGTTCGACGCTTTCGGATCGAGCCCGGACGTGGGCTCATCGAGGAGCAGCGAACGCGCGCCCTTCGCGATCGCGATCGCGATGCCCACCTTCTGCCGCATGCCCTTCGAGTAGGTGCCGACCCGCCGGTCGGCGGCGTCGCCGGCCAGCCCGACCTCCTGGAAGAAGCCGAGCAGCTGATCCCGCGTGTAGTCGGGGCGTCCGGCGAGCGCGGCGAAGTACTCGAGGTTCTCGAGTCCGGTGAGGTTGCGGTAGAGCATCACCGTCTCGGGGATGTAGGCCACGTGCTTCTTCGTCTCGAGCGGCTGCTGAACGACGTCCAGCCCGTTGATCGTCGCCGTGCCACTGGTCGGTTCGACGAAGTTCAGGAACAGGTTGATGGTGGTCGTCTTGCCGGCGCCGTTGGCGCCGAGCAGGCAGAAGACTTCGCCGGGCTCGACCTTCAGGGTCAGGGAGTCGAGAGCGACCACACCGTTATAGCGTTTTGTGAGGTTCGTGGCTTCAAGCATGTTCTGTTCCGGTCGTCATGGTCGGCGTTCGCGGTGCGGAGTGGAACCAGGAGTCAATGAACGGGCGGAATCGGGCCATGAGTGGTATTTGGTGGCCATCGACCCGGCGAAGGCCCGGGCGCGGCGGCGCCAGATTCACGCCGACACCCGACCCATCTCGTCGAGATACAGGCCGCCGCGCACCGGCAAGACGATGCCGCTTCAGACCATCGCGAACAGCATCACGGCGAAGCATCCCGAGGTCCAGGTCGAGGAGATCTTCGACTATTCGAGCCCGGGTCATCGCGGAGCTGTTGCGGTAACGTGGGTGAACCCGGCGCCGCTGAGTGTAATATGTGACATTCTTTTAACATGATAAAATGAATCATATGTTTATCCGTGGACTTCGGCTCCCGAGGGTCGGCCAGGAGACGTTCTTCCTGTGGGGGCCTCGCCAGACGGGGAAGACAACCCTCCTGCGGGAGGTCTACCCCACCGCAGTCTGGGTGGACCTGCTCAAGGCTGATGAATACCGACGGTATCTGGAACGACCGGAGGTGCTGCGGGAAGAACTCGCGGTGCAGCCCGCAGTCGGGCAGGTCGTCATTGACGAGATTCAGAAGGTGCCGGCCCTGCTCGACGAGGTGCACTGGCTGCATGAACATCGCAAGGTGCGCTTCGCGCTCTGCGGCTCCAGCGCGCGGAAGGTCCGGCGGGGCGCAGCGAATCTGCTCGGCGGCCGGGCACTCAGGTATGAACTTCACGGCGTGACCGCCGCCGAACTTGGCAACGCGTTCGATCTGGAGCGGCTCCTCAATCACGGGTACCTGCCGGCGCTCTTCGGCGCGGACAGGCCCGAACGTCGCCTCGCGTCCTACGTCGGCGACTACTTGAAGGAGGAGGTCGCGGCCGAGGGGCTTGTCCGCAATCTGCCGGTGTTCTCGGCGTTCCTGAGTGCCGCCGCACTGTCAGACGGCGACCTCGTGAACTTCGCGAACATCGCGCGCGACTGCGGGGTCTCGGGACCCACAGTGAAGGGGCATTTCGGCATCCTCGAAGACACGCTGCTGGGACGATGGCTGCCGGCCTTTACGAGGCGACCGAAACGCCGCGTCGTCGGGGCACCGAAGTTCTACTTCTCAGATGTGGGGGTGGTGAATCACCTCGCCAAGCGAGGCCGGTTGGTGGCTGGTGGCGAACTGTTTGGCAAGGCGTTCGAGAACTGGGTGTTTCACGAACTCACCGCCGCCAACGCCTACCGCGAGCGCCCGGTTGAATTGTCGTATTGGCGCCTCGCGAGTGGGATCGAAGTCGATTTCATCATTGGCGACCTGCGGGTGGGGCTGGAGGCCAAGGCCACACGGAAGGTCACTGATGACCATCTGCGGGGCCTGCGGCACCTTCGGCAGGATCACCCGCACGTCACACTCGCCATCGTGTGTCTGGAGCCGAGGCACCGTCGCACCGCTGATGGCATCGACATCCTGCCGGTGGCGACGTTCGTCGCCCGTCTGCACGAGCTGCTGGACGGATAAGCGGGCGGGCGACACACGACCA
>CAZNOC010000137.1:0-10970 GCA_964574545.1 uncultured Bifidobacteriaceae bacterium | reverse complement strand
TGTTCCCCCTCCACGAGGGCGGCGGCCAGCAGGGGGATCATCAGTTCGTGGTGGCCGACGAGGGTGTAGCCGCGGCCGACGCCGGCGGTTGGCCGCGTGACCACGTTTGTCTGCGGCCGGTAGAGGCGCACGAAGTCGAGGTTCACCGTCGTCAGCCCCTCGAGCGTGTGCCCCTGGTTGCGCGCGAGCGCGACGGCCTTGAGAAAGACCTCCGGCAGGATCACGGCCGATCCGCAATTGAGGTAGACGCCGTGGTCGAGACGCGCGACCGACGAGGCGAAGTATCGGAAGTCGCGCAGGCTGCCCTCACCGATCGCCGCACCCGAGGCCTCGGGGTGCATGTGGATGATATCGGTGCCGATCGCGACGTGGACGGTCACCGGCACCCGGAGGCGCTCGGCGGCAGCAACGATGCTGAGGTGCGCGTGCGGGGGGCGGGTGGAGGCGAGGTACCGGCCCACCGCCTGGCCCAGCCCCAGCCCGTCGGCGACGCCGTCCCGGATCGCGCGGTTCAGCCACGTGCCGGTTTCCTCCGCCATGCCAAACCGGCCGGGGCCAAGCGCTTCGTCCACGTCCTCAGAGGTTGCTCCGCCGATCGCGACCTCGAAGTCGTGGATGATCCCGGCGCCGTTTGTCGCGATGGCCGACACGAAGCCGCGCTCCATGAGGTCGATCAGCACGGGCGACAGGCCCGTCTTGATCACATGGGCGCCCAGTCCCCAGAGAATGCCGCCGCCTTCCCTGGCGCGGGTGATCGCTTCGATGACCGCCCTGAAGTCGCCAGCGGCGAGCATCGACGGCAGGCTGTCCATCCAGCCACGAATCCCGCTGCCGGCGACATGAGGCCGCGCGAAGTCCTCGGCGCGCGCCTTGCTGCGGCGGGTGGCAAGTGGGTAGGTCCGCACACCGGTGAGGTCGAAGTCTTCGTAGGGGAAGGGCATGGTGGGCTTCTCGGTGGACGGTGGACGGTGAACGGTGGACGGTGGACGGCCGATTAGACCAGCCACCAGCCACCAGCCACCGATCACCGGTCGCCGATCACCGATCACCGATCACCGCCATCGCGTCCCCATAACTATAGAACCGGTAGCGGTGCTCTATTGCCTCCCGGTACGCCTTCAGGACGTGGGCGCGGCTGGCGAAGGCGGAAACCAGCATGAGCAGCGAACTCCGCGGCAGGTGGAAGTTCGTGACGAGTCCGTCCACGAGCTGGAACCGGTGGCCCGGGTAGATGAACTTCGACGTCTCGCCACGGGACGCGGCCACCGACCCATCCGCCCCGACCTCGAGCGATTCCAGCACGCGCGTGGTCGTCGTGCCCACGGCGATCACCCGGCGGCCCTCACCCTTCGCGGCCGAGATGGCCTGTGCGGTTGCGTCGCTCACCTCGTATCGCTCCGCCTCCATCTGATGGGCCTCCACCTCGTCCACCCGCACGGGCTGGAAGGTGCCGTAGCCGACATGGAGCGTCACCGCCACGCGGAGCACGCCGCGGCGATCGAGGGCCTCGAGGAGCGACGACGTGAAGTGCAGCCCCGCCGTGGGGGCGGCGATCGAGCCCCGCGTCGCAGCGTAGACAGTCTGGTAGCGCGCGCGATCCTCAGGGGCGTCCGCACGCCTGATGTAGGGCGGCAACGGCACGTGGCCCAGCCGGTCGATGGCGGCATCCACCGGCGTGGCGTCGGCGGTCCACAGCCGGACGGCACGCCGGCCGTGCTCGTGCCTCGTGAGCACTTCGCCGTGCAGCACCGCCGTCCCGGCTGGTCCTTCGAACTGAAGACGCGTGCCCTCACGCAACCGGGCGCCCGGCGACACGAGGCTCAGCCAGGTGGTGTCGGACGGCGACGCGGACGCCAGTGGCTGCACGAGGAGGCACTCGACCGCACCGCCGCCCGGGAGCCGCCGGCCCAGAAGCCGCGCTGGAAACACCTGCGTGTCGTTGACCACGAGCACGTCACCGGGCCGCAGCAGCTCTGGAAGATCCGAGAATTGCCGGTGAGACAGCGCTCCGGTCTCGCGGTCCATCGCCAGGAGGCGCGAGCGGCCACGTTCGGCCGGAGGGGTCTGCGCGACGAGGTCCCCAGGTAGATCGAAGTCGAAGTCGGAAACGTGCATCCGACCGGGAGTGTAGATCACGTACAAACACGAAGGTCACGAAGACGCACGAATACAACTTTTCGTACGTGCATGCGCGAAAAAAGAGGCCCGGGCACCCCTGGAAGAATGCCCGGGCCAATAGCCGATAGCCGAAAGCCGAGAGCCGTGAGCCGCGAGCCTTCCTAGTGCACCCTGGGGCGCTGGTCGAGGCGCTGCAGGCGCCAGTCCTCGGCCAGAATCGACCAGAGCACCTGATCGTAGTGCTGGCCATGCCGCTCGAAGGAGCGGCGCAGCAAGCCTTCCTGTGCCGCTCCCACCTTTCTGAGCGCGCCGTTGCCACGTCCGTTCGACACCGAGGCGCGTGCCTCGAGGCGGTGGACGCCGATGGTGTCGAACACGAAGTCGAGGACCATCCGCGCGCCTTCGAGAAACACGCCGGTGCCCCAGAACCCGGAGGCCATCGCAAAGCCCCACTCCGCGGTGCGGAATCCGCGCTCGAGCGTGCGGATCTGGAAGATCCCCACCGCCGAGGTCATGCCGTGCGGCACGACCGCGAAGCAGGCGTAGTTGCCCGCCTGGCGCTCGCGGTGCGTCCAGACGATGAAGCGTTCGAAGCCCTCCACCGAGCTCGGCGGGGGCGAGATGAAGCGCGACACCTCGTCGGTGGTGAGGAGCGCCAGCAGCGAAGGGGCGTCGGACAGGCGCAGCTCCCGGAGCATGATGCGGCCCGTCGCCAGCATTGGCAGACCGGAACGCCAATCGGACGTCGCGACGTCGGTGGTTCCGGTGACGGCAGTGGCGACTGCCGTCGTAGTCAGCTCCATCTCGGGCTGGTACGGCATCTTTTCCATGACTAGTGGCTCCCCTGCGTCAACGTGGACAACTGGCCCCAGGCGACGCCGTCGCCGTGCCCCCACACGATGTTGTCGAACCAGTCGTGACCCCAGACGATGTTCTGAACGTTGGTCCGGGTCACATGCCCCCACACGATGTTGTCGCTCCAGAAGCCCCAGACGATGTTCTCGGCCCAGAAGCCCCACACGATGTTGTGACCCCAGACGATGTTGTGGCCCCACACGATGTTGTCATTGAAGCCCCAGACGATGTTGTGACCCCAGACGATGTTGTCGCTGAAGCCCCAGACGATGTTGTGACCCCACACGATGTTGTGACCCCACACGATGTTGTGGCCCCAGACGATGTTGTGGCCCCACACGATGTTGTTGGCCCAGACGATGTTGTCGTCCATGAGCCCCCACACGATGTTGTCGTGCCAGAAGCCCCAGACGATGTTGTCGTCCCAGAAGGCGAGCCGGACATACGGCGCGGGGCCCTGCAGGCTCTTGTTGCCCCAGACGATGTTCTGGCTCCAGTCGATGCGCTCCCCCTTGACGAGGTCGGAGGGCACGGGCAGCCGGCCGTTGGCGACGATGTTCCGGCGAAGCCACTGGGTGCCGACCGGCATGTTGGGGTTGATGCCGCTGGCGAGGCGCACCGAACCTACCGGGTTGAGGTAGCCGGCGCCCTGGGTGAGCAGGTCGGTCTCATGCAGTCGCTGGGAAGTGAACTGCAGGACACCCTTGACGGTGTTGGCCGTGAGCTTCGGGTTCGCGTCGATCATGAGCGCGGCCGTTCCGGCCACCATCGGCGCGGCCATGCTGGTGCCGCTCAGGCGAAGGTACGCCGGCACCGTTTCGGCGCCGCCGTAGACATGGAGTCCGGGGTAAGTGTCGAACAGGTGGCTGCCCGGCGCCGACAGCGACACCATGCGGTGTCCGGGCGCGACCAGGTCCGGCTTGGCCTGCAGGTCGAACCGCGTCGGGCCACGCGAGCTGTAGCTCGCGACCACATCGTCGAACCGGGACGACGTTCCCTGGGTATCCACGGCCCCGACGGCGATCACCGAGGGTCCATTGGCGGGAGACGTGATGCCGCCGTAGCCGGGGCGCCCCGTGCGTGGGTCGATCCCGAGGTTGCCAGCCGCGGCCACGACGACGATGCCCTTGCGTACGAGGCGCTCCGCGGCGAGCACGAGCGGATCGGATCCGGCCGGTTCGAAGACCGGGTGGCCGAGCGAGAGGTTGACGACCCGGATGTTGTAGGTCTTGTGATTCGCGCCCACCCACTCCAGCGCGGCGATCACGTCGCTTGTCTTGCCGCTGCCGTCACCATCGAGCACCTTCAGCGCGACGATGTCGATCTCGGGGGCGGCCCCGGCGTAGGAGGGGGTCGCGGAGGCGGACGCGGCGCCGCTGCCTGCCACGATGCCCGCCACATGCGTGCCGTGGCCGAAGTCGTCATACGGCGTCGTGCGTCCGTTGACGAAGTCCACGAACGCGCGAATCCGGCTGGCGGGGAGGTCCATGTGCGGCTGCACGCCTGAGTCGATCACGGCAACGGCCGGGCTCGCGGCCCACGCCCTCGCCAGCTTCCTTGCCTGACCGGGCGCCAACGCGCGGGCGGCCGCGGCCACTGTGGCGCCGGGAGACTGCGTGGTGGCCGCGCGCACCTCGGCGTCGATCGAGATGCGGACGACGCCCGGGTCGGCCTGAAGCTCGGCGACCGTGGACGGGTCGACCAGGACGTTGAGGCTCTCGATCTCGTTCAGCGCCCGTCGGACGCCACCGCCGCGGGCGAGCACCTTGTTCCGTCCGCGCAGCCGCGAGCTGCCGTCGGTGAAGCGGACGATGGCGCGAACGGCGTGCCCGGCCTCGACGGCCGTGGCCACCGCTTCGTCCAGCTTGGGTGGCTGCGCGAACGCGTCGGACGCCGGCAGCACCAGCCCGGCCATCACGACCAGCGCCGCGACTCGACTCCGAAGTGAGATTGGCAACGACATATGTATTTCCACCTACCGTGTGAAGAGGCCCGGCGGCCTAGTGAACCTGCGGACCCCAGACAGCGCGCGTTTCCCGCCACTCATCGTGGAGAATCGACCAGAGCACCTGGTCGAGATGCTGTCCGTTGCGCATGAATGACCGCCGCAGGATTCCCTCCTGCACGGCGCCGAGCTTGCGAAGCGCGCCGTTGCCCCGGCCGTTGGCCACGGCGGCCCTGGCTTCGAGCCGGTGCACGCCGATCGTGTCGATCGCGAAGTCCACGACCATCCTCCCGGCATCGATGAAGATGCCCGTTCCCCAGAAGCCCGAGCCAATCGCGAAGCCCCACTCCGCACTAACGAAGCCTGGCTCTGTCTGCCTTACCTGAAACAACCCCACCGCCGTCGTCATGCCGATGGGCACGACCGCGAAACACGCATGCGCGCCCTTGAGGCGCTCGCGCTGGGCCCACGCGATGAAACGCTCGAACCCGTCCACCGTCGCGGGAGGCGGCGAAATGAAGCGCGACACCTCCTCGGTGCCCAGCATCGAGAGCAGCGACCGTGCGTCGGCGGCTTCGACTTCCCTGAGCGTCACGAGCTGTCCTTTCAGCACCGGGAGCGCCTGACTCCAGTCGTCGGCCGTCCCGGTCGGTCGCGTCGTCACGGTCTTCACAGTCCTGTCCAGGGTGAGCCCGACGACGGTCGGTTCCCCCGCGTCCCTGCTGAGCAATCGTGTGGCCAATGGCGCCTCCTTCGTGCGAGAGCACGCTAAGTCGTGAATCTGGATGTCCTTATACGACAGTTGAGACCTCAGGAGCGGCGTGCCAGCGACATGACTCGATGGTCCATCTTGAGACATAAGCAGAAGAACCCTCCCCGTTCGATGACGCTAAGTATTTGCAAATGCGTGACTTAATAAGAATAGTCCCGAAAAGACACACGTTGCACAGACTCGCCTGGAGCCGATATGATGGCTGTAAACTATTGTTTATGAGACGCTTACCTTACGTCGTCCGCCCTGGGCCCCCTGCAGGCAGTCCTGTTATCGGACACTGTGCGGGTGGTGACGAGCCTGACTTTGTCAGACGGGATGACGACAAATGACAGTATCGGCGCCGAGAATCGGCGTCGACAGGAGGGGGAGTAGGGGCTTCGACGGCGGTTTGGGCGGAGCTTCGCTAGTAGGCCCAGCGCACGAGCACCGCGCCGACGGTGAAGCCCGCGCCGACGGAGGCGAGCAGCACGAGCCCGCCCTTCTTGAGGCGGCCGTCCTCGACGGCGTCGTTCAGGGCCAGGGGAATGGTGGCGGCCGTCGTGTTGCCGAAGCGATCGATGTTGATGATCACCTTGCTGTCGTCCACGCCGATCTTGTCGGCTACCGACTGGATGATGCGGCGATTCGCCTGGTGCGACACGAACAGGTCCAGGTCGGCGGCGGTCAGCCCGTTGCGCGCGAGCAGGCGCTCGCAGAGCTCCGCCGTGCGGCGAACGGCGAACTTGAAGACCGCCTGCCCGTCCTGCTTGACGAAGTGGAGCCCCTGCGCCACCGTCTCGGCGGAGGCCGGCTGCCGGCTGCCCCCGGCCGGCATGCACAGCGAGGCGCCGCCGCTGCCGTCCACCTCGTGTTCGAAGTCGATGATGCCGGCCTGTCCGTCCGCGGAGGCGCTCAGGACGACAGCCCCGGCGCCGTCGCCGAAGAGGATGCACGTGGCGCGATCGGTGTAGTCGATGATGCTCGACATGACGTCGGCGCCGATCACCAGCACGTTGGTCGCCGCCCCGGCCGCCACCATCTGGCCGCCGACGGTGAGCGCGTAGTTGAATGCCGAGCACGCGGCGCTCACGTCGAATCCCCACGCGTGCGTGGCGCCGATCTTGTGCTGGACGAGGCAGGCCGTGCTCGGGAACATCATGTCGGGCGTGACCGTCCCCACGACGATCAGGTCGATGTCGGCGGGCGTGAGCCCCGCACGCGAGATCGCCGCCAGCGAGGCCTCCTTCGCCAGGTCCGACGTGGCGACGCCCGGATCGACGATGTGGCGCTCCCGGATGCCGGTGCGTTGCAGGATCCACTCGTCGGTCGTCTCGACCATCTTCTCGAGATCGGCGTTCGTCAGGAGGCGCGGCGGCACGTAGGTGGCCAGGCTCCTGATCTCGGCGCGGCGGATGGTGGCCTTCCCCGCCAGGTGGGCCCGCAGTTCGGTCGCCCTGCTCGTCTCGGTCAAAACAATCCCCTTCCGGGCATCGTCCGCCCGAAGAATTCGTACGCGCGCGCCGTGGCGACGCGGCCCCGGGGCGTGCGCTCGAGAAATCCGATCTGGATCAAGAACGGTTCGTAGATGTCCTCGATCGCGTCGGCCTCTTCGCTCGTGGCCGTCGCCAGGTTCGACAACCCCACCGGGCCCCCGCCGAACTTGTCGATGATGGTCCGCATGAGGCGGCGGTCCACCTCGTCGAAGCCGTGCTCGTCAACCTCGAGCAGCGCCATCGCCCCGTGCGCCACCTCCACCGTGATGCGTCCGTCGGCGCGCACTTCCGCGTAATCGCGCACGCGGCGCAGGAGCCGGTTCGCGATGCGCGGCGTCCCTCGCGCGCGGCGCGCGATCTCGAGCGCCGCATCGCCCACCAGCTCGACCTCGAGAATCCTCGCCGACCGGCGGACGATCTCCTCGATGTCGCGCTCGGCGTAGAAGTCGAGGCGGTGGACGATGCCGAAGCGCGCGCGCAGCGGCGAGGTGAGCAGCCCCGCACGCGTGGTGGCCCCGACAAGCGTAAAGCGCTCGATCGGCACCTTCACCGACCGCGCCCCCGGGCCCTGCCCGATGACGATGTCGAGTTCGAAGTCCTCCATCGCGGGATAGAGGATCTCCTCGATGTTGGGCGGCAGCCGGTGGATCTCGTCGATGAACAGCACCTCGCGCGGCTGCAGGTTCGAGAGGATGCCGGCGAGATCGCCGGGCTTCTCGATCACCGGACCCGCGGTGGTGCGGATGGGCACACCCAGTTCGTGCGCGATCACGTACGCGAGCGTCGTCTTGCCGAGGCCCGGCGGGCCGTACAGGAGGACATGGTCGAGGGCCTCGCGGCGCCGGGTCGTGGCCTCGATCGAGACGATCAGGTTCTCGCGCACGCGATCCTGGCCGATGTAGTCGTCGAGACGCCGGGGGCGCAGCCCCGCCTCGTACTGGCGGTCCTCGTCGCCCGGCGCCGCGGACGTGAGCCTGGAGTCGGTCATCACCAGAGTGCCGCTGGGCCGCAGGTCATCCGCGGGCCAGTTCCTTGAGGGCAGCGCGCAGGGCCGCCTCGAACCTGGGCGCCTCGTCGCCGCCGAGCACGGCGTCGAGCGCCCGATCGATCGCCTGCCGATGGTATCCGAGGTTGAGCAGCGCCGAGACGAGATCGTCGCGCAGCGCATCGCCGGGCGACGGGGGCGGCAGCGCGCCGGCCAGTGCCTCGAGCGCCCTGGGCAGCCGGTCCTTCATCTCGAGGACGATCCGCTCCGCCGTCTTCTTCCCGACACCGGGAATGGCGGTCATCCGCGCGATGTCGTTGCGCTGAACGGCCGCCAGGAGCTCGCGCGGCTCGATCCCCGACAGCACCGCCAGGGCGAGCTTCGGGCCGATGCCGCTCACGGCGATCAGGCGCTCGAAGACGGCGAGTTCGAGGGCGGTCAGGAACCCGAAGAGCGTCAGCGCCTCTTCGCGAACATGCGTGTGGACGCGCAGCGACACCTCGGCGCCGGGCTCGCCCACGCCGTAGAAGGTCGAGAGCGGCACGGCGACGTCGTACCCTACCCCGCCGACGTCCACGATCACCCGATTGGGCTGCTTCTCGAGCACGCGGCCACGCAGGAACGCGATCATGAGGGGCGGTACTGCCGCCAGCTGCGGAGCGCGCCGGCGCGCTGCGACTTGAGCGCATCCCGCATGGCAGGCGGCTGGCCGCGATGGAGGTGGCACAGGGCGACGGCGAGCGCATCGGCCGCATCGTGGGGGCGCGGCGGTCCCTCGAGTCCCAGAAGCAGCGCCACCATGTCGCCCACCTGGGGCTTCTCGGCACGCCCGTAGCCGACGACGGCGCGCTTCACCTCGGCTGGCGTGTACTCGAAGACCTCGACACCGTACTGCACGGCTGCGAGCATGGCCACGCCGCGCGCGTGGCCCAGCTTGAGCGCGCTGCGCGCGTTGACGGAGTAGAACAGGTTCTCGATGGCCACCGACTGCGGCCGGCAGTCGGCGATGAGCGCGGTGAGCCCGCGATGGATGGCGGCCAGCCGGTCGGGAAAGCCGGTGCCGGCCGGTGACGAAATGGCGCCGCACAGCACCATCCTGTGGCGGCGGCCGTCACTCTCCACGCAGCCGTAGCCCGTACGGTCGGAGCCGGGGTCGATGCCGAACACCCTCATCCCTCGACAAGGCTCGGGATGACCCTGAGCGTGTCGAAGGGTCACGCGAGCGAGGCCTCGATCTCCTTCTCCTCGATGTCGAAGTTCGACCACACGTGCTGCACGTCGTCGTGATCCTCGATGGCTTCCATCAGCCGGATCATCTGCGCGGCGTCCTTGCCCTCGAGCTTGACGTAGTTCTGGGGCAGCATGACGACCTGGGCGGTCGCCGGCTCGATGCCGAGCGCCTTCACCGCGTCACGCACCGCCTCGAACGCCGAGGGGTCGCTGATGATCTCCCAGTTGTCCCCATCGTCCCGGACGTCGTCGGCGCCGACCTCGAGCGCCGTATTGAGCAGCTGCTCTTCCTCGGCGGCCGACTTCTCGACGACGACGTAGCCCTTCTTCGAGAACATCCAGGCGACGGAGTTCGACTCGCCGAGGTTGCCGCTGTGCTTCCCGAGCGTGTGACGGATCTCGCCGACCGTGCGGTTCTTGTTGTCGGTCATGCACTCGATGATGAGGGCGGCGCCGCCGGGGCCATAGCCCTCGTAGGTCACCTCTTCGTAGCTGACGCCGGGCAGCTCGCCGGTGCCGCGCTGAATGGCCTTCTTGATGTTGTCCGCCGGCATGTTGACGGACTTGGCGTCGGCGATGATCGTGCGCAGACGCGGGTTGATGGCCGGGTCGCCGCCGCCGTTTCTGGCGGCCACGGTCAGCTCCTTGATGATGCGCGTGAACACCTTGCCGCGCTTGGCGTCAGCCGCGCCCTTCTTGTGCTTGATGGTGTGCCACTTGGAATGGCCGGACATGAGGGCGTCTCCAGCGTGAAGTCAGAATTGACCCCGTAGTTTACCACGGCCCGCGCGGACCGGCCGAGCGGACAACCTCCGCCCTGACAGCAAGTTACCGGAGGCGCGCGAGCAGTATCCAGACATCGGCCCGCCGGTCCCAGGGGCCGCCCTGGTAGTCGCCGAGGATCGAGGTCACCTCGAGGCCCGCCTTCTCGAGCCGTCGCGCCATCTGTGGGACGGAGAGGGTGCGGAAGGCCAGCGAGAATCGGCGCCGCCGGACGTCGCGGCCCCGGCGCTCCACGAACTCCTGATCGAAGTGCGTCAGGCGCCGCTTCCGGTCCTGACGCACGGACTCGACGAGGGTGATCCGCGGGCCGGCCGCGCCGTCACGGCCGCGCAGGCTGACCTTCTTTCGGTACTCCTCCCAGGAGGGAAGGTCGGCGACGAGTTCGAGGCCGAAGGTGCCGCCGCGCGCGAGGACGCCCGCCACCGAGTCGAGCGTGGCCGCGAGGTCGCGCTCGCGGAGCAGCGACTGCAGGATTCCGTAGGGCGCGATGACGAGCGGGAACCGGCGCGAGGGGAACGGCAGATGACGGATGTCCCCGCGCACGAGGCGGACACGGGCGCGGGCGGCAGACCGGCGCGCACGCCGGCGCGCGCGGTCAAGCATCGCGGCAGAGCGGTCGATGCCGACGACATGCACACCGGCCCTGGCCAGGGGAAAGGCCACACGCCCTGTCCCGCATCCCAGCTCCAGCACGAGGCCTCCGGCCGCAGCGGCCAGCCGTGTCCAGAAGGGCACGTCACGCCGGCCAAACGTCTGGGCGTTCTCCCAGTCGTAGAACGGCGCGTACTCGTCCCATCCCTGCCAGCC
>CAZNOC010000136.1:0-11014 GCA_964574545.1 uncultured Bifidobacteriaceae bacterium | reverse complement strand
GGATCACGATGACGAGCCCGACCAGGCTCAGGTAGTTCTCGGCGCGCTCGAGGTTGCGTCCGATGTTGTTCTCGGTATCCCTGTGCGATCGCACCCTGAGGTAGCGGCCGGCCAGGTCGTCGCGCAACGCGGCGACGAGCGGATCGAGCCGTGCCTCGTCCACACGAATCAGCTGGTCGTAGTCGGCCCGGCTGCCGAAGGTGAGCAGGCCCGTCTCGTTCAAGTCGGCGAGATCGGCGAACACGCGCGGACCGAGGCTGAAGCCGCCCCCCATCTGACGGCCCGGCTCCATCAGGACAACGCCGCGGATCTCGAAGCGGCGGGTCCCGATCAACACGCCGTCTCCGACGGCGAGGCCCAGCTGCGCCAGCAGCTCCGGGCGGACGATCACGCCGAAGTTCCGCAGCAGGGCATGATCGAACGGCCGGTCTCCCTCGAGCACGATCTCGCCGTAGAACGGGAAACCCGGTTCGACGGCCTTGAGTTCCACCATGCGCGTCCGGGCGCCCGTCGTCTCGGCGGGCCGGACCATCGTGGCCACTTCCACGACATGCAGCCGGTCGGCGCCGAACTCCACGAGCCGTTGGTCGATCAGCGCGGCCGCCTCGTCGCTGGCCGGCGCGTTTCCGGTGACGAGGACATCGGCGCTGATCATGGCGCGCGCCTCCAGCGTCAGAACGGCGCTGACATTCTGCACGACGGACCGCAGCGCGACGATCGCCCCCACGCCGATGGCGATGCAGATGAAGAAGAAGAGGAGGCGCCGGAACGAGGCGCGCATCTCGCGCCCTGCCATGGCCAGCACGAACCTCATCGCGCCACGCCCACCGCCGCGATCGGCGCGTTCTCGGCGACCCGGCCGTCCCTGAGCGTCAGCCGCACATCGGCCACGGCGGCCACCGACGGGTCGTGGGTCACAAGGACGAGCGTGGCGCCCCGGCGGCGCTGGACGTCGAGCAGCAGGTCAAGGATGTGCCGGCCATTCTGGCTGTCGAGGTTGCCCGTGGGCTCATCGGCGAGGATGAGGGGCGGGTCGTTCGCCAGGGCGCGGGCGATGGCGATGCGCTGCTGCTCGCCGCCGGAGAGCTGCGATGGATAGTGATGCCCCCGGTCGTGCAGCCCGACCTCGTCCAGCAACGCCTGCGCACGGGTCCGCGCATCACGTCGGCCGGCGATCTCCATGGGCACCAGGATGTTCTCGAGCGCCGTGAGGGAGGGGACGAGATGGAAGAACTGGAACACGAACCCGATCTTCTCGCCCCGCAGGCCCGCGAGGCGATCCTCGTCGAGGGCGGCGATGTTCGTGCCATCGACCAGGATCTCGCCGCTCGACGGCGCGTCGAGGCCGGCAATGAGGCCAAGGAGCGTGGACTTGCCGCTCCCCGAGGGTCCGATGATCGCGACGATCTGCCCGGCGGCCACGGTGAAGTCAATCGGATGAAGAATGGTGAGCGGCTGCCCGCCGCTCAGGACGGTCTTGCTGACGCCTCGCAGTGCGATCATGGGGTGGACTTCGACTCCTCGAGCACGGACTCGAGCGCGCGCCAGACCGTTTCGGCCAGGATCACCGCGCCGCGGGCATTGGGGTGGATACCGTCCGGCTGGTTCAACTCGGCGACGCCGCCCACCCGGTCAAGCAGGAAGGGAATCAGGCGCACGTCGTACTCGCGCGCCAGATCGCGATACACCTGCCGGAACGCGGCCGTGTACTCGCCCCCGAAGTTCGGCGGCGCCTCCATCCCGGCCAGGATGACGGTCAGGCCCCGGCGCTGGCCTGCGTCGATGATCGCACCGAGGTTCTCCTTCAGCTGCGCGGGCGGCAGGCCCCTCAGGCCGTCGTTTCCGCCGAGCGCCACGACCAGGATCCTGGTGTCGTCATCGAGCGACCAGTCGAGCCGCCGAAGCGCGCCGGCGGATGTGTCGCCCGAGACACCTGCGTTCACAATGCGATGCGGGTAGCCGTCGCGCTCGAGCCACTGCTGCAGGATGGCGGGGTAGGCCTCGTCCGGCGATAACCCCAGGCCGGCCGTCAAGCTGTCGCCGAGCAGAAGAATCCGGGGGGCGCCGGCCGGCGCGGGCGCCTCAGGCCGGACCTCCGGCTCGACGCCGGCAGCAACGGCAGCCGGTTCGGGAGCCTCGGCGCCGCCACACGCAACGGCCACGAGCGCCGTCGCGAGAAGCCACAGGACACGTCCACGCATCCTCAGTATTATGCCGGATTCTCCCCGTGCGCATGGACCCACCACTGCTTGCATGGACGCGGCCGCAGGGCGTGCGGTTCCCCGCCACGGTCAGGTGATGTGGATGACGAGCGCGGTCACGTTGTCGCTCGTGTGGCGTCGAACGGCTTCCTCCACGAGAGAGGTCGCGGTCTCGGCCGGTGTGTCGTGCGCGCCGAGCAGGGCGGCCAGACGCGAGCCGTCCACGACGGTGTGCAGCCCATCAGTGCTCAAGAGAAGCCGGTCTCCCGGCAGGAGGTCGTGCTCGACCAGTTCCGGCGTCCGGTCCTCTGGCGAACCGACAACGCTCGTGAGGATGTGGCGCATCGGGTGATGTTCGATGCTGCCACGCTCCGGATCCCGGCCCAGCACGGTCTCGACCCAGGTGTCGTCCGACGTGAGCTGCGTCAGCGTCCCGGAGCGCCACAGGTACGCGCGAGAATCGCCGACCCCGGCGAGCGTGACCGTGCCCTCCCGCACGATCGCGGCCACCAGGGTCGTCCCCATTCCGCTGAACTCCGCGTGCGCATCGCCTTCCCGGCACACGCGGCGGTTAGCCAGCCTGACAGCCGTCGCCAGCCGGTTCTTGTCCAGCGAGAGCGAGGGGTCCACGCCGAATGGCCAGGTGAGGTCATCGGTGTCGACGCTCTGTGCGACGAACTGACGCACCACGTCGATGGCCAGATGGGCGGCGACTTCCCCGGCCCTGTGTCCACCCATCCCGTCGGCCACGAGGAACAGGCCGAGCGCCAGATCCCACTCGAGCCAGTCCTGGTTGACGGGCCGCACGGGGCCCGCATCGGTGCGCCCGCCGACGGTCACGCCCATGCCGCACGCCGCTCCGCTAACCGTTCGCCGCGATCGAGGACACGCATGAAAACGCCCTCATTATAGTGCGGTGGCCGTCAGGCCCGCCGAAAGGCGTGTCGTATACTCGGCCCGTGGTCAGTGGGGCCTTCCAGCCGGTGGCGGCGCGCGCCGCGGCGATGATCGAGCGCGGGCACGGCGCCGCGGCCGTGGAGACGCTCACGCCGATCCTGCGGTCCTCGTCGCTGCGGCGGGACGATGAACTGGCGCTTCGGGGTGCGCTGGCCGAAGCGTGGCTGCTGCAGGGTGATCTGGCCCAGGCGAGCAGCGCCCTCGGCCGGGCACCGGACACCCTCCGCGAGACGATCTCCCCGGTGCTGCTCTCCACGCACTGGCGCCTGCACGGCGTCATCGCCTTCGGCCGTGGTGAGCAGTCGAGAGCCATCGCGCTTCACGGCCGTGCCCTGAAGCAGGCGGAGATCGCCCACGACTCCCGCGCGATCGGCCTCGCCCGCTACGAGCTGGCGCTCTGCTATCAACGCGTGGGCGACGCCGCGATCGTGCGCGAGCACATCGCAGAGGCGGCGGCGGCGCTCCACGCCGCCGGCGATCGCCGGAACCTCGCGCTGGTGCATCAACTGTCCGGAGTGATGCTGGCCCAGACCGGGCGCTACGACGAGGCGGTGGCGGCCCTCCGGCAAGCCGAGCGTCTCGCGGCGGCGCTGCAGGCCGACGACGTGCTGGCCACGGTGTGCGGCAACCAGGCAAACGTGGCCCTGCTCCGGCACCGCTACGATCAGGCGCTGACGCTCGCTGAACGCTCGGTAGCCCTGCACGAGACGGTCGGCCGCGGGCACGGACTGGCCGTGGCCCTCGCCACGCTGGGCCAGATCTGCGTCCGGATCGGCCACCTCGATCGGGCCGACCAGGCGCTGCATCAGGCGCTCGAAGTGCGCAGCGGTGTGATGATGCACGAGCGCACGGGCGCCATCTACGACACGCTCGCGCAGATGTCGCTCATGCGCGGCGACTACGAGCACGCCTCCGACTACCTCCGGCGCGCGGCGGAAGCATACGGCGCGTACGGACGCCAGACGAGCCAGTGGTATGAGTGGTCCGTGCGCGCCATTACCGCGCGCCTGGCCATCCGGCGCGGCGACCCGGCCGCCGCCTTGACCATCGCTGAGGAGATCATCCGGTCGGCGGACGCGCCTCCGGCCGAAGCGCTCGAGGCCGAACTGATCGCCGCCGAGGCCCTGCTCGCCGCGGACCGCCCACAGGAGGCCGCGCAGCGCCTGGGCCAGGTCGAAAGCCGCCTCGATCCCCGGACGACTCCCGGCGCCTGGGGAGAGTTCCTCCGGCTTCGTGGGGAGATGCACACCCGTCTCGGCAGGACCACCGAGGCCTACCACGACATCGCCCAGAGCTCGAGCGTCTTCGAACTGGTCGGCGAACGCTACCAGGCCGCGCTGAGCCAGCTGGCGCTCGGCCGCCTGGCCGCCCGCGCCGGCGCCCGCTCGACGGCCGATCGTCACTTCTCAAACGCCGCCGAGGTCTTCAAGGCCCTCGGCGCGGCCCGGGATCTCGAAAGGGCTCGGGAGGCGATGACCACCGTGCACGTCCACGGCACCGGTGAGTACGTGGGCTCCCCGGCCGACGCCGATGATGCTCTGGTCCGTCGATTGGTGGACGCCGCGGTCCTGCCCGACCTGCTCGCCCGTGAAGTGGCGGCGGCGCTCCTCGAAGCCGTCAGTGCCGACGTCGCCGTCGTGTTCGCCGAGCTGCCCGGCCACGACGTGCGGCTCATTGCGCATGCCGGTACCGACGCCGACGGCGCCCGCGCCGTGGCACGGCAGGCCGTCCAGGGCGCCGACTACGGCTCTGGCACCCTGACGACCGAACCGATCGGCCACGACGTCGATGGACCCCGTTTCGTGGCGGTGGCATCGTCGAGGCCCCTCGGCAGCCATCTGCTGCGGCGCATCCGGATGATGGCGGCCGTCGCCCGCCAGGGCTTCGCGCTGTGCGGCGCGCGCGAGCGACCCACGCAGGCCGCGGAGCTGTCCGGCGAGCGGCCGCTCGAGCCGCTCCTCCCCGGCTTCGTCTGCGCGAGCGCAGCCATGCACCGCGTCGTCGATCAGATCCAGCGGCTGCAGGGCAACGACCTCACCGTCCTCATCACCGGCGAAAGTGGGACCGGAAAGGAACTCGTCGCGCGCGCCATTCACGTCGGTTCGCCGAGAAGCGCCGCGATGTTCCTCCCCTATAACTGCACGACCACGACGCGGGAGCTGGCCGACAGCCAGCTGTTCGGTCACCGCCGTGGCGCGTTCACCGGAGCGGTCAGCGACCAGCCCGGACTCGTCCGCACGGCCGCGGGCGGGACGCTCTTCCTCGATGAGGTCGGTGACATCCCGCTTGATGTGCAGCCGAAGCTGCTGCGGTTTCTCGAGCACGGCGAAGTCATGCCGGTGGGCGAAACGCGACCGCAGGCCGTGGACGTGCGGGTGATCACCGCGACCAACGCGGACCTCGAGCAGCGCGTGGCCGAGGGCAAGTTCCGCGAGGATCTGTACTACCGCTTGAGCGTGATCCGGATTCACGTCCCCCCGCTGAGACAGCGGCGGGAGGAAGTCCCCCACCTGAGCACGTTCTTCCTGCGAGACGCCATCGAGCGTCTGGGAAAGCCGGACGTTCAGCTCAGCTCCGACGTGCTGGATCTCTTCTCGCAGTACTACTGGCCCGGCAACGTGCGCCAGCTGCGCAACGAGATCCAGCGGGCCGTGGCGCTGGCCTCACCCGGGGGGCTGGTCACCCCCGAGCACCTGTCGCCCGACCTGACGGCCGACTCGCCTCAAGGAGGGGCAGCGTCGGAGGGAGACTCCCGCCCCGTGCTTCGCGGCGGTCAGACGCTCGCCTCCGTGGTGGACGACGTCGAGCGAGACTTGATCCGGGAGACCCTGGCCAGGCACCGCGGCAACATCTCGGAATCTGCACGGGCTCTGGGCCTTACTCGTAGGGGTCTCTATCTGAAACTGCGTCGCCTCGGGCTCGAAACACCTGCCTAGCCCACCTCGATCAGCCTGTCAGACCAGATACAAGGTATCCAGTATCCATGCGTATTGGATACCTGCTAATCATCACTCATTGCCCTTCATGGTGGCAATCAGTCATCAAAAGTCATCTGAAAGCCTACCGTGCACACAAGGTATCCACTCTGGAAGTCTGCATGCAAAGACGGCCCGGAGTTTGTTAGTGATTTGGGTGAGTTGTTGCTGTTTTTGCAAGACCTGACGCTAGCGAACCCTGGGGGAAATGCCGTGGCCAAACACCTGACGCTCCCGCGAGCGCTATCATCAGTCGGTCGGCCTGTTTCGGTCCCGGCACGACTCACCTGGAAGGATCACGCGGGGGTGACCCGCGTGGCCTCCGTGATGACCCGTGAGGTGACTGACGACAGCGTCTTCGTCGAGTGCGAAACGAGCGCGTCCATTCCGCTCTATCGTCTGGTCCATCTGCAGGTCGAACAAGCCGCCCAGGGGCACGCCCGTCTCCCGGCGCCGATGCGGCAGGGCCGCGTGCTGTCAGCGGTCTGGCACGTCGCACCGACGAGTCCTGACACGGGCACCCCGGGCGGCTACCGACTCCGCTTCATGGTCGAGCCCGCGCAGGGCGTTTCTGCCCGCCCCCGTGTGGTGGCGGATCGGGAGCGACTGATGGCCTTCGCGAGCTGAGGGCCGAGGGCCCGAGCGCGCCCGGCGCACAGGGGTGCTTCCGGCGCCCCGCGCCTTCAGGCGGAGGCGCGCTTGCGGTAGTAGCGCGCCAGCCCCTGCCACAACTGGCCGAACGGTGCAGCCAACTCCGTCGCGCGCGCGTCCTCGGGTGCCATGTGCGCCGACACCTCCTGCCGCAGACGATCGGCAAACGCGGCGGCCTGCTCCTCGTCACTCCCATCGCCCTCGAGCAACTCCTTGACCACCGCCGCTGCGGACGCCAGTGTGTGTCGAAAGCGCGCCAGGTGGTCGCGGGGCTCTGCCACCGGTCCGAAATGGGTCAGGAAGAGCTCCGTGGGCCGCCACGCGTCGATGGCCTGCAGGCTCTGCTCCCACTGCTCGAGGTCGATGTCCGGCGGGGGCGTCGGTGCGATGAGGAATCCGTCGCTGACGCGGATGCCAGCCGTGTCACCCACAAACGCGGTCCCCGTCTCCTCGTCGAGATAGCTGACGTGGTGTTTCGCGTGGCCCGGCGTGTAGGCCACGGCCAGCGACCGCCCGGCCACGGCGATTCGCTCCCCGCCCGCCAGCGCGACGATCGTCGCCTCTGGTGTGGGCAGGAACGGTCCCCACAGCGTATTCATCTCGTCGCCGTACAAACGTGTGGCACTGGCCAGCAGCGTGTCCGGACGGACCATGTGGGGGGCCCCGCGCTCGTGGACGAAGACCCGCAGGCTGGGCCGTCGTCCCACCAGCAGTCCGGTGACCCCTGCATGGTCCAGATGAATGTGCGTCAGCAGCACCGCGTGCACGTCGTCCAGAGTGCAACCACGCGCGCGCAGGCCATCCTCGAGCGCCGCCACGCACGAGCCGGGACCTGGATCCACCAGAACCAGGCCCTCAGGCGCTTGTATGACAGCCGTGGCAATGACGCGGGGCTCCCCGCGAAAACCGAGATCGATAAACCATGGATCGGTCATGGCGCTCTCATGAAAGGGGCCGCAGGCCTTCGACCAGCACCACGCCGGCCACCACCCACCGCTCCTCGTAACGGATGAACTCCACCTCGAGCTCGCGCGCATCGTACGACTGAGCGGCGCCCTCACCTTCGCGGAAGCGGGCCTCCGCCACCAGGGTCACGCTCGCTCGTTGCCGGTCCGGATCGAGCGCGACGACGATGTCCGCGAACGAGATATCGAGTTCGTGCAGCATGGCGCCGGTGCGGGCCGCTGCGGCCACCACCGCCTCCCGCCCGCGCAGGTCCTTGAATGGGGGGCCGGCGTCCACGACGAGCTCGGGGTGCAAGTCCTGTTGCAGCCCGGCGACCCTCGCCAGGCGCGCGATCTCTCCCTCGGCAGCGCCGGCACTTACCGCGTCCGCGACGCGATCGAGGACGGCGCGTATCCGGGCTTCGTCGCTCGGAAAGAGCCACGCCCACGCCAGCCAGGCCCCCACGACGACCGCCACGGCGACGACCCCTTGCCGCACGAGCCGTACCATCAGAACACCACCGTGCCGAGCAACCGTGCCCGCGATGTGGTGCCCATGTCGTGCATCGCCATCGGCATGCCCCGGTTGTCCCCCACGACGAAGTACTCGTCGTCACCGAGATGAACCTCGTCGAGCTGCCAGGCCTGCCGCCGCACGACGTACGGTTCGTCCAGCCGCTCGCCGTTGATGATCATCTGCCCTCCCCGCATCGCGAGCCGCTCGCCGGGCAAGGCCACGAGGCGCTTGATGTAGACGGCGCGCCGGCCGGCCAGTTGCACGGCAACGATATCCCCTCGCGCGGGCGGCCGGAATCGGAACGTGAGGCGGCTGACCAGCACGAACTCACCGGGACGGATCGTGGGATCCATGCTGACGCCGACGCCGCGGACGGGCAGGAGCACGAAGGTGAAGATCACCATCACCGCGCTGACGACAACCGCGATCCGCAACGCGGTACGCAAGGGCCTTCGCCCGAGCACCAGTCGCTGCCAGGCTGGCGGCTGGACGGACGCGGGCTCGACAGGACGGCTCGTGTTCACTCGTGATACGACAGCGCCCGCACCACTTCGCGGTACCGCCCATCGTCGGCGGCCACGAACACCTTGCAGGTATCCAGACTGCCGCCATAGACGTGGAGCGTGACAGAGGCGCGGTCGGATCGGGCATTGCCGAGCACGTGGAAGTCGGTGGGTGGGATCAGCCGGCCTGCCGATCCGACGCCGGCATCGAGCGAGCCCATCGCCGTCACGCGGAACGTGCCCTCGGAATCCGGCACGACGTCGTACTGCGTCACGGTCATCTGCCCTTCAACGACGCCTTCGACGCACCAGAGTCCCCCGTGATCGTGCACTGGCGTTGCCTGACCGGGACCCCAGGTCATGACGACAGCCGTGTAGCGATCCCGGGGATCGTGATGCAGCAGTCGGCGAGCGTAGCAGTCGGGCCTCGGCTCCCTGAACGACGCGGGCAGCGCGAGCGCCGATCGCCCAAGCAGATCCTCGAGGTCCTGCTTCACCTGGATGGTGATGGCCTCGGGATCCCGGGCTTCCACTGCGGCGTCGAGCCGCGCGATGAGCTCATCCAACCCCGCAAACACCGCTGCTGCCTCCTCTGTCGAATTTACGTCCCGGCGGTCGGGCGATTCTCCCCCGAAAGCCGCCATGGCCGCAACAGCCGTGGTGCGAGCCCGCGCCTCGCTACGGCTTCAGGTGGTCCTCGAAGAGCTTCAACACTCGCTTGTATTCGTCGGCCCAGCCGGTCTCCTCGACGAATCCATGGTCCTCGACGGGATACACCGCCAGCTCCCAGTTCTCCTTCCGCAGCTCGATCAGACGCTGGGCCAGCCGCACGGAGTCCTGAAAGTGCACGTTCACATCGACCATGCCGTGGCACATGAGCAGCGCGCCTTTCAGCCCTTCCGCAAAGTAGATCGGCGAGCTCTTGCGATAAACCTCGGGATCGGTCTGCGGCTCGTTGAGGATGTTGGACGTATAGGGATGATTGTAGTGCGCCCAGTCGGTCACCGGCCGCAGGGCCGCCCCGGCTGCGAACGTGTCGGGCGTCGTGAACATCGCCATCAGCGTGATGAACCCGCCATAGCTCCCGCCGTACACGCCAATTCGTCGTGGGTGCACGCGATGCGACTTGGCGAGATACGCCGCTCCGTCCACGACGTCCTCCAGGTCCTTCCCTCCCATCCAGCGATAAATGGCGGTCCGCCAGTCGCGGCCGTACCCGGCACTCGCGCGGAAGTCAGGATCGAGCACGACATATCCACGTGACGCCAGCAGATGGTGAAACATGTACTCGCGGTAGTAGCTCGACCAGTAGCGATGGGCGTTCTGCAGGTAGCCGGCCCCGTGGACGAAGATGACCGCCGGATTCGACGGGTGTCGGCGCGCGCCCACCATTTCGGGCGTGTACAACCGCGCGTACACCTGCTGGCCGTCACGGGTCGCGTAGGTGATGAGTTGCGGCTCGACCCATCGATGCGCCAGCCACTCGGCAGAGGGGCTCGTCGTGACCTGGCGTGGCTCGGCGCCGGGCTCGTTCGCCATCACCTGCACTTCGGGTGGCCGCGTTGAGGTCGAGTGAATCAGGCCGAACAGCGTATCGTCGGGCGAGACCTCGCCTCCGTGAAATCCGGTGCGTGTCGTGAGCCTGGTCCGCTCGCCCCCTTCCACGCCAAGGGCATACAGATGCCGTTCCCCAGGGTGCGCCTCGGTGGACTGGATGTAGAACCGGCGGCCATCGGTGGAAAGCTGCGCCGTGTCGATCTCCCAGGGCCCGCTCGTGAGCTGCCGACGGGCCGGCTGCGCCGACGTCACGTCAACCGTATAGAGATGCATCCAGCCGTCGTGCTCGGCGAGGAACCAGAGCGTCCGGGAATCAGGCAGCCATCCCAGTCCGCCCGAGACATTGGAGGAGGGGCCGATCTCCCGCACCCACGCCTCGTCGCGCAGGTGGTCGAGGACCCGTGACCGGCCGGTCTCCGGATCCACCAGGACGAGCCAGCGATCCTGATTGTCCACGAAGCGGACCGACGCCGCCACATGTTGGCCATCCGGTGAAGGCAGCAACGTGCCCCACCGGACCTCTCGCCCCGCCGTCGCCGCTGGTTCGACGGGCTTCGGGGCTGGCGGCTCACCGGGGCCCCGAGGGACCGGCTTCGGAATCACCTGCGGTTCGGCGACGCCGTCGAACCCGGCCCAGACGGCCTCCCCGGTGCGCAGGTTCAGCACGGCAAGCCGCCGGCGCTCGAGTGCGTCACCGACGCGGATCCGC
>CAZNOC010000135.1:0-11028 GCA_964574545.1 uncultured Bifidobacteriaceae bacterium | reverse complement strand
GTACGCATGATGCACGATCGTACCATGGCTGCATCACTGCATCACACACGCTCAAGCGGGAGCTGAACGGGCGAACTGGCTTCCATCAGGTGACCGGCCAGAACGCGTGGGAACACCTGTAAGCGAACCTCAAGCGCTATCTGAAGACCGGATCCGGCCGGGCCTTCTCGAAGCCGCACCCCGGCCCGACGATCGGGGATTCATCAGAATTCGCGTTGGTTGCTGCAGCCATTTACCGAGCGGGTGGACGGTCTCCCCGCCAGACGAGGTACGCCGGACGGCGCGAGCGATCGCCGAGGATGATGGCATCTGCCGGAAGGCGGACCACGGGCTCACCACGGGAGTTGATGAGCGCCAGCGCTCCGTCGCGACGTTCGAGGCGCTGATCGCCCCACGCGATCGATTGCCCGGGGGACAGTTGCACGGTCCTGGATGGAAAGTACTCGCGCCAGTGGCGGCTCTCGTCAAAGCCGCGCGCCGAGAGGTCGCTCGTCGCCGGTCCAGCCGTGTGGCAGGCGCTGCAGTTGACCTCGTAGCAGAAGCCCGGTTGACAGACAACGGACAGGTGGCCGCCCCCAGCTTGCTGCTTGCTGACCAGAGTGTAGGCCCCGTTCTGATACTGATACGTGAAGATGTCCCCGTGTACGACGGCCACGCTTGCCAGAAAAACGCCGGCCACGCCCACGCCCAGAGCCCAGCGCCGCTTCCGATCGAACCACTGCATCGTTTCCCCCTTCGTGGACTGTCACCTTCGTGTCGTTCCACACTCGCGACGTCATCATGCACGGAGCGTTCCAACGGCTTTTCCCGCAGGTCGCCGGCCACACACGCGCAACGGGCGCGATTCCGATACCGTCGGCCGCGCCAGACGGAATGTGGTCGTCTCGCGGATGAGCCGCCGCGTCGCAGTTCTGCGACGAACCCGCCTGTCCCTGCCTGCACAAACGCAAGCCCGGACGGAGTTCTTCAGACGAGCGCTGTCGTCGAGCCGACGTCAGAACCCGAAGCGCACACCGCCGTTTGATCGCGCGACCACCCACGGGCGTCCACGCGTCCACGGTCCAGCGACCATCGACCCCGCGCGGGGGCTGCAGCAGCGAGTCCCCCGTCGTCTGCCGCACGTTCGTGACGTTCTTCGTGTTGAGTAAGCGTCCCGCTCCCGGACTTCGCCGAACCGAAGGTCAGGACGCTGCCAGGCCGCCGCGCCACGCGTGGTGAGCACATACCGTTCGTGAAGGAGTGTCTGCACGGTACCGCCGACGTCGTCGCGTTCGGTGTTCAGGGCCTCCCACGTATGGCGAGCCGGTGGCGGCGACGAGCCCCGCATGCAGGTCCAGTCCCTTCCACCGCGCATGACAACGGACCCAGTGGGCGTTCGATTGGCGCTCGCGCGTGTCCGAGACGACCGACGCGAGTACTTGCGTGAGGGCCGAGCGCGACGAGCCCCCGCACCGATGCCGCCGCCAGGTCCGCGAGGGCCGGCGCCTCGTCCGCCCAGGGACCCACAGCGCCATCCTCGGCGTGGCCCCAGGCATCGTCCGCCGACGAGCGTTCTCCGCCTCCGAGCAGGCGCCGGATCCGCGGCTCCACGGCCGCCAGGACCTCCGCGACGTCCAGCGTCGTCAGACGCCGTGCCGGATAGAACGTGACCGCACCGGCCTCGTCGCGTGCGAACACGCCGTCAAGCACCAGCGCGTGGATGTGGACGTTGAGATTGAGCGCGCCGCCAAAGCGCTGGATGATCGCGACGGCGCCGCCCTGCGGTGGCTCGCCGCCAGCCGCGCGCGCGTGGTCCCGCAGCACCCGGAATACGGCTCGGAGGAAGACTGCGGTCACACGCCGGCACGGGTCATGGTCCCACGCGAGCCGGTACCGCCATCGGTGCGGCAGGCTCAGAACCCATTGTCGAACGGGGACGTCCGGGACGACGTGATCCACCAGATGCGCCGCACGTTCCGCCATCCGTCTTCCACCACAGCTGGGGCAGACCGCCCGCCCCTTGCACGATAACGCCACGAGCCGGCCGCGGCCGCAGTCACCGTAGCGAAACCGTGCGAACCCGCCCGCCAGGAATCCACACCGGAGAAAGTCCCGAAGCGCGCGCTCGACGAACTGCGGCACACCGTCGCCGTCGCGCACCTGGGCCGCCTCGGCCAGAAGCGGCCGCCGGCCCCGAAAGTGATCAGCTCGAAGGTCGAAGACTCGGCCGGCGTTCGCGGCGTCCGCACGAACAGCCGTACCGCCTGCTCGATGAGCCTGCTCACGGAGGTGCCCTGGTCGGCGGCTCGACGCTTCAACTGGGCCATCAGGCGCTCGTCCAAGGCGATCGTGGTACGCATGATGCTCGATCGTACCACTACTACATCACTGCATCGCTCTCCCTCTGGCAATCCGGGGTCGTCCAGTGGTCGCCATCGCAGCAGGCGTTCAAGGCGGTATGGATGCCCGCGACACCCTCAAGCTCGGCGCGATCGTCAAGTGGCGACGCGGTCAGCCCTCACATAGGCGCGGGTCTTCTGCGCTGGGGTTGCTCTTGGGTGCCTGAACCCAGTCTCCGACCGCTTCCTGGGTGCTGGGTACCCGCCCGAAACACCGCCGAAGAATCCATGTCCGGATCGAGCGGTCGACTGCGTCATTGAAGCAGAGAAGGCGCGGCGTTGGCGCTCGGGACGCCGGGCGCCGCGACGGACGATCACGCGTTGCCTCACCCACGATTGACAAGGAGTCCCATCATGAACGCCTCACGACACCAGCCGACGGTTTCCATCCTCGCCTCCGCCGCTGTGTGGCTCGCGCTGGCCGTCCCCGCACTCGGCCAGTCCGGCGCCAAGCTCACCCCCAACCAGCTCGGCACGCCCGACGATGGCGTGATCTGCCGGAGCGGGTACACGGGCAGCCTCAGCAACGGCGCGTTCAGGTGCACGAACGCGAGGACCATCACGGTTCAACTGGAGTGCATCGATTCCAGATTCCCACGGTACGTCATCCGTCCGCAGGGTGCGCCGGGCACGACCTTGGGACAGGATCTCTGCACCCGCAACGCCGTCAACCTGGGCAGCACCGACCCCATTGGCACCCTTATCCAGGGACAGGACTTCGTGCAAGCCGCCGTTGACCCGGCCCGGGTGGCCACCAGGGTCGCCACCCTGCACACCGAAGAGGCGCGCGCGTTGGGACTCGACGCGGACACCGAGGTCGAGACCGTCGCCGGGGACGCCGTGACGCAGTACAACCAGGCGGCGGGCAGCCGCGACAATGCCCGCGTGCCGATCACGTTCTACACCTTCGCGATTCGCACCGGCCTCCGTACGTCCACGGCCCAGCGCTGAGCGGCGGGAGGACGGCCCCTCATCTGCCGGGCCGCGCGTGTTGGCGTGGCCCGGGATCCTTCTTCGATGGCGTACGTCGGCCCTCACAGCCGCCGTCGGGCGGCCCACATCAACCGGTTCATTGGAGTACTGAAGATGACACGCAACCACCTGCTCCTTGCCGTCCTCACCGCAACGATCGTTGCCCCGGCATCGGCCGCCGCCCAGTACAAGTGCTACGACTTCGACGGACTGGACGTCGGCACCTCGTACAACATCGGCCAGACGGTGAACGCCAACCACGCGACGATCACGTTCCGCCCCTATCGGGTCGACGGCGATCAGTTCGGTGGCGCGGCCAACAGCGCCGAGGCGATGCAGGCGCAGATTGCCGGCGGCACGCCGCCGGAAATGGTGCTGAAGACCCTCACCGTGCAGATCGTGCCGCTGGAACCCATCACGCGGATGCGGGTGAAGCTGGCCCAGCAGATCACGCCAACCGGCGGCTTCGGGGCGAGCAACTTCGAAGTGAACGGCCAGGGGCACGAAGGGCCGTCCTTCGCCTCGGCCGACGGCAGGCGCCTCGGCGGCGCGCAGTTCACCGCAAGCTTCGCCAACACCTCGGGCAACTGGCACGTCGGCACGCTCGAACTGCGTGCGGAACCGGGCCGCGAGATCAAGAGCTTCAGCCTCGGCGGCCACACCTGGCGGCTCGACGATCTGTGCATCGCCAGGTAGCACCGCGGTTTTTTTGGCGTCGGGTTACGGCCTGCCCCCGGCCGAAGTCCCTCGGGCGAAGTCACACCGCCTACGCTCTTGTCGATCACGATTCCATTCGTCCTCGAAAATGGCGTCTGGACGCTGGCGCGCTGACCGCACACTGTTTGATGGGCCGATTCGCTCATCTCGACCACGTTGGCCCGATTCCACGCGAAGGAGGAAGGGAGGGGCAGGGCGATGGAGCCAGCGAAGATGTACCTGCTGGTTGTCGCGTTGACCGTCCTGTCCGGGCTCGCCGATGCCCGGGGGTTCATCCACGCGGCGCGGATGTGGCAGCAGGATCATCTGGTGTGGGCAGAGCTTGCCAAGTCGGGGCTGGGCTTTGGAGTTGCGGTCTTGCTGTATTGGGTTGGCCTTCGGCACTTGCATCGGGCGGGAGTCGTCTCACCAGAGGTACAAGCCCTGTTCTGCTCCGCTGTCACGCTACTCGGGGTGGCGGTGTTCAGCGGCCGCATCTTTCGGTGGCCGTCGGCCGATCAGGCAACGGCGCTACTGGTGGTCGCCGGCATCGGGTGGCTCGTGTTTCGGGTGGGAGACGAGCCGTAGGAGAACAACAGCCCGGTGACTTCGACTCGAAGACCTCCGGCTGGGTGAACACCGTGTTCAGTGCTTTCCTTCTGACGCCGCGAGACCGGCTGCGGCAAGAGCTCGCTCGGCGAGGACTCGCTGCCGGCGGCCGGCGTACGCCGGCGGATCGCCGAGGGTAGCCAGCGCCTCCTCCTGCAGGGCGAGTGCGCGCGCGGGGCGCACCTGCGATCTGTTCGGGCGAGGCGTAGTCCGGCGTCAACGGCCTTCCCGCCAACTCCGTCAGCGGCATCTCGTCCCCGCTCGCGGCCTCCAGCAACTTGGCGATGCCGAAGTCGAGCAGCCTGACCTGTCCATCTGGTGTCACCAGCACGTTGGACGGCTTCAGGTCCCGATGCACGACGAGGCGCGAGTGCGCATGAGCGACCGCACGCACCACCTGCTGGAACAACCGGAGCCGTGCCTCCACGCCGAGGCGCGCGTCGGTGCAGTACCGATCGAGCGGACGTCCATCGACGTACTCGAGGACGAGGAACGGCTGGCCGTCGGACGTGACGCCCGCGTCGTACACGCGGGCGATGTTCGGTCGATCGAGCGCTTCATCGATGAGCCGGCTGAGCGTTGCCAGCGTGGCGGCATCCATCACGCGACTTCGATCGGGGAGGCACCCGCTATGATATGACACGCCAGCACCGGGTGCGGCACACGACCCCTGATGAAATTCCGTGCCTGATCCAACCGATCTGGTGCAGGCGCCGAGGTGAGGCATGTCCGATCGACAGGATCTGACCGCGCTGATTCGGCGCGCCGGCGACGGTGATCCTGACGCGGCCGAAGCGCTGTTTGCCGAGACCTACGCCGATCTCCGGCGTCTCGCGCGGGTGCGGTTGCGCGCGGGCGGCCGGAACACGGTGCTCGACACCGGTGCGCTCGTGCACGAGTCCTACCTGCGATTCGCCGCCGCCGGCCGGCTGCGCATCGAAGACCGTACCCTACGCTCAGTATTCTCAGTCGTCACGCCTTGCCAGCCGGGTGCCGCGCTCCGAAATCTGCTACCGATTCAGCTGATACGGGCCACTAGTCTCTAGCCTAGAAGGCATTGGGGATGGACTATAGTGAGGGAGGAACCGGTAGTCCGTGCACGCCCTCGACAGTCAGTTTGCGATCGAGTCGCGTGAGTGGGCGCATTGCTGCCCGCATGGCGCGTGAGCGAAGCGTAGCCGCACCCGCGATGGGTCCATGGTGCGTTCGATGACTACAGACGGCACCGCTAATCGTCCCGATCTCGCCGAGCATCGGACCTCCCACGAGGCCGAGCGCGCCCAGACCGACGAGAGCTTGCGCCTCGAACGTGAGAAGGCCGACGACGCGCTGAGCGACCACCTCGCGGCGATCGAGGAAACAGCCGACACCGTGATCGCCACCGCCCGCCGGCGCGCCGACGCGTTGCTCGCCGCCGCGCGCGGTGAAACAGACCGACACCCAAAGGCCGCCCACGGCACGTCCGTCGTCGCTCGGGAGCGCGAGGACTCCGCGGTGATGAGGGAGCGCGCCATCGCCGATCGGACGGTGCGCGAGGAACGTGCCGAGGATCAGGCAGAGCGCAAGGAACGCGCCGAGGAAATCGAACTGCTTGCCCGCGAGCGCGACGACACCGACAACGACCTGTCGGTGGAGCGCGAGCGCGCCGATCGGGCCCTCGCCACGCGCGACGAAGTACTCGGCATCGTCAGCCACGACCTGCGCGACATGCTGGCAGCGGTGATGGGCTTCGCGGCTCTGATCGAAAAGGCGCCAAACCCGGACGCGGCGACAACGTATGCGCGCCGCATCGGCCGATCCGGCGTCCGGATGGAGCGGCTGATAGGCGATCTCGTCGACGTCGCCAGCATCGCCGCCGGTGCGTTGGCCGTGACGCGCGAGCCCGCCGACCTGACACCGGTGATTGTCGAAGCCGTCGACACATTTCAGGAGCGGGCAACTGCGGCGGGCGCGCTGCTTTCCGTTGACCTCGAGCCTCCGCTGACGGGTGCTGCCTTCGACCATGCGCGCATTCTCCAGGTCCTCACAAACCTGCTCATCAACGCGATCAAGTTCGGCCCAACCGGCGGCAGCGTGGTCGTCCGCGCCAGCCGCGTGGGAGACGACATCCGCGTGTCGGTCACCGATCAGGGGGTCGGAATTCCAGCGGACAGGATCGAGGCCGTGTTCGCGCGGTTCCAACAGGTGAGGCAGGACGACCGTCGCGGCGTCGGGCTCGGCTTGTACATCTCGAAGTGCATCGTCCAGGGTCATGGCGGCAGGATCTGGGCCGACAGCCAACCTGGCGAGGGAAGCACCTTCAGCTTCACGCTGCCGGTAGCGACTGCCGACGCTGCGAAGTAGTCTGTGGCGCGCCTGCCTGCTGGCGCTCCGTGCCGCTCGCAAGCTGCGTTCGCAGAATGACTGTGCTAGCATCACGCGACTCGAGCGTGAGCGACGCGCATCATCAGGAGGCAGCACCATGTCGGCGATCGAGACCATCAAAGCGGCGTACGCGGCGTTCGGCCGGAACGATCCTTCTGTGCTGTTTGCTGCCATGGACCCAGCGATCAACTGGAACGAAGCGGAGGGCAATCCTCTGGCGGACCGCAACCCCTACGTTGGCCCGCAGGCGGTGGGCGAAGGCGTGTTCGCGAGGCTGTTGGCGGCGATCGACAACTTCACCGCGGTGCCCAGCACGTTCATCGACGGCGGCGACCACGTCGTGGTGCTCGGTCGCTATGGCGGCACGATGAAGAACGGCGGCGCGACGCTCGACTCCCCGTTCTGCCACGTGTACGGGTTTCACGGCGACAAGGCCGTGACATTTCAGCAGTACACCGACACTGCGCAGTGGGCACGATTGATGGCATGACCGAGCGCGAATGAGATCCCTCGCCGGAGTCTTGTGAGGGTGCTCGAACGACCTTCGCCGGCCGTCGTGCGGTTCTCGGCACACGCCTGCCTGGTTCGCCCGTTCCGGATCAGGACGTCGCGTAATGCCGACATGGCACATCAGGAGCGAGAGGGCCGATCCAAGTCGCGTTGAAGCGCGTCGATCGCGTCGAGCACCGTATTGAGACGCACACCGAGCGGCGTCAGGTGATACTCCACACGAGGCGGCACCTCGGGGTACGAGACCTTCCCCAGCACCCCGTACCGAACCAGCTTCACCAGCCGCTCGTTCAGCACCTTGGTCGTCAACCCCTCGGCAGTGCGCACGAGTTGTCCCGGGCGATGGACACCCGCGCGCACCTGTGCCAGCACGTGGAGCGTCCACTTGCAGCCGACGATGTCCTCCACGATCTCCCGGACCACCGGGATCGCTTGGCGCCGAGATCGGGGGCTCTTGTCCACGGACACCGTTTAGTGCCTACCTCACTGAATTGTGCCTGCTGTTCATCCTGCGTGCCCATCGATAGCATCGCTGTACGAGGCTGAGCCGCCGGGCCTGTGGCGCTTCCGCATCTTATCAGCTCCGTCCCGTGACGCAGGCCCGGCAGCCGTGCGAACAACACCGGTTGCGGAAGGACGTGACGCATGGACATTCCCGGCTACACACATGGCACGCACGCGGTTTCGCGTTCACCGGTCACGCGCGACCTATTCGATCTGATGAAGCAGAGCGCGCTCTTCACCGATGACGATGTGCAGGCACTCCGCCTGTCGCACGACATCGTCAAGGACCAGGTCGAGGCGATCCTCGATGTCTGGTACGGCTTCGTCGCCTCCCATCCGCACCTCCTCGCCTCGTTCACGCACAAAGACACCGGGCAGCCGATCGGCGACTATCTGGGCGCCGTGCGCCGGCGCTTCGGGCAGTGGATTCTCGACACCGCGAAGGCCGAATACGACCAGGCGTGGCTCGACTACCAGCACGAGATCGGCCTGAGGCATCACCGCGCCAGGAAGAACCAGACGGACGGCGCGGCGTCGACCCCGATCGTCCCGTTCCGGGATCTGTTCGCGCTCGTGGTTCCCGTGACCACGACACTCAAGCCGTTTCTGGCGTCCAGGGGCCACGCGGCGGACGACGTGGAGCGAATGCACGCGTCGTGGGTCAAGTCGTGCCTGCTGCAGGTGACGCTGTGGAGCCATCCGTACGTCAAGGAGGGGGACTTCTGATGACCACGTCACTCGCCTGCGTTGGGACCTGCGGGCCCTGTCCCGTGTCGTTGAGTTGCGTCGACCTCTCGAGGTGACGAGCGCCTACGAGACGCTCGTTTGGAAGAGCAATCCGACGATTACGGCCATCCCGACGACGAGGAGCGCCGCCAGCAGACAGACGGCCAGCGCGCGGCCGAGGCTGGAGTAGTCGAGCGCCGCACGCACGGCGACGACCATGGCCAGCAGCATCCAGATGCTCGTGAGGGCGAAGACCGGCGCCGCAAGGCCAGGCAGCAGGGCGAGCACGCCCAGCAGGCCGGGAGAGGCCGCGAACCCGAGCGTCCGCAGCAACTCGCCCACGCTCGCCTGCGTTTGCCGTTCGGGCAGGAGTCTCGTGCCGATCTGGAGCGTGAGTACTGCCCAGGCGACCCACGCGGCGAGCGACGCCGCCGCCTGGAGCGGGATGCCGGCGAGGCCTCGGCCGCTGAAGCCGCCCAGCCCGATGCCCGAGGCGATGCTCGCGGCGAGCACGACCACCACGGCCTGGGCAATGGCGTCGCGGTCGCTCTCGACCTCCTCGTACACCGCGGACTGCAACGCCGTGGCGCCGGCGATGCGCTGGACGAACGTGCGTGGCGTCGTCGCGGGTGCGGTCACGCGATGTCCCTACTCGTCCCTGTCAGCAGAGCTGGCCGGCAGCCCATCTTGAGCGCCCCGGCCGGCGAAAGGCGACGCGGACCGGCGTGACCTAGTGGCGCCCCCGCTTCTGCACTGAGCGCGCCCGACCCGCGGCGGCCAGCCCGCCTGTCAGCACGAGCAGGAGCGCCGACGGCTCGGGCACCGGTGGCGGCACGTTGTCGCTGGTCTCCAGGGAGACCTCGAAGTAGAGGGCGCGACCCAGATCCAGTTGCGGCAGGCCGCTGAACCCGTCACCGAGCGTGCCCGTACTCGGGAAGCACCCCCCATTGCCACACGCGAAGTTGTTCCACATGCTGACGGCCAGCGTGTACGTGCCCGCGGCCAGCACCGCGGTTGATGCCTGGAAGTCGCCCGGGAAGAGCGGATTGAAGAACTCCTCCAGGTACACGGCCGCCGACCCTGTGCCGGCGAAGATCGCCACGTACGCGTCGAAGCCGTCGACGCCGTCGACGCCGGCCGAGTTGCCATACACGTCGTTGTAGCCGAGGCTCGTCACGGTGTAGGCGGAGGCCGTCGCGACGTCGAACGTGAACAGGGCCACGTTGAACTGGGGCCATGTCAGGTCCGCGGGACCGAGGAATTCGTTGACGAGTTCGCCGCCCGCAGGGCTCAGGCTCGACTCGTCGTCCAGGTAGCCCGAGAACGTGACGGGTGCGGCATTGACGACCACCGGGCAGACGATCAGCCCGAGCACGAGCAGGATTCTCAGGAGAGCCATCGTGTCACCACCCATGTGCGCCGGCGGCCGACGCGCTCGATCGAGCACGCGCATCAGCAGCGGGGTCGCGTGCTAGTTGACGTCCACCAGATAGCCTGTCAGCACGATGCGCGTGAAGTTGAGCGATGCGCTGCCAAGGTTGTTGTTGCGAAACAGGAACACCGTCATCGACTCGCCTGCGCTGATCACGACATCGAGATCCGCGTCGCCGGTGAAGTGCCGCTGGTTCCCTGTGCTCGTGCTCGTGGCCTGGAGCACTTGCGGCACGTAGCCGATCGCACCCACGCCCGAAACACCGAGTCGTACTTCCATCGGGCTCTGGCCGTCGGTGAGGATGGAGTGCGCGCTCACGCGCTGCAGCACCAGCATCTTTCCGGCTGGGATGGCCGGCGTGATGGTGCCGTTCACCGAGAACGCTCCCGAGGGGTATGTGAAATTCTGATTCTCGATGTGCCGGACGCCCCTGGCGACACCATCAAGGTCGCGCACGAGGGTCGCACGAATCTGCGCGACGACGGGCGGGGTGAGCAGTCCGGCCAGCAAGACGACGGTGAGAACGCCGACGATCGCGCAGAGAATTCGTGTGCCACGAGTCATCGCTGTGCTCCTCTCCGAACCTGGGTGAGCCACCAGATTGCAACGCGGTCACCCAGTCGCGCAATCGAGGTGTCTCCGCTGCAGTTGCGTGTCGGCGCGAAAGGTGTGCAAGAGAGGGACCATCAAGAAATGCCCGTGTTTTCTGGGTCCTCGAGGCTCCCAGGCATCTCAAGGGGCGACCTTTGTCGTCGTCAGGGCAGAACTGGGACGTTGAGCGCAGCAGAGCTGGCGTGGAGCACGTCGGCAGTCACACAAGCCTTGTCGAGTCGCGTC
>CAZNOC010000134.1:0-11039 GCA_964574545.1 uncultured Bifidobacteriaceae bacterium | reverse complement strand
CACATGCGGTTGGCGATCCGCTGATCGTAGGTCTGCACGTCGAGGAACGACTGGTCCGGATCGACACGGCCGATGATCGCCGTCGCCGCCTGCGCGACGGTGACTGTCAGCCGATCGATCGCCAGCCGAGACCCAGCATTACGATGGTCAGCAGCCAGAGGCCGAAGTACCGCGACACGTGAGACCTCAGTGTGTCCGCTGCGGGGGGAGGCTGGTAGTCGAAGCGTGGCAGCGCCTCGTAGTCATCGGCACCGATCGGTGTGATTTCGAACAGGCGCGGGAGAAAGAAAGCCCGCCACCGTGCGTGGAAGGCGTCCACGGCCTCGCGATAGTGCCGTAGTGCGTCATCCCCGGTGCCGGCGGCGTCGAGTAGGATGGTCTGCGTCAGCATGGCTGGAGACAACAGCGACGCCCAGGCCGCCAGCCGTTCCTGATCCCGTCGGGCACGATTGAGTTGGTCGACCTCGGCCTTGATGGCCCGCTCGACCGCGAAGTCCCGCGCCTCACCGATCAAATAGTACGGCCCGGAAGCAAAGTCCACCGTCGCCGCCCGGGGCACGAGTGATCCATACTGTCGGGCCAAGGCGGCGTCGGTCCGAAGGTAGTCAGCCAGCACGGCGGCTGGGGGCATGGCCTCTGTCGCTGCCGTCGCCAGGCGTTGTGCCTGCACCAGCACGGCGCGGCTGGGCAACGGCGCCCACCAGTCGAGCCCAAGACGCACGCCGGTCGGCACAACGAACACCGACATCACCCAGCACGCGACCAGAATCACCACGGCACTCGCGGTCGTCCGCTGAACGGACGTGATCACGAACACCGCCGCCCACCAGAACGCAAGATACGCCACGCTCCCGGCGCTCCAGATCCCAAGTCTCTCGACACCGTCACGCTGGTCGCCAGGCTCGAGAAGAAGCCCGACGAGGCCCGCCGCTCCGACCAATGGCAGGAGCGTCAGCATCGCCCGCGTTCCCAGTCGCGTCGAGACGATGCGTGCCGGGGAGACTGGCTGCGCCCGAATCAGGGCCCACGTTCCGCGCTCCCGTTCCCCCGCCACGAGATCGGCGCCGAGCACGATGACCAGCAGCGGGGCAAAGAACAACACAACCGCCGTGACGTCGAACACACCCGTGGAGAGCACCAACGGGTGGGTGGTCTGCTCTCCCTGGCGAAAGTCTTCGACCAGCCGGTCGGTCCGGATCTGGTAGACCGTCGGCGTGACATCGAGCTTCCCGGCGGCAATCGAGGCCAGCGGCGGTACCGGCATGGTGGCCACTCGAAAGGACCAGCTCGCGCCCACCCATTGCGGATGGGTGGGCCCATGGCGCACGTAGCGTTCCACAGAGCCCAATGATTGGCCCTTCAGCGCGGACTCGCTCGACTCCGCTTGGCGGGCAGCCGCCTGCTCCTGCTCGCGCTCCTGATCGAGCACAGCCCGGTACGCTTCACGATCGGCGTCAGCGCGCGCGTACCCATTCCACAGTGCGTACCCGAGCGCCGCGACGAAGAGCAGGAGCGCCAGCACGGCCGTGCCGTCTCGTGCCAGGAGGCGAGATTCCGTCCGAATGATCTGCCGGAGCGGAAATCGGGCGTGTCTGCTCATGCGATCGCCAGGCGGCGGGTCGCCCACACGGCGCCGGTGACCGCAAGCACGAGCCAGCACGCCAACGCGCCGATCGCCAGCGCATGCACGCGAGCCAGTTCCGCGGCTGCCGGAATCGAGTACTCGAACGGCGGAATCTGCGACCACAAACGTTCGTCAGCCTCGTGGCGCACGCCGGTCTGTAGAAAATCACCGGTGTTGTGTCGCACGCTGTCTTCATTGAGCAGGCGCACCGCCCGGCGGCGGTAGTCTTCAGCGTGTTGCGCGAATCGTCGGGCGTGCCAGGCGTCAGTGGCCGTCATGGCGGCGGATATCTGACGAACGGCCAGGAGCGGCACGAGCCACGACAGTCGTGTCACGATGCGTTCCTGCGCCTCGTGTTGGGCGGTCAGGCGCTCGAACACGCGGCCCACGCGTGCGGTATCGTCGTCTTCTTGGTCCAATTGCGCGACAGATGCGGGAGACACGGGCAGGTCTTCCACACGCATCACGCCGTACTCGGTCAGCAGCCTCGCCGTCGCGGCAGGCACGAGATCCTCCCAGTACGAAGGCCGATCCTTGTCGGCCTCGCGTAGCGCGGCAAGAAACTGCTGCGGCGACGGCACCGGCGCCATGCGAACCGCCATCTCAACCGCGAGCCGCGGGCCGAGGACGGCCATACCCATCCACAACGACAACGACACCACAAGCGCCTGCCTTGCGGTCCGCGCGCGCGCCGAGATCGTCAGCACGGCGCACGCGAACAGCAGCAACCAGCACAGGTGGACAATGCCGGCCATCGCCGCTCGCAACCACACCTCCACGTCGCACTGTTGTTCCGCACCGGCCACCACACGGGCGACGATGAACGCCGTCACTATGCCGGCAGCGAGGACCGGGAGGAGCGCGCCCACTGTTCGTCCTGCTGCGATCAGGCGCGAAGGCACGCCTTGGCTCAACACCAGCATCAAGGTGCCTGAGTCGCGGTCCTGCGCGATCGCACCGTAAAGCAACACGACCAGGAGGAGGGGTACGATGACTTGCCACGTCTGAGCGGCGCTGAGCCACGGAAACTGCCTTACCGCTGGACGATCTTCGGCGGGTGTGAAGCGCGCCAGTTTCTCGCCATGGGCCTCCAGGTGGCGGACGCTTCCGACGTAGTCGAGCACGCCGGGATCGAACGCCGCGAGAGGCAACACGTGCTGGAAGACGAAGAAGCCGTGGTGCGCGGCGGTATGAGGGCTCTTTGGCTTCTGCGTCAACCACACTTCTCGTTCACTCCGCGCAGCTGCCTCCTGTTCCGCACGCACCTGACGGAGATGGGACGCCCCCGACGCCACTGCCGATGCCGTGAGCGCCACCAGGAGCATCGACGTCCATAGCGCGCGCCCGTCGCGCACCATCTCCCGCCACTGGTGCCTCGCGATGATCCAGATGTACGACATCGCGTCTCAGAATGTGTATCGCAGCGCGAACTCCACCTCGCGCGCCCCGCCCCGCGGGCCGGCTGTGGCGGTGATGGTCCCGTAGTTCTGCGCCGTGGCAAAGTAGCCCATGTTGTTCGACCCACTGACCCAGAAATTCGGTCGGTTGAAGGCGTTGAAGGCGCTGATGCGGGCGTCGAGTCTGTGCCGCGCCCACGGCAGCGGCACGGCCTTGTTCAGGCTCACGTCCACCGTCGAGTAGGACGGTCCCCGAAGCACGTTGCGGGATCCTGCTCCTCCTGGAGCGGTCTGTGACAACCGGCTCCGCGCCGCCACCGGATCCGCGAACAGATTGGGCCGGCCGTTCGGGCCTGTCATCGTCACATCGGTGTCCAGATCTCCGGTCACTGTCGCCGGTCCGCTCAGGATGAAGTTGGTCGATCGCGGTGCGCCATTGGCGACGACGACCGGCAGTCCGGAGCGCCACCGCCAGATGCCGGCGAGGCTCCAGCCTCCCGCAAAGGCATGCACGACACCGGAGGTCCTGCGCGTCAGGGGAAGTTCCACGGCCCAGTGCGCATTGAGGTTGTGGCGAACGTCATAGTCGGAGTGCGCCCAGTGCAGTTCAGGTTGCAGAGAATTGACCAACTGTCCTTCGTTGCCGAAGCTCCCTCCTACCAAGGGGGATCCCCCCGATGCGTTCTCGGCCGCCGACACCAGGTCGCGCGCCACTGCGAATACGTAGTTGAGCGCGAAGGTAGCGGATCGAGCTTGTCGGCGAACCGTGAGCTGCAGACTGTCGAATTCGGATCGACCGCCGCCGGTCCAGGTGGGCATCCACTGGAATTGCGGGGCGAACAGCACGAACCCGTTGCGCTCTGGATCGATCGCTGTATTCCAGGGGCTCGACCCTCCGGTATTGACGTCGAGCGTGGCCAGCGACCGCGCCCAGTTTGGCGCGTTCTGCACCATGAAGACGTAGAACGCCTGACTCGGCGTCATCGACGCGAACGCCTGGTTGTTCAGCCGCTGGGCCAGGTAGCCGGGCAGGTTCGGCATCAGATTCTCGACGAAGGGAATCGACGGCACCCCTGACGGGTTCGCCGGGCTGATGCCGGGCCTGGTGAAGTCAGGGCCAATCAGTTGAGCCGCAAGCGTCTGTGCGTCCCAGAGCGTCTGTCCTGACACGGGATCTTTCAGCAGTCCGCCAAACTGCGCGTAGTCTTTCTTCAGCAGCAGGTCCTTGCCGCGGGTCCCGACATAGCCGACGTCCAGGACGATTCCACGACCAACATCCCGCTGAAACGACACCGACGAGTTGAGCGAGTACGGCGTTGTGATCGCATCATCGACGGCAAACCCGAACGATGTGAAGTTGGACGGGACGGTCGCGGGAAACGCGCCGGAGGCCGGCACGGTGAAGAAGGCACTGAGATCCGGCAGTCCCGAGCACCCTGACGCATCGCAGGTGCCCGACAGGCGAGGGGACGAGACGAGGCTCAGGCTGCCCTGGCCCGACGCCAGACCTGTGGCGGTGCCGGGGGACCCGATCCGATCGGTCGTGGCGGCCAGCGACCCACCGATCCGGTGATAGTAGACACCGAAGCCCGCCCTGAGCGCCGACGCGCCTGGCGCGCCGAAGACACTCCGCCAGAAGCCGTTCTCGAACGACGGGCTCCACACGGCCGACACACGCGGCGCAAGGTTGTTGCGGTCGGGACGGTACCAGCCCGGCGCGTCGTTCGCGCGGCCGGCAGGCTCCCAGGCCAGCCGCGGCGAGGCGTCGGCCGGCACTCCGCGCGCCATGTTGGCGAGCCGATCGTTCCACCAGCCATTGAGGCTCTCCGTGGTCCGTACCATGGCCCCGTTCGTCTCCCAGATTGGCGTGTAGTAGCTGTAGCGGAGACCGGCATTCACCGTGAAGTCGTTCGACACCCGCCACGTGTCCTGCAGGTACAGCTCGATGCCGTTCTCCGCGAATCGACGCGTTTGGGACGTGCCGAATGGAAGCACCTGCCCGGTCGCCGGGTCGATGAGTGCCGTCGCTGTCGCCCGGGTTACGGGACCGAGCAACGCGGTGATGGCACTGCTGAAGTTGGCGAGGTCCGATGGGTCATTGCCAGGATCCGCATCGGCGATCAGCGTATCGAATGGGTCGCGGCAGTTCCGGGCACAGAAGAAAGTGCCGACCTCGTACGTGGGGAACGCGTTCGTGTCGGCAAATCGATCATTGCGTACGATCCGCAGCGACCCTCCTGCGCGCCACGTGTGGCGACCCCGCGCATACGTGAGATCGTCATCGAACTGATGCACGAACACCTGGCGGCCCGAGGCTCGTGACACGGCCAACGGCGTGCCACCGTCCAGGAACGGGGCAAGCGGCGTCGTCCTGAAAAACGCACCGCGTACGCCGGTCGTCTCGACATCCTGCACCGTCAACCCGTAGCGCATGGTCTGCAGCAGGCGAGGTCCAACCTGGCTGTCGTAGCTGACGACCGTGCCCCAGCTTCGATTGACCAACTGTGAGGATGCAGAGAGGTCGGGGAACTGGGGCGGTTCCACATCGGTCTGGAGATCTACAGCAATGACGCGCGCGGCAAACCGGTGCTGTCCGCGACTTCCGAGATTCAGATCGGTGCGAAGCGTGTAGATCTCGTTACGTGTTTCGACGGGTGCATTGAACCGGAAGCCGCCGAAGTTGAGGCCCCCGTCCGGGCCAGCGGATGGATCGTTGGACGAGGGGAACTGCCGAAGGTACTGCAGCATGGTGGGATTCACCCCCAACCCAAGGGGATCCAGCGTACGGACCTGGGCCGGCGTGAGAGTCGCGAGCGCTCCGGCCGTCGTGCGGTACGTTACCGCTCCTTGCTTCAGCGTCTCGCTCGGGACGATGCGAAGCTGCGGCGTTTCGCTCGAATCTCGCCGCCCCTCGACATCGAAGAAGAGGAACGCCCGGTTGCGCCGGATAGGCCCGCCGAGCGAACCCCCGAAGACAGAGCGTTCCAGCGTGGGCTTTGGCACGGCCGGCGTCGTGGCGTTGTTGAAAAACGCGTTTGCCGCCCAGGCATCATCGCGATACTGCCATCGGGCGTTGCCGCGGAACTGATTCGAACCGCTGCGGGTCACGAGCGCCACCTGCGCCCCGCCGGCCACGCCGGCGCTCGCCGTGCCCGTGCTCGTCGTGACACGGAACTCCTGAATCGAATCGAGCGTCAGCGGGAGCGCGCTGGCAAACGCCGCTTGAGTCTCCCAATCGTTGGCGTCCGCGCCGTCGATGGTGATGTTGACCTGGTTCGCTGGCGCGCCGTTCACGACACCGTCCTGCGTCTCGAGGCCGCGTGGCGCGGACCCGAACAGCAGTTGGTCCGGATCCGAGTTACCGGTGAACAGGACACCAGGCTGCAGGGTCAGAAGGTTCGTGGGGTTGCGTGCGGCAAACGGCAGCGCCTCGATCTGCGCGGTCGTGAACGTCTGCCCGGTCGTCGCATCGACGCGATTGATGCGAGGGAGGCTCGAGCCGACGACGGAGACCTCTTGTGTCAACTCGCCGACGTCGAGCACCACATCCATCGTCACCGGTGTCGCCACGAGCACGGCCACTTCGGGACGCACCTGTGGACGAAACCCCGCCAACTGGATCTCGATGCGGTAGATCCCCGGTCGCACGCGGGCGAACAGGTAGGTGCCGGACGCATCGCTCTGCACGGTGGTTTCCGTCCCCGTTGCCAGATCGGTCGCCGTGATGGTGGCGCCGGGAAGCACGGCGCCCGTCGCGTCGCGGACGGCGCCTTGCAGGACCGAAGTGGTCACCTGAGTCGCACCGACGGCCGGCGCCAGTGCGAGGAAGGCGAGCAGGGTCACCGTGCGCATGATCGTCATAACAGTCATCCTTCTTGCCGCAGAATCGCGGCGGAGTCGGTGCGGGCGGCCCGGTGCGCGGGCCAGAGGGTAGCAACGAGTACCAGTAGCGTCAGCACGGCGGCAGCGGCGGCGAGCGTCCCTGGATCGAGCGGATCGGTCTCGTAGAGCACCGCTGAGAGGAAACGGCCGGTCGCAAACAGCATGCCTAGGCCGATCGCGACCGCACCGGCCAGCAGCGCGGCCGTCTCACGCAGCACCATCGTTAGGATGTCGCCGACACGCGCGCCGACCGCCAGGCGGATACCGAACTCGCGACCGCGTGCAGCCACCGATCGCGTCACCAGCCCGAACACGCCGAGGACGGCGAGACCGATCGTCACCGAGGCCAGCGCCACGACCGCGAGCGTCTGAACACGACGTGGAGCGACCGCCCGCGCCATGATCTGTTGCTGGGTCATCAGACTGGCGACAGGCAGCAGCGGATCCTCGGCACGCACTGCGGTGCGGACGCTCGCCGTCACATGGTCGGGTTCACCGGCCACTTGTACCGCGAAGCTCAGGGTGGAGGGTGGCGCGAGCGCGAAGGGCAGAAACAACTCGGGCTCCGGCGGATGCTCCAGCGTCTCGCGCCGGACGTCGGCAACGACACCTACGATGCGCAGCGGCTCGCTCTTGTCGGAAAGCCAGAGTGCCTGGCCAACGGGCGGGCCCTGAATGAATCGCCTGGCGAGCGCGTGGTTCACGACGACGACAGACGACGTCCCGTCCCATGCCTCGGCGTCGGTGAAGTCACGCCCCTCAACGAGTGCAATGCGAAGCGACTCGAAATACTGCCCGCCGACGACGTTGTATTGGACGATGGGCTCCTGGCCGGGTGCGCGGTCTAGTCCCGGCACCCGGATGCCCACCCGTCCGCGGCTCAGTCCAAGCGGGAGGTGCTGGACCACACCGGTGCTAGCCGCGCCGGGCAGTTCGTGGAGTCGTGCGAGGAGCCGCTTGGCGAAAGCGACGCGGTCTTGACCGTCCGGGTAGCGGGAAGACGGCAGCGCCACCTGGAGGCTGAGCACACTGTCTGTCGTGAAGCCCGGATCAATCCGCTGCACGCGTTCGAAACTCCGAGCAAGAGAGACCGCGGCGACGATGGCAAAGAGGGCCACGGCGAGCTGGGCAACCGCAAGTCCACGCTGGACGAGGGCGACAGCCCGGGGTACCGTTCCCTCGCGTGACCGGGAGCCAATAGCCGTTCCATGGCCGACCGCACTCGCGCCCAACAAGGCCAGCACCTGCAGCCCCACGGTAATGACGACCGCGGCTGCCATGGCGACCGCGGCCGTCGCCATCGACAAACCAGCAGCGGCGATTCGTGGCACCTGCAGGACCGGACCCAATGATGCGAGCCCGGTGAGAAGGATATGCGTGAGGCTCAGACCGACCATCGCGCCGACGGCCCCCAGGAGCACCCCCTCGACCAGGGCGAGCCGGATCAAGCGAAAGTGCGCCGCGCCGAGCGCCAGTCGAACAGCAAGTTCACGCCGCCGCCCGGTGAATTGGACCAGCATCAGCGTGGCGAGGCTGAAGGCGCACGTGCCGACCACCAAGGCGCCGGCGGCGAGCAGCACATGGGCGATGGGACGAGAGCGGCCGACGACCCACTCCTGGAGATCACGCGTGGTGCTCGTCCAGGCCTCGTGCGTGTCTGGCCATGCGCGACGCAGATCGTCCTGGAGGGCGTCCACTTCGGCGCGAGCCCGATCGATGGAAGACACCCGATTGAGCCGCCCGGTAATCAGCAGCCACCGGTTATCGCTCGTCAGCGCCTCGGCCTCGTCCAGCCCGAGAGGAATGAAGAGATCGCTCCAGCCGAGACTGGGAAGCGATTCCCGAGCAGGCACGACTCCTACGATCGTTCGCGACACACCGTCGATGCGGACGTCTCGCCCCAGCACCCCGGGGTCACCACCGAAAGCGCGCTTCCAGAGACCTTCGCCGATGATGACGACAGGAGCCCCGCCTGGGGCATCTTCCTGACGGGTGAACACGCGACCGATGGACGGGGCCGCGGCCATGACGTCGAAGTAGTTGAACGTGACGCGCGCGCCCGAAACGCGGACCGGGTCATCAGCCGTCTCGAGATTGAACTCCTGGGGGCGGGTGGCCGCGATGCCCGAGAAGCTGCGCGCCCGATCGCGCCAGGTGGCGTACGACCGATACGAGGCCACTACGGATTCGGGCATGTCGGCATGGCGCTCCCCGAGGCGAACCAGACGCTCTGGTTCTTCGAATGGCAGCGCCCGGAACACCACCGCGTGAGCGACAGACCACAAGGCCGCTGATGCGGCCACCGCGATGGCGATGGTCGCCACACTGGTCAGCGTGAAGCCTGCCCGCCGCGCCAGGCCCCGGTGGGCCGATCCAATGTCATGGTCGCAGCCCGTGAGAATGCGACGCATCAGCCCGTGGGGCTCGTGCATGACGGCAATGCCTTCACGAACGGTCCGATCGACGTCCCCGATGCGCCGATCGACGGCGCGCCTCGCCTGTGCGGCCGTCATCCCCTTGGCCAGGAGCTCGGCAGACCGGCATTCCGCATGGACCTCAAGCTCCTCGCGGAGGCGCGCCTCGGTTCGGCGGGCACGCCATCTGTCGACCAGTTCGAAGATTCGTTCGAACGACATGATGACTATGCGGGCCCAAGGATCTTGCTCCTGGCTGTCGTGAACGACAGCCAGGTCGCGTGTTGCGTTTCGAGCTGCTTTCGGCCAATCGGCGTCAGCCGGTAGTACCTGGCTCGACGGGCATTCTCTGTCGCGGCCCAAGACGAGCGAATCCAGCCACGTCGTTCAAGCCGGTAGAGGGCTGGGTACAAGGAACCCTCTTCCACCTGCAGGGCGTCGTCGGTCACCGCCTGAATGCGCCGGGCAACGCCGAAACCGTGCATGGGCCCGTGTTCAAGCGTGCGCAGGATCACGAGATCGAGCGTGCCTTGGAGCAACGTCAGGCGGGAAGCGACCATCGACCTAGAGTGTCTAGGGGAGGCGTTCGGTTGGGCAGATCAAATCAACAGGCAGTGGCTTTGCGCCGGCAGGCGGGCGGAATGCACAGATCAGTGGGAGGGCGCCGCGTCAGAGTTGTCGGAGAGTCGCCCCGCTCTCCTCCCTGCACGTGGTGCTCAACGAAGGGCTCGACATCGCGACAGGCTGGGCGAACGCGCAATCCCGGCCGGACAACGGGCGGATCGGTAGTGGATCATCGATGACACTCCACTGGAGTCACAGGAACCGGTGCACGAGGGCCAGCGCGACTGCCGTGCCTTAAAGACCAGGCCGCACGAACGGCTATTCCGTCCGCAACGCCACGACCGGATCGACGGCCATCGCCCGGCGCGCCGGCAGGTAGCACGCGAGGGCGGCGATGCCGAGGAGCAGCAGCGCGACGCCGACGAACGTCGCGGGACTCGACGGGCTCACCTCGAAGAGCAGCGATGACAGGCCGCGCGCCATGACGACGGCGAGCACGACGCCGACGACGACTCCAAGCCCCGCGAGCGCGAGACCCCTACCCACGACCAAACGAAGGATGTCGGACCGCGCGGCGCCGAGCGCCACCCGCACGCCGATGTCGCGCGTCTGCTGGACCACGATCTGCGCCAGGACGCCGTACAGGCCCACGGCGGCCAGCAGCACCGCGAGCGCCGCGAACCCGGTGAAGAGCGCGCCCGACAGCCGGCGCTGCCACATGCGGTTGGCGATCCGCTGGTCGTAGCTCATCACGTCGAGGAACGACTGGTTCGGATCGACACGGCCGATGATCGCCGTCGCCGCCTGCGCGATCCGCATCGGATCCCCGCTCGTGCGCAGCACGTAGTACGGGCCGTTCGACCGTTCCTGCGTGAACGGGATATAGGTGTCCATCCCGGGCTCGCCGTCAAGCTCGTGGTGCAACACGGGCGCGGCCACCCCAATCACCGTCAGCCACCGGTCGCGGCTCGCCGTGTCCGCGTACTGGAAGCGCTGCCCCGTCGGATCCTGTCCGGGCCACAACCGTTCCGCCGTGCGGCGGCTGACGATGGCCACCGGCTCCGTGTCGATCCGATCGTTGTCGGTGAAGGCCCGCCCGGCGACGAGCCGGATGCCCATCACGTCGAAGTAGTCCGGCCCGACGATGTGGTAGTGCAC
>CAZNOC010000133.1:9980-11072 GCA_964574545.1 uncultured Bifidobacteriaceae bacterium | reverse complement strand
CGATCTGTGCCGGCGGCTCGGCGCAGCGATGACGCCCGCGTCTCGTATCAGCGCGCGCTCGCGCTGGCGAAGCAGGCGCCGGAGCGGCGCTTCCTGGAGCGGCGTCTGCAGTCGCTAGCCTGACGAGGGCGCCGCGACAAGAAAAGCCCCGGGGTGAAAAACCCCGGGGCTCCATCAGAACGAAAGACTCCGCGCCCTGTGAAAACAGCGCAGTACGGCCTAGCGCCGCGGTCCGCGGTCGCGACGGGTACCACGGTCGCCGCTATTGTCACCGTGCGACGCGTCCCTGCCTCAGACAGACCGACGGCAACGCGTGACGTCGACCTCGTCGCCGAACGACTGAAGGCCGCCCGGAAGGATCATGAGGAGCACTATGGCAAGCCGAAGCGCTGAACCACGTGAATCGATCACTCGCGGCACGGGAAACGTGTTCGCCGATCTCGGGTTCCCAGACGCCGCAGAGCGTCAGGCAAAGCTGCGCCTTGCCTATGCCCTGAACCAGCTTCTGGCAGAGCGCAAGCTCCCACAGGCCGAGGCCGCCAAGGTGCTGGGAGTGACGCAGCCCAAAGTATCGGCCCTTCAGAACTACAAGCTCGCGGGCTTTTCGGTGGAGCGCCTGATGAACCTGCTGACGGCGCTCGACCAGGACGTTGAAATCGTGATTCGGCGAAAGCCCCGCTCGCGGAAGGCCGGGCGGATCAGCGTTGTCGCAGCGTGAGGCAATCTCCGATGGCGAAATTGAAGGCAGGTCCTCGATGGCGAAGTTCGTTCACGACTGCCAAGCGTCGAGCGCTCGCTCGACTCCGAAACGGGCTCGCTCTCCGCGCCTGACGGTCTGCCCTCGTCGCGCGCACGGGCGTCGTCCGGCCGGGTAGTCCGGGACAGGAGGCGGCCCTGTGTCGTATCCTCACGGGACGCCCCCAATCTCTACCGCAGGCTCAGCCGTGCTGCACACGAGGATTCGACCATGAAACCGATCTCACTCGTCGGCATCGTCCTGATCGTGCTCGGCCTGGCCGCGTTGGCCTACCAGGGCTTCACCTACACGACCACGGAGACCATCATCGACGTGGGTCCGATTCAGGCGACGGC
>CAZNOC010000133.1:0-9880 GCA_964574545.1 uncultured Bifidobacteriaceae bacterium | reverse complement strand
GTCATCCCGTGAAGACCGTGTCCGCGCTGACGAAGCACAGCGGGTTGCCGGACGGATCGCTCGCATAGAACGAGCGTTCCCCCCAGGGGCGCGTGGCGATCGTCCCGAGGGGTCCGACGTCGGGCACGACATCTGCAGAGAACACGGCGCCCGCCGCGCGAGCGCGCGCGAAGCACGCCTCGAGATCGCCGACAGCCAGGTACAAGGGTTCGCTCAGCGGCACACCATCGTAGCCGTCCCCGTCGGCACGCGGATCGAGGCAGGCAAGCACGACGGAATCACAGGGGAAGTAGTGGCGCCCCGGCGAAATGCGCGTGCCCGGCATCTCCAGGACGTGCGCGTAGAAGGCGGTTGCCGCCTCGATGTCCGTCACGGGCACGATCACGCGGAACAGCCTTGCCATGCGCCAATCCTCCGGGAGTGGATGGATGGCGATGGTAGCACCGCGCTCGGGTCAGGCGACTTCTTCCCACGCCGTCGTGGCACTGTACCCGACCAGCCTCTCGGCCTTAGACTGCGCGTCGGCCAACTCGCCCTCTACCGGCGTCCGCAGCACACAACGCTCTGCCGCGTCCGTGATCTCGATGATCCAGCGCGCATCGTCCTTCTGCAGCTCAACGCGAACGTCGCCGAACGAACGGGCCCACCCCCTGAATTCCGGGCACGTGAGCAGGCCATGGGCCGAAGCGGCGTTGTCCGGAGGGGGTGGCTCGATGGTCGCCACCATGCCGCGTGCGGGAGGCGTGCAGAAGTAGCTGCCACACCCATCGCACCAGTAGATCGGGTAGGCGGGCCCGACATGCGCGACGCGGACCTCGGCGCCCGCACACGCTGGGCACGTGTCCAGAGAGCCGGCGGCGATCGGCGGGCCATTGGTCATGATCCATCAGATCGCAAGAACGGTGCCGCGTAGCCGCCCATCGGTAATACACGGAATCTGGAGGAAAAGGGCCCTGCTGGGGGTTCCGTCCGGGACGAGGTTGTGGCGCTGGCGGCTCCCGCGGCACGAGTGCCCCGTGCCGGACGCACACCCCCGGCCGATCGGCCTCGACTTGCCGCCGCTCAACCCGCGTTGCGGACCGCTCAGGAACTGCTGAGAACGCGAGAGGGCGTGCCTGCGTCACAGTTCAACAGAACACGGCTGAAGGCATTGACTTTCGCCATTTCTTTGTTTTACAGTCGCCGGCTAGACTCGCGGCGGGTGACTCGGGAGTGCGGCTCCCACCTGCCCACGGAAGGACGCTTCGTGACCGATCTCAAACAGGACCTCGCCGCGCTACGAATCGAGCGAGAACCGCTGCGGCCGGACCGAGGTCCCTGGGTCGCCCGGGTGGTGATGTTCACGCTTCTGGCCGCCGCCGGCGTGGCGGCATGGCTGTGGTTCACGCGTGAGCGCCCAATGGAGGTGGAGGTGGCCGCGGTGACCGAACGGGCCGCCGGCGCGCAGGCATCGGTGCTGAACGCCTCCGGGTACGTCACGGCACGCCGGCGAGCCACGGTGTCCTCGAAGATCACGGGCAAGGTGGTCGAGGTCAACGTCGACGAGGGCATGGCCGTGCGCGAGGGGCAGGTCCTGGCGCGTCTCGACGACTCCACCGCGCGGGCGCTGCTGGCGCTGGCCGAGACGCAGGTCGAGGCGGCCCGCCGGGCCGTGCGAGAGAACGAGGTGCGCCTGGCCGAAGCGCGGCTGACGCTGGGCCGGCGCGAGCAGTTGAAGGGCGACGGCATCGTCACCCAGGCGGAGGTCGATCAGGCCCAGGCCGAGTTCGATTCGATCGAGGCCAGGATTGCCGCCGCCCGCCAGCAGGTGGCCGTGGCCGAGAGCCAGGTGGCCCTGCAGCGAACGGAACTCGACAACACGGTCATCCGCGCGCCGTTCAGCGGCGTGGCCATCAGCAAGGACGCGCAGCCAGGCGAGATGGTGTCGCCCGTGTCGGCGGGCGGGGGATTCACGCGCACGGGCATCTGCACCATCGTGGACATGACCTCGCTCGAGATCGAAGTGGACGTCAACGAGAGCTACATCAACCGAGTCGTGCCGAAGCAGGGGGTCACCGCGGTGCTCGACGCCTACCCCGACTGGGAGATCCCCGCGCGCGTGATCACGAGCGTGCCCACGGCCGACCGCCAGAAGGCCACCGTGCTCGTGCGCATCGGCTTCACCGAACTCGATCCACGCATCCTGCCCGACATGGGCGTGAAGGTGACGTTCCTTCGCGAGGCCGACGATGAGGCGCTGCCGGCGGCGCGCCCGGTGTCGCTCGTGCCGCGAAGCGCGGTCAGGGCCGAGAACGGCCAGAGCTACGTCTTCGTCGTTCGACAGGACACCGTCGAGCGGCGCGCGATCCAGACGGCCGGCACCGATGGCGACCGTCTCGAAGTCATTGCCGGCCTCACGGCGGGCGACCGTGTCGTGGTCGCGCCGCCCCCGGAACTCACCGACGGTCTGTCCATCGTCATCAGGTAGGAGCGAGAAGGCTCATGAGCGCACTGGTTCGTGTCAGCAACGTGCACAAGTACTTCACCCGCGGCAACGAACGGATCGACGTCCTGCAGGGGACGAACCTCGAGATCCCGCAGGGCGAATTCCTCGCGCTGATGGGCCCGTCTGGATCGGGCAAGACGACGCTGCTCAATCTGATGGGCGGGCTCGACCGGCCGTCGGAGGGGTCGATCGAGGTGGCTGGCGCCGATATCGCCCGGCTGTCCGGCAGCCAGCTCTCGCGCTGGCGCGCGCAGAACGTCGGCTTCGTCTTCCAGCTCTACAACCTCCTTCCCGTGCTCACGGCGGAACGCAACGTCGAACTGCCACTGCTGCTGACGAAGCTGTCGAAGGCCGAGCGCCGGAAGCGGGTGGCCATTGCGTTGAAGGTGGTGGGGCTGGCCGAGCGCGCCCGGCACTACCCGCGCCAGCTCTCGGGCGGGCAGGAGCAGCGCGTGGGCATCGCCAGGGCCATCGTCACCGACCCGACGCTGCTGCTCTGCGACGAGCCCACCGGCGACCTCGACCGCAAGTCGGGCGACGAGATCCTGGACCTCCTCCAGGCGCTCAATCGTGATCACGGCAAGACCATCGTGATGGTGACGCACGACCCGCGCGCGGCCGAGCGGGCGACGCGGACGCTGCACCTCGAGAAGGGCCTGCTTCAGGGGGTGGCTGCATGAAGTTTCTGCCCCTGCTGTGGAAGAGCCTCTGGCGCAAGAAGGTCCGCACCACCTTCACGGTGCTCTCCATCTTCGTGGCGTTCGTGCTCTTTGGCCTGCTGATGACGATTCGCACGGCGTTCTCATTCGGCGTCGAGGTGGCAGGCCTGGACCGGCTGGTGCTGATCCACAAGGTCAGCCTCATCATGCCTCTGCCGGTGTCGTACCTGAACCGGCTGCAGGCCACGCCAGGCGTGGAGCTCGCCACGCACAATTCGTGGTTCGGGGGGGTCTACCAGGATCCATCCAACTTCTTCGCCCAGATCGTCGTGGAGCCCGAGCCCTTCATGAAGATCTATCCGGAGTACCGGCTGCCGCCCGAACAGTTCGAGGCCTGGATGCAGGACCGGCAGGGCGCGATCGTCGGTGTCGATCTCGCCCGGCGGTTCGGATGGGAGATCGGCGACCGTGTGCCGATCGTCGGCACCATCTGGCAGCCGAAACAGGGCCAGGTGTGGGAGTTCAACATCGTCGGCATCTACGACGGCGACCAGGGCGTCGACAAGACGCAGTTCTTCTTCCGCTACGACTATCTCGACGAGAATCGCGCCGGGGGAGAGGGACTCGTGGGCTGGTACGTCGTCAAGATCGAGGATGCCTCACGGGCACAGCAGATGGCGACGACCTTTGACGAGATGTTCGCCAACTCGGCGGCCGAGACGAAGACGACGACGGAGAAGGGGTTTGTCGAAGGCTTTGCCAAGCAGGTGGGAGACATCGGGGCGATCATGATCGCCATTCTCGTCGCCGTGCTGTTCACCATCCTGCTCGTCGTGGCCAACACGATGGCGCAGTCGGTGCGCGAGCGTACGAGCGAGGTCGGCGTGCTCAAGACGCTGGGGTTCTCGAACGTGGCCATTCTCGTGCTCGTGCTGAGCGAGTCGGTGGCGATTGCCGTGCTGGGAGGGGGGCTCGGGCTGTTCGTCTCGTGGCTCTTCGTTCAGCAGGGGGATCCCACGGGCGGAATGCTGCCGATCTTCGTCCTGCCGCCGCGCGATGTGGCGCTTGGCGCCGGCCTCATCCTCGCGCTTGGCGTCACGGCGGGCCTGATGCCGGCCGTGAACGCCATGCAGCTCAGGATCACGGACGCGCTCAGGCGAGGGTAGGGACAGGGCGGCCGGGTCGATGAGTCGTCAGTTGTCAGTGGTCAGTTCAAAGGAAAGAGCGGCGTGATGAATTGGATCGTTCAGGTCGTGGCCGTGACGGCGCTCAACCTCCGCACGATTCCCCAGCGGCTCGGCTCGTCTGGCGTGGCCGTCATCGGCATTGCGGGGGTGGTCGTGGTGTTCGTCTCGGTGCTGTCCATTGCGGCCGGCTTCACCGCGGCCATGCAGGGGTCGGGCTCCCCGACGCGCGCGATCGTGATGCGGAGCGGCGCCGACAGCGAGATGACGAGCGGGCTTGGCGGAACGGAAGTCGACGTCATCAAGCAGGCACCGGGCATCCGGCGCGATGGCCAGGTGGCGGTGGCCTCGGCGGAACTCTTCGTGATCATCGACCTCCCGAAGCTGTCCACCAACACCGCCGCGAATGTGCCGATGCGCGGCATCGAGCCGGTGGCGCTGCAGGTGCGGGACGAGGCCACCATCATCGAGGGCCGGATGCTCGAGTTCGGCACCAACGAGATCGTGGTCGGCCGGGGCGCGAGCGTGCAGTTCGCCGGGCTCACGGTCGGCAACGAGGTGCGCTCCGGCCAGAACACCTGGCGGGTCGTCGGTATCTTTGAAGCCGGCGGGGGCGTGTCGGAAACCGAGATCTGGGTGGATGCGCGCGTGCTGCAGGGCGCGTACCGCCGCGGGAACTCCTACCAGACCGTGCTGGTGCAGCTCGACGCCAGCGACACGTTCGATGCGTTCCGGGACTGGCTCACGTCGAACCCGCAACTGAACGTGCAGGTCCGCCGCGAAACGGAGTACTACGCCCAGCAGTCGCAGGCGCTGAGCGGGCTGATCCGCGGCGTGGGGTTCGTCATCGCCGCGCTCATGGGAATCGGGGCGGTCTTCGGTGCGATCCTCACGATGTACACCGCCGTCTCGACGCGCTCGCGCGAGATCGCCACCCTGCGCGCGCTCGGCTTCAACAGCACCGCGGTCGTCGTGTCGGTGCTCGCGGAGTCGGTCGTTCTCGGCGCCATCGGCGGCGCGATCGGCGGCATCGGGGCGTATCTGGCCTTCAACGGGTACCAGACGTCAACGATGAACTTCCAGACGTTCAGCCAGGTGGCGTTTGCGTTTCAGGTGACACCGGCGCTGCTCGTCACGGGGCTCGTCTACGCCCTGATGATGGGACTCGTGGGCGGGCTGTTCCCGGCAATCCGCGCGGCGCGGCTGCCAATCCCGTCGGCGCTCCGGGAGCTGTAGGCCAGAGGCTACGAGGCCGAACGCCGAGCTCGCGGGGCCCGAACCCTTTTCTTGAACGCCAAACCCGACCACGTGGCGTCGATCGCGCAGATCTTGAAGTCGACCCAGCCGAGCGCCAGTCCGCTCTCCCGCACGAGGTTGCCGTTGACGTCCGTCGGGACGCCCGAGGCCTTCTTCGGCCACGCGATCCACAACGTTTGACGATCGAGGACGTCACCGAGCATCGAGAGTTGCGCCGACAGCTCGTGCGACGATCGCACGAACGTCACGACGACGTCGCAAGCCCGATCGGCTCGTGCAGTAAAGGTGACCTTTGACGGCCGGGGCCTCAGCGTCCGCGCGAATCCCGGTGGGGCTCCGACGAGCGCAACCGTGAACCCGGTCTTGATACCGAGCTTCGCCGCTGTGGGCTTGTTCGAGGCGATGGGAGAGGACGGCACAACCGGACTGGCCGGCCGCGTGGCGATGGCGTTCGGCAGCACGGTGGCCAGCCGGCTCCAGGTCGTGTAGTGGGCGTCCGGGAGCAGGGCCTTGATCGCAGCCACCTTGGCGGGATCGCCGTCCACCAGCACAAGCGGCACGTGCCGCGTGTCCTTGTAGGTCCGCAACGCGAGCGCGACCTCGCGGCCGTGCGACGGCAGCCGGCTGAGGTCGATGACGAACGCGTCCGGGGGATTGGTGCGAGCGGCCCTGAGCAGCGCAGGCCCCTCGAGTTCGTCGAACTCCACGTGGTGCCCGAGGGAGGCCAGTCGCAGCTGCCGCTCGCGTCCCTCGGGCCCATGCCAGTGAATCAGGCGGACACGCGACATGCACGCCCCTCGCGGCTCCGCCTATCCCAGCGTCGCCTGAACCGTGATCGTGTCCACGCCCCCCAGGGCGCGCGCGACGATACAGCCCTTGCGGGCGTCTTCGGCGGCTGCGGCAAACGCCGCCTGGTCGAGCCCGGGCACTTCGCCTTTGCAGACGAGATCGATCTTTGAGATCGTGGGCTTCCCGTCAACTGGGCTCATGTGGACCGACGCCGACGTCTGAACGCGTGTGACGGGCGTCCCCGCCTTCTCGAGCGCTGCCGAGAGCGCCATCGAGAAGCAGCCGGCGAGCGCCGCACCGATCAGCTCTTCGGGATTGGTGCCCGTGCCTTCCTCGAAGCGAGACTGAAACGAAAACGGGCCGTCGTACGCTCCGCTGCCGAGCTTCATCCGTCCGGCGCCTTCCTTCAACGTTCCCTGCCACTGCGCTTCTGCGTGCCGTGCCATGCGTCACTCTCCTCGGGTGTTGGAATGTTCGTATTGATGGCGAACGGATAGTCTATCAGGGCGGCCGGGTCGGCTGACGGCGTTCAGCCCTCGGCGTTCGGCTCTCAGTTGTCGGCTCGAGGCGCTCAGCAGGCCACCAGATCACCACATCGCGAGATACCTCGCACGATCGCACATCACCAGATCTCACATCACCAGATCACGACATCACCACATCACCACATCGCTAGTGAGGGTGTCACCCCGTCGCCTCCGCAATCCACGCCAGATACCCCTCACTTCCGTCGCTCACCGGCAGGACGAGAAACTCGGGGACGGCGTAGGGGTGCAGGGCGAGCACCCGCTCGCGCAGGGCCGTCACGCGGTCGGCAGCCGTCTTGATGACGAGCTGGCGCTCGCGCTCCTGCTGCACCTTCCCATCCCAGATGTAGATGGAGGTCATCGGATCGAGGACGTTGACGCACGCGGCCAGATGCTCGTCCACGAGCGTACGCGCGAGTACGGTCGGGTCGCCGTCAGTCGGCAATGTAGTCAGGACGATCACAGGAAGGGACATGGAACGGGCCTCCGTCGATGACGAAGCAGGTGCGATATTCTAACTGGACCCGGACACCCAGGCATGGCCGTTCAGCTCAACTTCCCCTATAGCGCCGGTGTCGCGGGCCAGCCCGCCGGCACGAACGACTTCGCACGCGCCCTCGCAGGATTCGCAGGGGAAGGCAGCGCCACCAGGGTCGAGCACCATGTCTGCGACCGAACCGGTGCACGCCTCCCCGTACTGACCAACGAGTTCTGGACGAGCCGGCAGCGGGCGGCCAGCAGCCTTCACGAAGTGTCGTACCGCGCCTGCTTCAAGCCGCAGCTTCCGCGGTTCTTCATCGAGCGACTGACGTCCCCTGGCGATCGGGTCTACGATCCGTTCACGGGACGTGGGACCACGCTCGTCGAAGCGGCCCTGCTCGGCAGGCGCCCGTCGGGCTGTGATGTGAACCCGCTCAGCCGTGTGCTCGTCTGGCCGAGATTGTCCCCGCCCACGGTCGATGAGGTCCGCGACCGGCTTCTGTCGCTGCCCCTGGAGCCCGGCGAGCCTGCGCCCGAGGACCTGCTGGCCTTCTATCACCCCGAGACGCTGGCCGAAATCGGCGCCCTGCGCGAGTACCTGCTCGCGCGGGAGGCCAGCGGTTCGCTTGACGACGTTGACGCCTGGATCCGCATGGTGGCGGTCAACCGGCTCACCGGTCATTCGCCGGGGTTCTTCTCGGTCTACACCCTGCCACCCAACCAGGCGACGTCGGCCGGCGCGCAGCGGAAGATCAACGCCGGCCGACAGCAGGCGCCCCCGCGCAGGGACGTCAGGGTATTGATCCTGCGCAAGACCCGGGCGCTGCTCGCGGATGTGACCGATGACGTCCGGCACACCCTGCGGCAGGCTGCGGCAGAGGCCGCGTGGCACACGGGCAGCGCCGCCGAGCGCTTCGCCGAATCATCGAGCGTGGACCTCATCGTGACCTCGCCCCCGTTTCTGGACGTGGTCAACTACGCTGGCGACAACTGGCTGCGCGGCTGGTTCTGCGGGATCGACGCGGCCGATGTCCGAATCGCGATGCACCGGAAGCTCGAGGATTGGGAGCAGTTCATTGCGTCGGTCTTCGTTCAGCTTGCCAGGCTTCTGCGCCCGGGCGGCCACGTGGCCTTCGAGGTCGGGGAAGTGCGCGGTGGTCGCGTCAAGCTCGAGCACTCGGTGGTCCCCTGCGGTGTGGACGCCGGGTTGACGCCCGTCTGCATCGTCATCAACCAGCAGTCCTTCACCAAGACGGCCAACATCTGGGGCGTGGCCAACAACTCCCGCGGTACGAACTCCAACCGCATCGTCGTCTTCCGGAAACCCTGACGCCGGTGCTGGCCGGCCCCTTCCTTGTGCCGTATCACTGTATAAATGGGGATACGGATCTACACTTGAGCGCTGAAACGTTGAGCAACATTTATGAATTGACAGCTATACGGTTATCCGTATAACATCGGCCCCGTTAAACTGTGTTGATGTGGGCACGGCAAACCGGGTAGTCTGTGTCGCGTATGTCCGCCAAAGCCTCGAACCCCGGCGTCAAGACCACGGTCGTGCTGCCGGAGGAGTTGTGGCGGGCAGCCAAGATCAGGGCGATGGACGAACGGACGGACCTTCGTACCGTGTTGATTGAAGCGCTGGAAGCCCACCTTCGCGCGGGGACCTCGCCCGCCAGGAAGACGCCCACGTCCCGATGAAGATCGACGTGCCCCCGGGCCAGTCGCCGACGCCCGCCAAAGGGGGGGCGAGCCGCCGCGGACGGCGAGTGCTCCGGATGGTCCTGGGGCTTGTGACCGCCGTGCTCGTGGTGGACGCGATGGTGGGAGAGAAGGGCCTGCTGACGCTGCTCGAAGCCCGGCGAGAGTACGTGGCGGTGGAGCGGGCGCTGCTTCGCGAGCGAACCGAGAATGCGCGCCTCCGTGAAGAAGCCAGACGGCTACGCGAGGATCCCGCCGCCATCGAGGAACTGGCCCGTCGCGACCTGGGCCTGATCAAGCCGGGCGAGAAGCTGTTCATCATCCGCGACGTCGAGCCGCGGAAGTAGTTAGGCAGTTCACGATTCGCAATTCGCGAACGTCAGAGCGCCCTCAACACCACGAACCCTCCCACCAGCAGCACGAAGAACGCCAGGGCGGCGAGGTCGAAGTGCTTCTCGAGCACGCGCCGGACAGGCTGACCGAACAGGCGCAGGATCCCGGCGACCAGGAAGAATCGTCCGGCCCGTCCGAGGACCGATGCGATCAGGAAGGGGACCAGGGGCATCGCCGTCGCCCCGGCGGCGATCGTCGCCACCTTGAACGGGATCGGCGTGAAGGCCGCTGCGGCCATGAACCAGACGCCCCACTCACTGTTGAAGAGTTCCACCACGCGGTCCCAGTGCCGCTGTGCGCCGTAGAAATCCACGATGGGCTGGCCGACAGTCGCCATGGCAGCCGCGCCGATCCCGTAGCCGATGCCCGCGCCGATGAGCGAGCCAAGCGTGCAGACGAGAGCCG
>CAZNOC010000132.1:3029-11288 GCA_964574545.1 uncultured Bifidobacteriaceae bacterium | reverse complement strand
TCCGTCAGGTCCGTCAGGTCCGTCAGGTCCGTCAGGTCCGACGACCGGCGGGCCGGGAGAGGTGCGCAAGGTCCGGCTCGCCGATCTCGCCGCGCACCCCGCGCCGCGATGGCGGCCCCACGCCGCCAACCCCCACTTCGTTGGCGTGTTCCGCCTGGCCTTGCTATGACGCGCCTCTCGTTCACATGGCGTGCGCACCTGCTGCTTGTGGTTGCCTCGATACCGGCGCCTGCCACCGCCCAGCCTGCGGACGACCCCCGCCCGGCGTTCTCGTTGTCGAGCGGGGAGGTGTTCACGACACGGGAGCGGCCGGCGTTCTATCTCACCTTCCGCCGCGTGACCTCGCTCGACTTCCGGGTCTACAAGGTGCGGGACCCCTTCGCGTTCTTCCAGTCGCTTCGCGATCCGCACCAACTGGGCAGCGACGCGCCGCAGGTGCCGCAGGAGCGCAGCGCGATCGAACGGATCGCGGAGTGGAAGGCCCTTCAGCGTCGCACCATCCGCGCGTTCTTGCGCGACCAGGTCAGCCGCACCTACCGCGTGGCGCGGCGGGACCGGCAGGACGAGCAACAGGTCTCCCAGCGCGTCACGTTGCAGGTGAACACTTTCGCGCAGGTCCCGCTGCTCAATCCCGACCAGCTGGTGACCTCGTGGCGGGAGTTGTTGCCGGACTACCGGGACGCCGAGATGCGGAGGATCCCGCTCGACGTCACCGAGCCAGGCGTCTACGTCGTCGAGGCCGTCAGCGGCCTTCTCAAGGCCTACACCGTCGTCATCATCTCAGACGTGGGTGTCGTGATGAAGGTGGCGCCGGGGCAGGTGCTGATGTTTGCCGCCGACCGGTTCACCGGCGAGCCACAGGAGGGATGCGAGACACGGCTGCTGGCGTCGCAGGCGGTGTTGATGGAGGGCCGCACGTCCGCGGAGGGGCTGTACGAGGCGGCCGTGGGCGACGAGACGCGAGGCACCGTCATCGGTCTTGCGCGGTGCGGCGATCAGATCGCCGCCACCGATCCGGGCGCATGGTTCTTCGAGCAGCCCGTCAGGCAGCTCGTCGCCTTCGTCTACACGGACAAGCCCATCTATCGCCCTGGGCACACTGTCCACCTGAAGAGCGTGCTCCGCTGGCGCGAGCGCGACGCCGTGCAGGCGTTCGATCGGACCGACGTGGAGATCGTCGTCAGCGACCCGAACGACAAGGTGCTGCTGCGGCGGCAGGTGCGGGTGGACGAGTTCGGGTCGGTCTCAGCCTCGGTGCCCGTGCCGCCCTCGGCCGCGCTTGGCTACTACGCCGTTCGGATCAACACGGGCGACGAGCAGGCCACCGGCGCCTTCGAGGTGCAGGAGTATCGGAAGCCCGAGTACGACGTGCGTCTGACGCCCGGCGCGCGCTTCGTGCGACAGGGCGACGAGGCCGTGGCCAGCATCGAGGCGCGGTACTACTTCGGACAGCCCGTCGCCAACGCGCGCGTGCGCTGGGTCGTCAACCAGCAGCCGTACTACTCGCCCTTCAGGTGGAGTGACGGCTTTGACGGTGGGGAGAGCACGTTCTGGTACGGCGGCGACCAGCGCCTCGAGGGCACGCTGCGCCTGGATGCGCAGGGGCGCGGCGAGATTCGCGTGCCGCTGGCCGTGGATGCGCAGGGGCGCGACTACTCGGCGCGCCTCGAAGCGCAGGTGACCGACGCCAGTAACCGCGAGGTGTCTGGACAAACAGTCGTGCACGCGACGTACGCCGACTTCCTGATCGCCGCCGACCTCGACCGCTACGTGTTCAGGGCGGGCGGCCAGGCACGCGTGTTCGTGCGCGCGCTCGACTATGCCGGCGAGCCGCGCGCGGCGGTGCCGCTGCGCCTCCTCCTCGAACGCATCACCTACCCGAACGGCTACTATGGCGACCCGCAGGCGACTGCGGCAGGCGAGGCCGCTGCCACCACCAATGCTGACGGGCAGGCCGACGCCGCCCTCATGATTCCCGGTGAGCCGGGCACGTATCGTGTGACCACGGTCGCGCGGGCGGGCGACCGCGACGTGACGGCGCAGGCATGGCTCTGGGTGCCCGGCGCGCGGGACACGACGGACGAGGGAGATCGGTACCTGGAACTGCTGGCCGACAAGCGCACGTACGCCCCTGGCGACACCGCGCGGCTAATGGTGCGGGGCGAGACCATCACCGGCCCGGTGCTCGTCACCAAGGAAGGCCAGCATGTCTCGTGGTACCGCCTGATGCGGCCTGGCGCGGCCGATGCCCTCGAGGTGCCCGTCGACTCCGGTGATGTCGGCGACATCTACGTGCACGTCACCTACATGAGGGACGGCCGGCTCCACCAGGCCGAGCGACGGCTCGCGGTCCCTCCGGTGGCCCGCGCGCTGTCGATCACGTTGACGGCCGACCAGGCGGTCTCGCGCCCCCAGCAGCCAGGCGCGTTTCGCGTCCGCGTCACCGACGCATCCGGCGAGCCCGTGCGCGCGCAGGTGAGCCTCGCCGTGATTGACGAGGCCGTCTACGGCGTGAAAGCCGACGACACACCCGACCCGGTGCGCCTGTTCCACCGCCGCGAGTACAGCCGGGTGGGTACATCCTTCTCCCGGTACTACTACTTCATCGGGTACTCGGGACGCGAGGAGCTGCAGCTGGCCCGCCGCGGGCGTCGTCCCTTCTCGCTCGCGGACTTCAAGGGCGATCCGCCGGCGCAGCCCCGGGTCCGAGAGGACTTCCCGGATGCCATTTACTGGGTGGCCGACCTTGTGACCGATGCCAACGGCGAGGGGCGAATCGCGGTTCGCTATCCTGATGCGCTCACGACATGGCGCGTGACGGCGCGGGCGGTGACGACGGATACACGTGCGGGCACGGGTGTGGCGCGCACGACCACGACCAAGGATCTGATCGTCCGGGTGGTCACGCCGCGCTTCCTCACGGAAGGCGACGAAGTCGTGCTGCCGACCATCGTCCACAACTACCGCCCCGAGCCGCAGTCCACGACGGTGACGTTGGCCGCCGACGGCCTTGAGGGGCTGGCGGACGCGGAGGCGTCCCGAGGGATCGTGGCGCCGGGCGGCGAGCGTCGTGACGACTGGCGCGTGTCGGCCCCGGCGGCGGGCAACGCCACCGTCACGGCCACGGCCCGTACGGCGCCCGGCACCGATGCCCTGCGCTTGTCGTTTCCCGTGCTGCCGTACGGCCTTCGGCGCGAAGCCGGCGTCGGTGGTTCGATTACCGGCGCCGGAGAAGACGTCCGCACGATCGATGTCCCCACGGACTCGAACGACCGGGCGCGGTCGCTGCGTGTCTCGCTGGCCCCGTCGATGGCAGGGTCCCTGATCGGTGCCCTCGATTTCCTGACGAGCTTCCCGTACGGCTGTACCGAGCAGACGCTTTCAAGCTTCCTTCCCAACGTGCTGGTGACACGGACGCTGGCCGACCTGAAGCTCCTGCCCACGGAACGGATTGGCGCGCTCGATCGCCAGGTGTCCGAGGGCCTGCGCCGGCTGTACGACTACCAGCAGGAGGCGGGCGGCTGGGGCTGGTGGCGGACCGATGCCACGCACCCCTTCATGACGGCCTACGCCATCCACGGGCTGCTCGAGGCGAAACGCGCCGGATACCGCATCGAAGACTGGCGAGTGCAGAACGGCATGCGCGCGCTCGCCGTGCTCCACGCGGAGTACCCGCGCGCCGAGCCCGACCTCAAGGCCTACATGGCCTGGGTGATGGGACGCGCGCTTGCCAGGGAGTCCTCGCTCGAGTGGTGGGCGGAGGGCCGCACCGGGACGTACGATCACCGGGCGGCGCTCGACGAACTGTGGAACGCGCGCGAGCGCATGAGCGCCTACGGCCGCGCCCTGCTGCTGCTCTCGCTCGACACGGCAGAGGATTCGCGTGGTGACGCGCTGGCACGCACCCTGAGCGAAGAAGCGCAGACGCGCGGCGAGTTGTCGTGGTGGACCACGGACCGCGATCCCCTGCTGTTCGATGCGGTCGACACCAGCGTCGAGGCGACCGCTCTTGCCGTCCAGGCGCTCGTCGCGCGCGACCCGGGCAGCGCGCTCATGGAGCGCGCGGTGCGGTGGCTGCTCCTCAATCGGACCGGTCGCGCCTGGGGCAGCACCAAACAGACGGCCATGGCGATCTACGGACTGCTGGAGTACATGCGGGCACGTGGGGAGTACCCCTCGCCCTTCAGCGTCGAGGTGCACATCAACGGCGCGCCGGCCGCCACACGAGCATTTTCGACCGCCAGCCTTGCCGTCGCCGAGCCCGTCCACATCACCGTGCCCGCCCGCGCCGGCGCCAACGAGGTGCGCATCGTCAAGCGCGGGGGCGGGGCGCTCTACTGGTCGGCCACCGCGGAGTACTACGACACCGCGGGCGCCGCCGCGCGAACGGGGTCCCGCCAGCTGGCCGTCACGCGACGATACGCGCGGCTGGTTCCCGTGCGAGCCGACGATCGGATCCTCTACCGGGAAGAGCCCTTCACGGGCACCGCGAACCCTGGCGACGTCCTCAGCGTGCGCCTCGTGGTGGCCGGCTCCCGCGACTGGCGGTATCTGGTGCTGGAAGACCCGCTGCCGGCGGGTGTCGAGGCGATTCAGGACGACACGGCATACCCCCTCGAGACGCCGGGCACGCCATGGTGGGGATCGCGGGTGGAGTATCGCGATCAGCAGACGGTGTTCTTCCAGGAGTCCTTCAGCGAGGGGCGCTACGAGTATCAGTATCTCGTGCGCGTCATCTCGTCGGGCGAGTTTCGCGCCCGTCCTGCGCAGATCGCGCCGATGTACGTCCCGGGCGTCACTGCCTCGTCTGAGCCTCTGACACTGAGCGTGCCCGTGGCCCCACAAGGAGCGCGCCAGTGACGCGTCCCCTTCCGGTGAGCGTGGCATGGCTCGCCGTCGGCCAGGTCGTGTTCGGCGGGCTCTACTGGACGTTCCTGAGCACGCCGGAGTCGAATGCGTGGATGCTGGCCGCCTCGGCGATGCTCGTCCTGTTGATGCTGGCTACGGCCAGCATCGCCGCGGCAGGCGCGATCGACGCGTGGCGCGGCGAGGGCCTCCACGTCCGGAGCGCGGTACGCGGCCTCTCACACCTGCCATGGTTTGTCGTCGCACTCGCGACTGGCCTCGTGGTGTGGTGGGCGGCGGCACGCGCGGACGCCTGGGCGGCCGGCCACGCGGGGGAGATCTCGGCGTGGTTCATCGCCACGTTCGATTGGGCCGACGCGTCACGGTTCTTCCGCGGCGTCGAGGCGGTCGTCTTCTGGGTGCAGTGGGTCGTCGCGCCCGTGGTGGGCCTGACGCTGCTGGCGGCCCTGCTCGATGGCGGCGCGGGCGCCCTCATCCGAGCACCGTGGTTGCGGCACGCGTTCGGGTTCCGACGCCTGTCGCTCGCAACCGTGTGGGTGATCGCCCTGGTGGTGTTGCCGCTGCAGGTGCTCGGGTGGAGGATGTCAGGCCTGCCCCCGACCTGGGTCGAGCCCGCCGTCGTGGGCGCGCGCCTCATCGCTGTAGCGCTTGTCGCCACCGTTGGGTGGGCGCTCGTCTGTGGAACCGTCGTCGGACAGTTGACGGAGAAGGGGCGCCCTACCTGACCTCATCCCATCGCCGCCCGTCTGCGATCTGCCTGAGGAAACACTGCTCCGCTCTGGCGTACGCGTCGCGCTGGGCGCCGGCCGACACCGGGCGTGCGATCTCGATGTCGGAGGGACACTCCACGCGGGGCGGCCGGGTCGCGGCGTCCGGTGCGGAATCGGCGAAGAAGATGGCGGCCCCCTCGCGCACCCACAGGGGCCTGCCCGAGAGCGACCCGTCCACGATCGCATGCGCCACCTCGTGGCGGATGGTGCGCTCGATCTGTCCCTGTTGGCGGAGGAGTGCGAGCGGCAGCAAGTCGATTCGGGCACCCCTGGTCGATGCCGACGCCCACCACGGCTGCCCCGTCGCGCGACCGAACGCATCGACACTCGGGTGAAACGTCAGCGTCAGGACGGCCGGCGGCGTGACCCCCGCCCGCCGCACGATCTCGTCCCGAGCAGTTCTGACCAACGCCAGGATCGCGGCGCGCTCGTGCTCCTCTCCCGCCGGCAACGCCAGCCGCACATCGTCTGTCGCGGCCGGCACAGGACTCGGACGCGGCGCAGGGACGGGATTCGCGGTCGTCGAGGGCGCGGGCCTGGCGTCCGCCGGAGTTGTCGTGCTGCCCGCCGTGCCGATCTGCAAGCCCGGGTAGTAGAAGCCGAGGATGTCGTCCACCGACTCCCCACGCGCCGCCCGATGCCCCGCACCGATCACGCAGAGCCCGACACCGTGCCCGAACCCGCGGCCCGCGAAGCGATAGCCTGCGGACGTACGCCGAAGATCGAAGATCGTGCTGCGCAAATGCTGCCAGCCCAGCACACGGCCGACGGCCATGCGGAGGTCCTGCCCGGAGATCTCGTTCGGTGAGAAGCCGTCGATGCGCAGGCGCGTGACACGTCCGGAAGCGTTCTGCTGCACGACCCGCAGTTCGCGCAGGCGGCTGCCGCGGAAGCCCGCCGCGCGCAGGGCACGCTCGAGGCCCGACGCGGGGATGTCGCTCGCCCACGGCGGCTCCCCCTGGCACGCATCGTCCTCGTGCGCGAGTTCCCCGTAGTCGATCGCGCCGGGCCAGACCTCGGAGGCGCGCTCGGGCCGGCCGCCGCAGAGAGCGGAGTAGAAGACGTACGCCGGGGCGCCGGAGGCGAGCAGCAGACGGCCGGCAGATGCCAGCGCCGCGCTGCGCGTCACGGGCGTCGAGGGGCGAACCACCTGGCAGTGGGTAGTATCGCAGACGTCGTAGCCCTCACGAGCATGGCGCCCGCGGTTGGCGATCGTGAAGGTGCGCGCGGCCACGGCGAGCGCCTGCTGCGCGGCATCGCCGGCGCGCGGCTGGCCCTCCCCTGCAAGCACGCGCGCCACGTACTCTTCGAGCGCCACCGATTCGACCCGCACCCGGCGGCCAGACGTGACGCCAAGGCGCACCGTGGTACCGGCGCTGGCGTGCCTCAGAGCCGCATCGTCCACGTTGCGGGGCGCCGCCGCCGAAGGCGCCGCCATCGCGGCCGGGGGAGGCGTCGGGGCCGGAGGCGCCACGGGTGGTGGTGTGGACACAAACAGGTCGGCAGCCACGCCCGCGGCATCGCGTCCAGCGGCCCCCGGCAGTGCCACGACGACGGCACGAGTGGGGGCGGCCTCGGGGGCAAGCGCCACGACGAGACCCATGACGCCGCCGCCGGGCATCGGCGCCGTGCCGGTCTTCGCAAGCGCCCCGCCCGCCAGCGACGAGAGGGCCGCGGCGGACCCGTACTGCGAGGCACCCCGCAGTCCGTTCAGCAGCACTTGGCGCGTCTCGCCGCGCATCGGCACGTGGCCGGACGCCTGCGCTCCCACCAGGCGAACGAGCGCGGCCATCAGCGCCCGCGGCGCTATCCGAGGGCCGTCGAGACCGACGAGGCCGGCCGCAAGTGGCGTGGACCCGCCCAGGGCAGGCAGCCCGGCCGCCAGCCGCACGCTATCGAACATCGCCCGCGGGAGCCGTGGCGCCAGCGAGACGAAGTAGTCGTTGCAGGAGTGCGCCAGCGCCTCTGCGGGCGTCAGCGGCCGCTTCAGGTCGGGATGCGCACACACGTAGCGACGCCCGTCCACGGTGACGATCCGACGGCAGACGCGGGACGTGCGGGCCTCGATGACGCCGCTCTCGAGTGCAGCGACGAGCGTCCACGCCTTCATCACGGATCCCGGAAGTACCGGCGTATCGAGCAGCTCCCCGCGCGCCTCCGACTCGATACGCCCGGACGCGACCGCCGTCACGACCGAGGCCGGGCCCTGGGTCTGCTCAACCCGCGCCGCTCCGGAACTGCTCCAGCCGAGACCCACGAACAGCCAGAGAGTCACGGCCACCCCGACCCACGCGCGATCGCCGGCAGTCAACGGCGCCTCACAGCCGGGTCTTGCAGCCGGGCCGGCACCGGCAGTCGATGGTCTTGTCCCCTTCCGTGTTGTAGTCGTACGTCAGCTCCTCGCCCTTCTTGATGTTCCGGGCGGCCCGAATCCAGATGGTCTTGTCCACAATCTGGCTGTAGGCATTCGGCGTGCACGAGTGGTTGATGAACCGGGCGACGTTGCCGCCGACGTTGGCGTCTCGGCTCCAGGCGCGGTTGATACGGAAACACCAGATGCACCCCTTGCGCAGGTAGCGGGCCTCGCGCTTCTCGCTTTCTTTCTGACGGATGAGCTCGCCGT
>CAZNOC010000132.1:0-2929 GCA_964574545.1 uncultured Bifidobacteriaceae bacterium | reverse complement strand
ATGGCCACGACGATTTCCGTCCAGGGCCAGGAGCGGCGAGTGTTTCCAGGACCCATTCCCAACCTGCCTTTCAGTGCCGCGGTGAGCGCCGACGGCCTGATCTACGTCGCGGGCGCGCTGTCGCAGGACGGCGGAGACATCCGCGTGCAGACGCGAAAGGTCCTGGAGGACATGGACAAGACGCTGCGCGCGGCCGGGTCGCGGCTCGCCAACGTCGCCTCGGTGAACGTGTACATCACACGGGCCGAGGACTTCGCGCCGATGAACGAGGTGTATCGGACGTTCTGGGACCGGGACCCCCCGGTGCGCACCACGATCGTGGCGGACCTCGTCATTCCCGGCGCGCTCATCGAGTTCTCGATGATCGCGGTGCCCGATGGCGGCGAGCGCACCGTCATCCATCCGTCAGACTGGGTGCCCTCGACAAACCCCTACAGCTACGGGATCAAGTCTGGCGACACGCTCTTCCTGGCCGGCCTCATCTCGCGCAACGGGCGCGACAACTCCGTCGTCGAGGGCGACATGACGGCGCAGACGAAGACCGTGCTCGACAACGCCGGCGAAATCCTGAAGGCCGCGGGGATGACGTACGAGCATGTCGTGTCGTCGCGCGTCTACATCACCGACGGGACGAAGTTCCAGGACATGAACGGGGTGTACCGCACGTACTTCACCAAGGACCCTCCCGCGCGGGCGACGGTGATCGCCGGCCTGATGGGGACGCAGTACCAGGTGGAGATCACGTTGACGGCGGTGAACCGGCCGAAGCGCGCCATCATCGCGCCCCAGGCGGACGGCAGCCCCGGCCGCCCGAGCCCGATTCTCTCGAGCGCCATCGAAGTGGGCAACCGGCTCTACGTGTCGGGGATGCTGGGGAACACCGCCGACAACAAGGGCGACATGGAGGCGCAGACGCGCGAGACGCTCGCGCGGATCGGCCGCACACTGAAGGCTGCGGGCTACGACTGGCAGCACGTGGTGGACGGCATCGTCTACATCACGGACGTCAGCCAGTTCGACGCGATGAACCGCGGGTACCGGTCGATCTTCACGAAGGACTTCCCCGCCCGGGCGACGGTACGCAGCGGCCTTGTGGCACCGGATGGTCTTGTGGAGATCATGTTCGTCGCGGTGAAGTAGGGCCTCGCGCGGCCGCGTCTCAATGAAAGTCGTGCGACTCGACGGCGGCCTCCGGGGCCAGCCCGTCGAGTCGCGCGAGGCGCTCCGCCTTGATCGCCGTCACACCCTCCTGGTTCTGCAGGATGCCTTCGACCAGCAGAAACGGCGACTCCACGATCGTGCGGCGATCGCGCTCGTACACATCCGGGCGCACGATGATGTTCGCAATGCCGGTCTCGTCCTCGAGCGTGAGAAACACGAACCCCTTCGCCGTCCCCGGGCGCTGGCGCGTGATCACCATGCCGGCCGTACGCACCCGTCGTCCGGATACGACGTGCGGCAGGTCGATCGCCCGCAGCACGGCGCGCACCGACAGGTCGTGCCGGCGGAGGGCCATCGGATGGGGGCCAATCGTGAGGCTGGTCCCCGCGTAGTCGGCCACCAGGCGTTCGCTTGCCGTCATCGGAGCGAGCGGAGACTCGCCCGGGGCTCTCGGCTCTCGGCTTTCGGCTTCCGGCTGGCGACTTCCGGCTCTTGGTGCGACCGAGGCGTGCAGCGGGGGAGACGAAGGCTCGCCGCCGGGAGCCGAAAGCCGATCGCCGACCGCCTCTGGTTCGTCCGTCGCAAACAGCTCTCCCGACGGACGAACGACCCGCTCGACTTGCCAGAGCGCGGAGCGGCGGTCGTAGCCAAGCGAGTTGAGCGCGCCGATCTGGGCCAGCACTGTGATCTCGTCGCGCCGGATCCCCGTGCGGCGCACGATCTCGTCGATCGAGCCGAACCGTCGTGGCGGTGCCTCGCGCGGCCACTCGTGCGCGCATTGGTTGCAGAACCCCCGCCCGCCGGTCACGCGCTCGAGGAGCGATGGATCATCACACCCGCACTTGGGGCATGTGAGCGGGTCTTCCCCACTTTGAACTGATAACTGGAAACGGGACACTGACGCGATCTTCCTCCCCATCTCCTCCCGCAGGCCGCTGACGTACCGCAGTCCGATTCGGATGGCGCCGTCCGGTTCCACCGTGCAGTCCCAGGCCGAGGCCTGCACGTCGATTGGCAGGAACCGGACGCCCCGGCGCTGCGCGTCCTTCACGAGTGTGGCCGGGTGATAGAACCCCATCGGCTGGTTGTTGAGCAGCGCCGTGTAGAACGCCGCCGGGTAGTGCACCTTCAGGTACGCGCTGGCATAGGCGATGAGCGCGAAGCTCGCGGCGTGTGACTCGGGAAACCCGTACAGCGCGAAGGACGTGATGGAGAGCACGATGCGATCGGCGGCCTCGCCCGCGATGCCGTGGCGCGCCATCCCCTCGCGTAACTGGCCTTCGAGCTGCCGCATGCGCTTCTCCGACCGCTTGAAGCCCATCGCACGCCGCAGTTCCTCGGCCTGTCCGCCGGTGAAGCCCGCCACGGTCATGGCCATGCGGAGCAGTTGCTCCTGGAAGAGCGGCACGCCCAGCGTGCGCTTCAGGATCGGCTCGAGCGCCGGATGCGCATACTCCACCGGCTCGCGCCCCGCGCGCCGGTCGAGATACGGATGCACCATCTGTCCGACGATGGGCCCGGGACGAATCAGCGCAACCTCGACGACGAGATCGTAGAAGCAGGCGGGCTTGAGGCGCGGCAGCGTGGCCATCTGCGCCCGTGACTCCACCTGAAAGAGCCCCACCGTATCGGCCTCCTGCAGCATCCGGTACACGGCCGGGTCGTCCTGCGGCAGGTGCGCGAGGTCCAAGCGGGGGGTAGGTAGTGGGTAGTGGGTGGTGGGTAGTGGGTAGTGGGGAGTGGGTAGTGGGTAGTGGGTAGTGGGTGG
>CAZNOC010000131.1:0-11406 GCA_964574545.1 uncultured Bifidobacteriaceae bacterium | reverse complement strand
AGATCCAGCGTGGCCCCGTCGAGCCAGTGGAGGGCCGGGAGCGCCGCCACCGCCGTGCGGCCGTCGATCGCCTCCAGCACCACCCGCGTCCAGTCCCCATCGTCCGGCCGCTGGAGCCGCACCAACTCCGCCCCGACCTCGAGTGCGCGCGCGCGCCACGTCAGGATCGTGGACGGAAACTCGCCCTCGAGCACGAGCACGCGCTGCCCCCGTGCCACGGGCAGGTTCAGGGCGGCGGTCGCCATGCCGTAACTCGCCGCCGGGACGATCGCAACATCGTCTTCAGAGGCCGGCGCCCCGAGTAACTTCGCAAACGCGCGCCGCGCAGCCGCCGTGGAGGCGAAGAAGTCGGGGGCAGTGACCTCCCACGGCCGGGCCTTGCGAGAGAGCCCCGCGTGGCCTGCGGCGGTGACGTGCCGCATGAGCGGTCCCATGTACGCGCAGTTCAGATAGCAGACATCGTCCGGGATGTCGAAGAGCGCGCGTTGTGACGAGAGGATCATGCAGGAGACTATATCCTTCGACTCGCTATGGCACATCTCGCCATCGCCATCGGCGGCGCCGTGGGCGCGTTCGCACGCTACGGCGTCGGCGCGTGGATGTCACCCGATGGCACGTCCCTGCTGGCTGGCACGCTTGCCGTGAACGTCGGTGGTTCGCTGCTGCTCGGGCTCCTCGTCGGCTGGCTGGAGACGACACGCGTCCCGCTGGCGGTACGTCTCGGATTGACGGTGGGTCTCTGTGGCGGCTTCACGACGTTCAGCGCATTCGCGTACGAGTCGGTGTTGCTTCTGCAGCTCGGCCGCCTGGCGGAGCCCCTGGGCTACGTGGCCCTCACTCTCACACTGGGACCGCTGGCGATGCTCGCCGGGCTGTGGGCCTCCGGCGCCCTCCCGGTGCAGGAGCGAGCAGGGGGCAGGCCGTGTCGTTCTGGCGGCGGTTGAACAACACCCGGCGCGCCAGGCCATCGTGACCCTGGTCGCGACCGGGTTTCTGGGTGACTTCACCACCTTCAGCACGTTCGCGTACGAGATCTCCGCCCTCGGCCACGCCCGCGCGTGGAGACGGGCCATCGCCTACCTGGTGGGAACGACCGCGGCGACGCTGACGGCCGTCGCCCTGGGGCTCATGGCTGGCGGCCTGTAAGGCGGAGGCGCCGAGCTCCCGCGGGGCGGGAGTGGGTCATCAGTTTGAACGCCGTTGCACCGTCGCGACCGGATCCGCAGATGACGCCGATTACGCAGAAGGCGCGGGCCCAGCGGGCGCGGCCACGCCGCGCCCCCGCGAGGCACCGAGGATGGGACGAGTGAGGCGGGGTCAGCCATCCTCTCACTGCGCTTCTCTCGTCCCGTCCTCGGCGCCTCACAGCGACGGCTGCGACGCAGCCGTCTGCCGGGCCCCCGTCGCGCGTGCGGCGCTGGCCTGTCGGCCATCGTGGGCGGCGGCGTATCCGTGCCATCCGCGCAATCTGCGGATCGCTGAGACCACAGGAAACTGATGACGCACTACGCCGGGGGCTTATACGTTGATTGACACGCCCCGGCGTGCCACCGACAATCCAGGGATGACGCAGCAGCTTTCCCGTCCTGGTGCCGTCCTTGCGGCCGTTCTGGTATCGGGTGTGCTGGCGGGCCCGTCCGCGGCCTTCGCGCAGTCGGCCGATCGCCCCGACGGAAACGGGGTCTTCGTGCAGGACGGCGACCGCTATGTCGAACTGACCGTCTGGGGCCGCAAGGCCGGCCAGCAGTTCGCGCTCGGCGAAGGCCGGGTGGAGGATATTCCGGTCGTCACCGACTTTGGCGGCGTGTTCGTCCGGATGGGGACCATGCGGCTCGGCAGTGCCTTCGTTGGCACGGCCGACAGCTTTCAGGACCGGCTGAACGAGTGGCGGGCCGTCAGGATCTTCAGCAGGGATGTCGGTGCTCGCGCCTCGTCCATCCGCATCGCGGACCTCGAGCGCCCGGAGAAGGTCGCCGACCTGATGCGCCAGGTGGGCGCCACAGGCGGGAACGAGGGGTATGTGTTCCTTGCCGTAGGGGATATGGGACCCGATCGGCGTGGCGTCGAGCGCGCGTCGCCCGCCGGGCCCGAACTGGACATGGCGACCGCCGGGCGGCCCGCCACGCGCGAGCGGATCTACCTGTTCCGTCTCGCCCCTGCGCCCGCGCATCAGTAGGGCATCGGCAGGACCCAGCACGCGAGGCACGCCCGCGTGTCGCCGTTGAGGAGGGCGCCTGCAGTCCTCCACGAACCGGCGTGCGAGGCGATTTCGTCGCAGCGCCTCAGGCAAGCCATCAGCGAGCGCCGGTGTGCCGACTCCCGGACCGCGAGGCCCGAGTGGTCTGATCCGCGTCGCCTGCATGCTCGACAATCTGGCCCACGTACGGCCCTCGCGGCACGCTGCGGCGGTTGCGCTGGCCGCCCGTCGGCATGCCACGGGCGATCAGGCGGTCCCCGAGGCGGTAGTCGTGGAAGTAGAAGGGGATGGACTCGCCGAGGTAGGTGCGTGGCGTGTCCTGCAGGTGCAGGTGGACGTGAGGTTCCGTGCTGTTGCCCGAGTTCCCGACCAGTCCCAGCACCTGACCCTGCCGCACCCTGTCGCCGGGTGCCACGCGAACCGACCCGGGCTGGAGGTGCGCGACGAAGAGGTATTCGCCCGGTGCCACCTCGAGCACCACGTGGTTGCCCGTGACCCGACGGATCCGCCAATAGCCTGGCGGCTCGTCCGGGTCCCCGTCGCGCATGCCGTGGACGATGCCGTCGGCAGGCGAGAGGACGGGCAGGCCGTATGCGTAGTACTGGTCCACGCGCGAGCCGTCTCCGCGGTGCGTGCGGCCCTCGTGTGTCACCAGCAGGTCGTAGGCCCACTTCTGATCGGGCATCACGGTGTGGTAGTTGTGGCCCAGCGTCGCGCCGCCCCAGGCCACCGTGATGGGGCCGTCCAGCGGCAGGCGGAACCGGACGTCGCTCGGCCGCGCGTCGTACGACGAGGGATAGCTGCGGACGAGGACGACCGAGGCGACAACGCATCCAAGCAGCAGGTAGACCGCAAGGTGGAGGCGGCTCACTGGGCGCCGCCTCAGCGTACGCGCGAACGCGACGGCGAGAAGCCCGGCCGCGGTCAGCACCACGAGCGGCGGGCCGACGAACCACAGCACGACGCCGGCCAGCCCAGGCCGCGCGTGCGCGACGGCAAGGATGACCGCCTGCGCTACCGCCAGCGCGCAGGAGGCGCGCACCCACCAGTCAACCCGTGCTCCGTGCATGGCTGATTGTAGGCAAAAGCACCTTCAGGTCGCTGGCGCTGCCGCGGGCGTGTCGATCACCGCGCTTGAGAAGGGGAGCGGCAGCCGCGATAATCATCGCTGTGAGTCCGGACGGCGACTGGCCAGCGCGCTCGCGCACGACGCCGCCCCGCGGTACGAACAGCCATGTCGTGCTGGCGAGGGTGGTGCTTCTGCTCGTGGCGGGGGCGGCCTCCGTGGCCCTTGCCGAGGCGGCCACACGCATCGCCTTTCGCCACGTCACGAGCGCCGCGAGCGCACGGGGCTTCTTCAGCCGTGGCTCGCCCGGGTTCCTGCCGAACCGCTTCGGGTTCAGGGAGCGGGAGTTCAAGGGCGAAGTCCCCCCCGAGCGCTACCGGCTGATCGTGATTGGCGATTCCATCACGTTCGGTCAGGGCCTCGACACGCACGATCGCTTCGGCGATCTCCTTCAGCGGCACCTCGGTGCCAACGACTACGAGGTCCTCAACTTCGGGCTCGGAGGCAACGACCTCCGCAGCCACGACGAACTGCTAGGCCAGCGGGTCCTCCCGCTCGCCCCCGACTTCGTCCTGCTGCAGCTGTACGTCAACGACTTCGAGCCGTCGGAAGCGCGGCGCCCGGAGCCCCTCCCGCTTCTGCCGCTGCGTGCCGCGGACGAATGGCTGTTCCGGTCGTCGGCGCTGTACATGGTGGCGACGATCCAGTGGCAGTCAATCCAGCAGAGTCTGGGCTGGTCGATATCCTATCCGGAGTACATGGCGAGCCTGCTCCGTGACCCCGAGAGCGGCGCTTCCCGTACGTCCTCGACGCTGCTGCGCCAGTTCATCGAGCGCGCCCAGCGCGCCGGCGTGCCCGTCGGCATCGTGTTCTTCCCGAACCTCTCGTTGGGTCAGCCCGACAGCTACCCGTTCGCGTACCTGCACGACCGGGTCGCCGCCATCTGCCGCGACTACGCCGTGGACTGTCTGGATCTGCGCGAGGCGTACTCGCGGTACCGGCCGTCGAGCCGCCTGTGGGTGAATCGCTTCGACCCGCATCCCAACGCGCTCGCCAACCGCGTCGCGGCGGCGGCCCTGCTGGGCCGGTTTGGCGGCGTGTGGGGGGCGAGGCAGAAGCGCGCCGCGCCCCTGCCCGCTGGTCACCAGTTGCCTGGGCGCTGAGGCCGATGCGGCGATCCGGCGCTTGACGCCATAATGTCACCACGATCGGGTCCAGATAGGACACGATCTGGCTTCGATGCGGACGGTCCGCAGATGGAGAGGAGACTCGATGATGCGTTCGAATCGGTTGAGCTGGATGACGGGGGCTGGGGTCGCCGCGGTGGCAATGGTGCTGGCGATGAGCGGTCCGCCCCTCGATGCCCAGTCGGTCACGACCAATCCGTATCGCCCCCTCCTGAACTGGGGCGAACTGCCGGAAGGCCGGTCCTGGGGGGCGACGAGCGCCGTGGCGATTGCCGCCGACGGGAACATCTGGGTCGTCGAGCGGTGCGGCGCCAACACGTGCGTCGGCTCGGACGTCGATCCCGTGCTGCTCTTCAACAAGGAGGGCAAGCTCCTCCGGAGCTTCGGCGCGAAGATGTTCGCGTGGCCGCACGGCATCCACGTGGATCGCGACGGCAACCTCTGGGTGACCGACGCCTGGCAGCAGAAGGCCACCACGACCGGTCACGTTGTGTACAAGTTCTCGCCGGAAGGCAAGCTCCTGATGACGATCGGCGAGCCCGGACAGGCCGGGGATCCTCCGAACCGGCTGACGCGCCCGTCCGACGTCCTGACGGCGCCCAACGGCCAGATCTATATCGTCGAAGCCCACGACCAGTCGAAGAACCGCATCACGAAGTGGGCCGCCGATGGCACCTACATCGAGACGTGGGGCGAAGGCGGCTATGGGCCGAAGCAGTTCCGCGATCCGCATGCGCTCGCGATGGACTCGCAGGGCCGCATCTTCGTCGGCGATCGCTTCAACAACCGCATCCAGATCTTCGATCAGGAGGGCAACTTCCAGGCGATCTGGACGCAGTTCGGCCGTCCGAGCGGCATCTTCATCGACAAGGATGACAAGATCTACGTGGCCGACTCGGAGTCGAGCCCTGCACCCGACAAGTACATGGGCATGCGCAACGCCGGGTGGGAAAAGGGCATCCGCATCGGCGACGCGAAGACGGGATGGGTGACCCACTTCATTCCCGACGACCGTGTCAACGTCATGGGCTACAGCGGGCCCGAAGGCATCGCGGTGGACGACGAGGGCAACCTCTACGGCGCGGAAGTCACGCAACGCCGCGTCGTCAAGTGGGTGCGGTTCAGGCCCTAAGCTGCACGGGCGCCGGGGCCGGCGTCGTCCAAACTCTGTGAGAAATGTCAGCCCGCCGGGCGCAGGCGTCCGGCGGGCGAGGCTGTACGCGCCGATTCCGGGGGATTCGAACCGCTACACTCCCGGCATGCGACTTGCTCGAGTGACTGACAAGGGCCCCACCCGGGCCTGAAGTGACTGCAATCGAGGTCACGCGGAGGTCATATGAGTCCACTGCGCGATGTGCTTGCCAGCGATCACGAGCAAACCCTGGAGTTCTTCTTCGCCGGACTGAAGGATCTTTCGGGTCCCGATGTCGATCGGCACGAAGTGCTCTACAACGCCAGCGTGCTGGCGCACTACGCGCAGGTGTCTACGCAGTCGGCGATGGACCTGCCCGCGCCGGCCAACCTGAGCGCCGTGTTCGACTGCTTCGTCTTCGACACGTCGATGGCCGACGACAGCTCGATGATGGAAGCCGCCGGAGCGCAGTGCCTGCTGCTCGCGGGCTTCTTCGAAGACCAGATGCGCGGGCGGCACAACATCCGCTGGTATGCGGACCTGGGCGCCGCGTTCTACAGCCGCGCCGCGGCCAACGAGCGCCGGTCGCCGAAGGCGCGGATGATGACGGCCATGGCGCAGCGGTTCGAGCCGTGGCGGCAGCGCCACGCCCGGCTGAGCCGCGAGCTGCGCGATCAGCCGTTCCTGCTCGCGATGCCGGATCCCCCGGAGCCGGAGGGACTGCTCTGATCCGGCAAAAGGGGAGCAGCGGAACCGCGGCGCGAGACGGGGCGCTCCGGCGTATCAGATAACATCGCAGCAGGAGCTGATGACTTGTCTGAACGGCGAGGCCCTGATGCGATCACCACGATGGTCCGGGTGCTGGCGGCGGTCCCGATTGTGCTCACGCTGCTGCCGCTCTGGCGAACGCCGCGCGGGTGGGTGCGCATGTGGGACTTCCCCCGGGCCCAGATCGCCGGCGTCGGCCTCATCGCGCAGGCGTGCCTGCAACGGTGGAACCACGGGGCGGCCCTGGACCGGACCCTCGCTGCCGGCCTCGCCGCGTCACTGCTGTATCAGGCCGTGAAGGTCGTTCCGTACACCAGGGGCTATCCACGTCAGGTGCCGGGCGCCGATCCCGGGGCATCGCCCCGCCTGCGGTTGCTGATGGCCAACGTGCTCCAGGACAACCGTCGAGCAGATCTCGTGCTGCAGACCGTGCGGGATGCCTCCGCGGACGTGGTGTGCCTGGTGGAGACCGACGCGTGGTGGCAGCGCGCGATGCGTCCACTCGAGGACGACTACCCCTGGGTGATCGCCCATCCCCTGGACAACACGTACGGGATGATCCTGTACTCGCGCCTGCCGTTGCGCTCGTGCGACGTCCGGTTCCTGGTGCATTCCGAGATTCCGTCGATGCGCGCGGTGGTGGAGCTGCCCTCGGGCGACGAGGTCGTCATTCATGCCCTCCATCCACAGCCCCCGATGCCCGGCACGCCGACGTACGGGAGGGATGCCGAACTGGTGATGACGGCCAGGGAGATCGCCGATGACGGCAGGCCGGCTGTGGTGATTGGCGACCTGAACGACGTGGCGTGGTCCGACACGACCGCCCTCTTCCGGCGCGTGGGTCACATGGTTGACCCACGAATCGGCCGCGGGATGTTCAACACCTTCCACGCCGAGCACGTCCTGCTCCGGTATCCGCTGGATCACGTCTTCCACACCCGGCACTTCACGCTGGGCGAACTGGAACGCCTCCCCTACATGGGCTCGGACCATTTCCCGATCCTGGCGGAGCTGGTGCTCACGCCCTCACGCGCCGGCGAGATGGCCCGGCCAGCGCCGGACGAGGCCGATCAGGCCGTGGCTGAAGAGATTCTGGACGACGCCTCCGAGGAGGAAGGACCACCCTGAGACGTCACGGCTCATTGCCCATCACGTGCATCAGCCTGGATACCTGGGTGCGCCGCCCGCCCGCGTCAAACACGATCACCACGACACGGTACTCCCCGGGCGGGAGGGCCGGCCACCTGAAGAAGTGGCTGCGCGGCGACAGTTCGCCATCGAGCTGGACGTCGCTGCTCCGGTAGAAGTTGTCGGAATCGAGCACGACCCGCAGCATGCGATTGGCGGTGTCGGGCGCCACCAGCACGAGGCCGCTCACGAAGGCGGGCGCCATCAGGCGATGCACCGTGAGGCGCAGCTGCAGCGGGCTGGCGGAGGCAGGTGAGGGAACTGGCGCCGGGTAAGCCGCGGCCACCCCGACCTGTACCGTCGAGCTGCGTCCCGGCCCCTGCGCGCCGGCGCCGACGCTGGCGGCGAATAGGGCGGCGAGAGTCGCCGCCGTGACCACGACGTGTTTCAGTGCCATCGACCACCTCCCCGCGAACAGCTCTCGGAGAACTGGTGAGTCGAGGTGCCGATTCGTTTCACGAGTGTCGCAGGAAGGCCTGCCGCCTGCAGGCGCGCGGGAGGCGATCAGATGCGCGTGCGGCTATCGACGCCGGCGAGCCCCGTGGAAGGGCCGTGCGCGCCGCGCCGCGTGCCTGCGCGGAGGGAAGCGGCCACGCCGACGCCGCCACGCGCATGAAGCGCGAGGCGGGTCGGTGCAGCCGGGCGAGGCGCCGCCTACGGCTTGTAGTCGGCTGCGGCCTCCGAGCTCGTCACGACGTCGGTGGCGCCCGTGCTGTTCAGGACCTCTTCGGCGCGATCCGCCCAGTCGCTGTCGTCACAGTGGACGGAGCACAGGATGCCGCCTTCACGAAGACGGCCCTCATAGCGCTTGGCTTCGATCTCGGGAATCCCGAAGCCCACGGCGGCGCCAAGGAGCCCGCCGGCCGCGCCCGCGGCGCCGGCGCCCGCCAGGGCCGCCACGATCGGACCGGCGGCGATAAACGGGCCGATACCGGGAATGGCGAGGGCGCCTATCCCAGCCAGCCAGCCCACCACGCCTCCCGCGACCGCGCCCGTGGCCGCACCGGCCGTGGCACCCTCGGGCGCCTTCGAGTGGACCTCGTGTGCGAGGTCGCGGTGACCCAGGTTCTCGGGCATCAGGACGGAGATGTCCGTGTGGCGGAAGCCCTGCGCGCGCAACGCGCTGAGGCCGGCCTCGAGCGCCGGCACGTCGCTGTAGATGCCGAAGACGGCACGTTCTTGAGCCATGTGGGTGTCCTCCATTGACAGGTTGAAAATTCGCGCCCGGATCATGCCGCACGCGTCGAATGGTCGGAGAGCCGCCGTCAGCGCACCGATCCGAGTGAGCGCATGTCGCCGTCCGACACGCCCTGCAGGAGTGCCGGATGGACGCGAATCACGCCGCCCGACATCTCGACGAACCCCAGCTTCTTGAACTTGCCGAGGAACTTGTTCACGCGCGAGCGCGTCGTGCCGACCATCCGCGCGATGAACTCCTGCGTCACGTCAGGCAGCGTGCACGGCATCAGGGCCGCGCTGTCGTAGTCGGCCAGCTCCAGCAGCACACGCGCGAGCCGTTCTTCAGACGAGTAGAGCAGCTGGTCGGTCAGGCCGGCGGCAAGCCGCGTGGTGCGGCTCACGGTGTGAGCGACGAACCGCTCGGCGAACCGCCGATCCACGCTGAGCAATCGTTGCACGGCGGCCTTGCCGAAGATGAGCACCTCGGTCGGCTCCATGGCGGTCGCGGTGTGGGGCCTGGCGACGCTGCCCGCCAGGGCCTCCTCGCCAAGAAATGCCCCTGGCCCTGCGAGGCCGCAGACCCCGACCTTGCCACTGGGCGCCACCGCCATGAGTTCGACGCGCCCCGACTCCACGTACATGACGCTGTCGGCGTCGCAGCCCTGCTCGAAGATCACGGCGCGGCGCGCAAAGCGAGCCACGGTGAAGTGCGCTTCCGACGCGTCCAACTCGGCGCGCATCGACGTCCGCCTGTGAGTAGCCATTCGGCCGTTCCTCCTGGCGACCTCAGTGCAACACCTGTGCCTATCCAGCCATTGACGCGCGCGCGCCTCGTGGGGCGTCGTGCGTGCCAGACCGGCTCGATGTGGTCAACCGGCTTCTCAAGATTGGCATGCCGTGGCACAGCCCTGCCGACGATCGAGGCACGTGCAGGAGCAGCGTTCGGGGCGCGACGTGTTGTAGAGGTGGTGACCGGAGGGGGTGAAGGTTGGGGCGGCTCTACCGATGGCCGCGGCCGAACGCAAGAACGGCCGCCGGTGACCGGCGGCCGTCTGCTCCCGAAGCCACCCGTCGCGCGGTGCTACTTGCGGCGGATGTAGGTCACGTGCGTAACGCCCGTGATCTTGCCATCCTTGTCCATGCGGATGTACTCGTTGTTGATCTGGTTGTTGTCGTCCGACAGCGTGTTGATGATCACCTGGGTGACGACGCCGTTTCGCTTGTTGTAGATGCGGGTGCTCTTCTCGTCGATGATCTCGACGGCCGTCTCGGAGCCCTCCTGGCCGGTCACCGGCCGGAACACCCCGTCGAACATCGTCACGTAGCTCCACGCGGCCTCCGGCTTGCGGGGGTCGCTGACGGTGATCTTCATGCCGCCCTTCTCGTAGGGCTCGTAGGTCATGACGTTGTTGGGATTCGTCGAGTTGTCCCAGACCCCGAATCGCGTCTCGCCCTGGGCCCATGCGGAGCTGGCGGAGACGAGCGCGGCCATGACGACAGCGGTGCAGACAAGCAGATTTCGGTATCGCATCGATTCAATCCCTCTTGAGAACTCCACCATTCGGAGCGTCGGGGTAGCATACCGCCAGGGCGCTCTGAAGTCACGTGTTCGTGTCGAAAGCGCCGTGCGCCCGTGTGGTAACGTCGTTCGACACATGGGCGTCGTCAGGCCGTTCAGCCACGAGGATCGCACGGCGGAGGCCGGGGCCGTCACACCGCCGCTGAAGTGGGCGGGCGGCAAGCGCTGGCAGCTTCCGCACCTCGAGCCGCTCTTCGCGCTGCACCGCACTCGGAGGCTGGTCGAGCCGTTCTGCGGGGGCCTGGCGGTCGCGACCGGCCTGCGCCCCCGTCGCGCGCTGCTCAACGACGTCAACCCGCACGTCATCAACTTCTACCAGTGGCTCAAGAAGGGCCTCGCGATCGCGTTCGAACCGCGGAACGAGTCGGAGGCCTACTACGCCGCGCGCACGCGGTTCAACGAGCTGCTCGCGACCGGCAGGACGCAGACGTCCGAGGCAGCGGGACTCTTCTACTACCTCAATCGGACCGGGTACAACGGCCTCTGCCGCTTCAACGCGAGGGGCAGCTTCAACGTGCCCTTCGGGCGGTACAAGGCCATCAACTACCGGTCCGACTTCGCCGAGTACCGTGACGTGTTCAGGGGCTGGATGTTCACGTGCATGGACTTCGAGCAGCTGGAGCTCGAGCCGTCGGACTTCGTGTACGCGGACCCCCCGTACGACGTGGACTTCACGCACTACTCCCGAGGCGGCTTCGGCTGGGGCGATCAGGAGCGGGCAGCGGAGTGGCTGTCGAGGCACCAGGGCCCCGTTGTCCTGTCGAACCAGGCCACGCCGCGGATCGTGGCGATGTACCGGAGGTTGAATTTCGATCTCCGCTTCCTCGACGCGCCGCGCCGCATCAGCTGCAATGGCGACCGCACACCCGCGAGAGAGGTGATCGCCACGCGCAACCTCTGAACATGTCGCTCAAGGGAGAACGTCACGGCGGGCACGCGGGAGCCGCACCCTGCTTTCAGCAGGAGGATGAAGAACCAGGTCAGCTCTCGTGACGTTCAGTCACTCCTGGAGCTCAGGCTCGAGTCATGACGAGTCGGGGCGGCCGCCCCCGGAGGCCTGCCACGATGGCCACCTGGCCCCAGCGAGCGCCGAGTTCGATGGCCTCGGAC
>CAZNOC010000130.1:0-11416 GCA_964574545.1 uncultured Bifidobacteriaceae bacterium | reverse complement strand
GCGATACGCCATCACGGTGGGCGGCAAGCGCATGCGCCCGATCCTGACGCTCGCCGCCGCCGAGGCCGTCGCACGCGCGAACGGCAGCGTGAACGACGCGGCGATCGCCGATGCCCGGCGGCTGGCGATGCCCGCGGCGTGCGCGATTGAGATGATCCACAGCTACTCGCTCGTCCACGACGACCTCCCGGCGATGGACGACGATTGCCTTCGGCGCGGGAAGCCAACGCTTCACGTGCTGTATGGCGACGGGCTGGCGATCCTGGCGGGCGATGGGCTGCATGCCGAGGCCTTTGCGCTTCTGGCGCACGAGCCTGACAGCGAGCGCGATCCGGACCTGGGCGCGCGCAAGCTGCGTGTGATCCAGCGCATTGGCCGTGCGGTCGGAGGCGCGGGCATGGTCGGAGGGCAGGCCATCGATCTCGAAGCCGCGGGCCTCGTGACGGCGCCCGGCCGCTCGCGTGTGCCCTGCGCTCTCAACGGCCCGGCGCTGCGCGACATGCACGCGCGCAAGACGGGACTCCTCATCCGCGCAGCGGCCGTCTCCGGCGCGATCATGGCGGGCGGCACGAGCGCACAGGTCGAGGCCATCGACGGCTTCGCCGAGGATCTCGGGCTGGTGTTCCAGGTGATCGACGACATCCTGGACGTGGAGGGCTCTCGCGAGGGCCTCGGCAAGACGCCGGGCAAGGACGCCGCGTCGGGCAAGCCCACCTACCCCGCCCTGTTCGGCCTCGCGCGCTCACGCGCGCTGGCGGCCGAGGGCATCGCCCGCGCCGAGCAGACGCTGCGCGACGCACGGCTGCTCGATCCCCACCTGCTGGCCATCGCGCACTGGGTGGTGGCGAGGGACTGCTGAGCGAGTCGGGGAGTCCGGGTCAGCGGCTCTGCTCGGAAAGAAGCCGGCAGGCGTTGGCGAGACCAAGGTCGCAGGCCGACTTCAGATAGGCGAGGGCCTTCGCCTCGTCACGAGTGACCCCATCGCCGAGGTTGTACATCAACCCCAGGTTCGAGCAGCTGGCAGCGTGCCCGCCGCCGCACGCTTGCGCCCACAGTTCTGCCGCGCGTGCCCGGTCGGGCACCCCCGTCTCCGCTTGCATGTAGGCATTGCCCAGTGCTCCGCAGCCTTCCATCCATCCCTCATTGCAGGCACGTGTGTAGAGCTCGATCGGAGTAAGGTCCGGCAGCGGCCCCTTGCCGTAGCGCAGCACGATTCTGAAGTCCTGCAGGCCTGGGTCACCGTGCTGGAAGGCCTGGGAACCGGTGGCCAGCAGCCCGCGGTTCACGCATCCGGCCGTAGATCCGAGGCCGCACGCGCCATTGAAGAGCTCTTCCGGCGGCGCGGTGTCCGCGCGCGCGGTCGCGCCAAGGATACCCAGCTCGTTGCACGCCCAGCCCGATCCTGCGCGGCAATGCCGCAGCTGAATGACCGCAAGTCTGGCACACCCGCCACCGCGTCCCTCGCGACAGGCTGCCTCCCAGAATTTCACGGTTTGCCCGGGATGACGATCGCCAACGCCACCGTCCACCGACATGCTGCCGAATGCGATCACCCAGAGTGACACATATGCGAGGCTCCGCGCACGCGGGGCGAGAGCGGCGCCGGACCGCCGCGGGGCGAACCAGGCGCCCGCAAGACGCTGCCCGACGCGGTCGAACGACTTGATGAGCAGGTTCATCACGGGCACCTGCAGCAGCTTGTCGTAGTAGGTGGGCGCACCGAGCCAGCCGAGCCCGGCGTACAACGCCACGACGCTGGCCCCGTAGAACACGCCGAACAGGATACGCCCGAGCTCGGTGCGCGGAGCCGTGGACGGATCGGTGAACAGCAGGTGCATACCGAGAAAGACGGCAATCGGGATGTTCGAATCGAAGAAGTAGTACGTACCAGTCAGCTTCAGATACACGATGCTGAACAGGTACGTCGTGAGGACGGCCGGCAGCGTCATCGTCGTGACGCGAAACAGATACTGTCCGGGCAGCGCGACGAGGAAGATGAAGAGATAGATCTGTGGCGGCAGGATGAGGAGCGTCGCGATCTCCTCTGCCCAGGTGATCCCGCTGGTGCCGGTCGCAATCAGCCCCAGCGAAAAGACCGCGAGCGGAAACGAAGACGGGTTGAAGATATGCGTCTGCCGGCCGTCCTTCTCCCAGCGAATCAACTCCTTGGCCAGGAAGCCGACGGCGATCAGGAGAAACTGCAGGAAGAACCAATCGTCACGGAAGCGGAGGAAGAGGTTGGTGCTGAAGATGATCGGAAACGGCCCGAACCCCAACAGGTAGTCGTCGCGCCGCGACCACGCCAGGAGCATGTCAAAGGCGTAGGCGAAGACGATCTGCGCAACGATCAGGGCGGCCGCATCCCGGAGGTCCGGCCAGTACATGCTCCAGTACACGAAGATGGACGTATGCGCGAGTGCCTGAACGTAGTGCTGCGGTCGGAGCGACACCTCGATCCGGAGCCGCCGCCCTTCGGCGCGCCCCCTGATCCAGAGCACGACGAACCACGCCACGAGAACGGTCACAGCGCCTCCGAACGACGCCATCAGCAGGGGGTGGTCGGACACCCGCGGCAGGAGCATGAACGCCGCGAGTCCGCCGGTAAAGGCGAGGGCCAGCCGGAGCGCACTCAGGGAGGCCCGTCGGCGATCCGGCGCACCTCCACCCGGGCGTCCCGCTCGAGCTCTCGACGACGTTGGAGACACGTCTCTGGGGGTCATCACTGGATCGCGGCGACGCTCTCCGTCAGAGGGTCGCCTTCGGCCGTGCCTCGAACGAAGGTGATTCTATTGGTGAGCCGGGTGGGGATCGAACCCACGACCACATGATTAAAAGTCACGTGCTCTACCACTGAGCTACCGGCCCGCGACTCGACATTGTACCAGCCCCGCCCGGTCGCGCCAGACGGGATGCCACGCAGAGTTCGGGTGCGGTATTCACCCCTGCGCCATCAGTGCCCGCGTCGCGGGATGTTGCGGGCTCCCGAGGACGTCCGCAAGCTTCCCCTCCTCCACCACTTCCCCATCCGCCAGGATCAGCACGCGATCGGCCGACGCGCGCACGAACTCGCCGTCGTGCGACGTCAGGAGGAGCGCACGGCCCGACGCGGCAAGGCCGCGCAGCGTGCGGGCCAGGTCGCCGCGGCGCGCCGGATCGAGCGATGCCGTGGGCTCGTCGAGGAGCAGCACCGGCGGATCCATGGCGAGCGCGCGGGCGATGGCCACGCGCTGCGCCTCGCCCCCCGACAGCTCGCGCGGCAGCGCGCGCGACCGCGGGCCCAAGCCGAGGTCGTCGAGCAGCGCCTGTGCCCGGGCCTCGGCGTCGGCCCGCGCCATCCGCTGGACGTGGACGAGCGCGAGCACCACGTTCTCGAGCGCGCTGTAGTGCTCGAAGAGGTGATGAAACTGGAAGACCATGCCCACCTTGCGGTGCACGGCCGCCGGCACCGGCGCGCCGGCATTGAGCGCCACGCCGTCCGCCTGCACGGCCCCCGCGTCGAACGGCTCGAGCCCCGCGATGGCGCGGAGGACCGTGGTCTTGCCGGCGCCCGACAGGCCCATGATCGCCACCACCTCGCCGCGCGTGACCGCACACCGGACGCCACGGAGCACGTCGGTGCCACCTCGCCGCGCGCGGACGCCGTCTACGATCAGGACGTTCGTCATGACGACGTGGGGGCCTTCCACTGCCCTTCCAGCCGCCGCGCCACCTGCGCAATCGGCAGGGACATCATCAGATACAACGCGGCGCACAGCGCCCCGGGAATGGCCCAGCTCCCGATGTTGGTGGCGAAGATCTGCGTCTGCTTCGTCAGTTCGACAACCGTGAGGACCGAGACGAGGGACGAGTCCTTGAGCAGCGCCACGAAATCGTTCGTCATGGGCGCCAGGGAGAACCGGAATGCCTGGGGTGCGCGTACGAGACGGAAGATCTGCTGTTCCGAGAAGCCGAGCGTCCGGGCTGCGTCGAGCTGCCCCTTCGGGACCGCCTCGAGCGACGCGCGGTAGATCTCGGCCTCGTAGGCCGCGTAGTTCAGGCCCAGCCCGAGCAGCGCCGCGACGAATGCCGGCAGCCGGACGAACGACGACACGCCGTAGTACAAGACGAAGAGCTGCAGCAGCACCGGCGTGCCGCGAATCACCTCCACATACACCGTGCAGGCCGCGCGCGTGAGCCACCCGCCGTAGACCCGTCCAACGGCCAGCAGCACGCCGAGCACGACGGCCAGCACCATCGCGATGCACGAGAGGACGAGCGTCACGACCGCGGCACGGAGCAGGGATGGCAGGTAGCGGCGGGTGGCTTCCCAGCGCGAGGGCAGCCGGGCGGCGTCCACGTCGAGCAGCGTGTCCGCGCCGGCCAGCACGCGCGCGAAGAGCGCCGGCTGGTCGTCGTTCCAGATGTCCCAGCGGCGGTAGATCGTCTCGAGCCGCCCGTCACGCATGGCCTCCCGCAGGATCTCGTTCACCCGGTCGCGCAGCTCGACGTTTCCCGGCGCCAGGATGATGATGTAGTAGCCGATCTCGACGGCCTCGGGATGCGTGGCCAGTCCCTCGTTGCGCCGCATCGCCCGCTCGGCCAGCACGTGGTCGAGCAGCACCGCATCGACCCGCCCGATCGCCAAATCGCTGTACGGATGCACGTCATCGTCGTACGACACGGCCTGGATGCCGTGGTCGCGCTCGGCCTGCAGGAGGATCTCGTAGGCGATCGTGCCGGCGAGGGTCGCGACCCGACGGCCGCGAAGGTCGGCGAGGGTTCGGTACCGCTCGCCGTCGGCCTCGCGCACGGTCAGCACTTCCCGGAACTGGTAGTACGGCACCGTGGCGGCCACCATCGCGCGCCGCGCGGGCGTGTCTTCGACGCCGCTCATGCCGATGTCGAAGTCGCCACGGATGGCGGACTGATCGAGCGACGCAAACGAGATCTGCACGAACTGCGGGCGTCGGCCGAGGTCCAAGGCGATGAGCTCCGCGACCTCGACGTCGAACCCTTCGAGCCGCGTGGGGTCGTTCGGGTCCGCCTCCACGAACGGCGCCCCGCCTTCGGCGTCCCCGCCCCACCGCAGGGTCGGTTCCTGGGCCGCCAGGCCTGCGGTGAAGAGGACCGTCAGGGCGAGCGCGATCAGGCGTTGCCCTGGCAGCCCCACCCGCCTACGCCCCCATCTTCGCCGTCAGCTCCCCATCGATCGCGTCGAGGAACTCCTCGGTGGACAGGAACGGATGATCCGGCCGGATCAGGATGGCCAGGTCCTTCGTCATGCGGCCCGACTCGATGACGTCCACGCACGCCTTCTCGAGCGTCTCGGCGAACGTCACTACGTCCGGCGTGTCGTCAAACGTGCCGCGGTAGATGAGCCCGCGGGTCCACGCATAGATGGACGCCACCGGGTTGGTCGAGGTGGGCTTGCCCTGCTGATGCATGCGGTAGTGGCGCGTCACCGTGCCGTGGGCGGCCTCGGCTTCCACGGTCTTGCCGTCCGGCGACATCAGCACTGACGTCATCAGACCGAGCGAGCCGTAGCCCTGCGCCACGGTGTCCGACTGCACGTCGCCGTCGTAGTTCTTGCAGGCCCACAGGTACCCGCCGTTCCACTTCAGGTTGGCCGCCACCATGTCGTCGATCAGGCGATGCTCGTAGGTGAGCCCCGCGGCCTCGAACTTCTCCTTGAACTCGGCGTTGTACACCCGCTCGAACGTGTTCTTGAACGCGCCGTCGTACACCTTGAGGATCGTGTTCTTCGTGGACATGTAGACCGGATAGTTCCGGCCGAGCGCATAGGTGAAGCAGGCGCGGGCGAAGCCCTCGATCGATGCATCGAGGTTGAACATGCCCAGCGCCACGCCGCTGCCGTGCGTTCTGATGATCTCGCGCTCGATGGCGTCGCCGCCGCCTGAGGGCGTCCAGCTGATCTTGAGGGTCCCGGCGCCAGGAAACTGGAAGTCCTGGGCGCGGTACTGGTCACCGAAACCGTGACGGGCGACGACCACGGGCTTGTCCCAGTGCGGGACGAGCCGCGGCACATTGCGACAAACGATGGGCTCGCGGAAGATGGTGCCGTCGAGGATGTTGCGGATGGTGCCGTTCGGCGACCGCCACATCTGCTTGAGGCCGAACTCCTTCACCCGCGCCTCGTCGGGCGTGATGGTGGCGCACTTCACCGCCACGCCGTACTTCTTCGTCGCCTCTGCGGAGTCGATGGTGATCTGGTCGTCGGTCTGGTCGCGGGCCTCGATGCCAAGGTCGAAGTATTTCAGGTCGATGTCGAGGTACGGAAGGATGAGCTTCTCGCGAATCTTCTGCCAGATGATGCGCGTCATTTCGTCCCCGTCCATCTCGACGACGGGGTTCTTCACCTTGATCTTTGCCACGGGTGCTCCTGATGAAACGGCCGGCGGAACGGATCCGGCAGCCGTGAGGGCGCACCGGGCGTCAACCGAAGGCTCTTGTCGCAGACGAAACGGGGAATTATACCTTCGTGGGTGGCGGTCGGCGGTAGTGGGTGGTGGGTAGTGGGTGGTGGGTGGTGGGTAGTGGGTGGTGGGTAGGTGGGTGGTGGGTAGTGGTTGTTGCTGGTGGGGACTCCCCGACTCGCCCCCCCGCTGGCGCGACCTGCCGCATAATGAGCGTGGGTCCCGTCAGTAGCTGAGGAGTCGCCTGATGTCACGGGTCATTCGCGCATTCGCCTCCGTGCTGGTCGTGACGGCGGCGGCCACCTCGACCGTCGCTGCCCAGACCGCCCCGGTCGCACGCTGGTACAAGGGCAACACCCACACGCACACGCTGAACAGCGATGGCGACTCCACGCCGGACGAGGTGGCGCGCTGGTACCGCGAGCACGGCTATCGCTTCCTCGTCCTGACCGACCACAACTTCCTGACCTCGGTCGATGGACTGAACGCCCTGCATGGGGCTGACGAGCAGTTCCTCATCATCAAGGGCGAAGAGGTCACCTCGTCGTTCGAGGGCAAGCCTCTCCACGTGAACGGGCTGGACACGTCGCGGCGGATTGGCGCACAGACCGGGACGTCGGTCGTGGACGTGCTGCAGAAGAACGTGGACGGCATCCGCCGCGAGAACGGCATCCCGCACATCAACCACCCCAACTTCCTGTGGGCGATGACCGCCGACGAGCTCCGCGAGGTGCAGCGCTACCGGCTGTTCGAGGTCTTCAACGGCCATCCGCTGGTGAACCAGGAGGGCGGCGGCGGCGTCCCGGGGCTCGAGGAGATCTGGGACCGCCTCCTGTCGAGCGGGAAGCTCGTCTACGGCATCGCCGTGGACGATGCGCACACCTTCAAGCAGCCTGGCAACCCGAACGTGGCCGGGCCCGGGCGCGGGTGGGTGATGGTGCGAGCCCCGCGGCTCGAGTCCCGCGCCCTGCTCGAAGCGCTCGAAGCCGGCGACTTCTACGCCTCGACCGGCGTGGAGCTGTCGGAGGTGGAGGTGAGTCCCACGCGGGTGCACGTCGCCGTGAGGCCGGTGCCCTCGTCGAAGTATCGCATCCAGTTCATCGGCCAGGACGGGCGCGTGCTGCAGGAATCGATCGAGCCCACGGCCACCTACACGGTGACCGGGTCCGAGGGATACGTGCGCGCGCGGGTGCTCGAGAGCAACGGCCGGGTTGCGTGGGTGCAGCCGGTGATGGTGCCCTCATCCGGTGCCGAGGCGTCGCACGCGGCGCCGCTGGTCGTCCTCGCGATCGGCCTCATCGGGGGCCTCGTGCGCTGGCGCACGGCCTGAACCGCAGTCTCTTCACCTGACCCAGTGAGAATCACCCGCGTCCTGGCCTATCGCGTCGAGCTGCCGCTCCACGAAACCACCTACAAATGGTCCGGCGGCAAGTCCGTCACCGTGTTTGATTCCACCGTGGTGCGGGTGGAGACCGACGCGGGGATCGTCGGGCATGGCGAGGTGTGTCCGTTGGGGCCTTTCTATCTGCCTGCCTACGCCGACGGCGTGCGGTCGGGGATCCGTGAACTCGCGCCTCACTTGATCGGCACCGATCCACGCCAGCTTGGCAAGCTGAACGGGCAGATGGATGCCGCGCTGAAGGGCCACGCCTACGTCAAGAGCGGCCTCGACATCGCGTGCTGGGACATTCTCGGACAGGCTGCGGGCCTTCCCGTCTGCGAGCTGCTGGGGGGGCGATACGGAGAGGACTTCCACCTGTACCGCGCCATTTCGCAGGACTCGCCGAGCGCCATGGCGAGCCGTGTCGCCGGCTATCGCGCCGAAGGGTATCGCCGGTTCCAGCTCAAGGTCGGCGGCGATCCCGACGTGGACATCGAGCGCATTCACGCGGTGGCGGCGGCGCTGCAGCCCGGCGATCGACTGATCGCCGACGCCAACACCGGGTGGACCCAGCACGAAGCCATGCGCGTGGTGAGGGCTGTGCGCGACGTCGATGTCTATATCGAGCAACCGTGCCTGACCTACGAGGAGTGCCTGAGTGTGCGCCGGCACACGCCGCACCCATTCGTCCTCGACGAGACCATCGACAGCCTCGAGATGCTGCTTCGCGGACACGCCGACCTGGCGATGGACGTGGTCAACCTGAAGATCAGCAAATTCGGCGGGCTCACCAGGGCGCGCCAGGCACGTGACCTGTGCGCGAGCATGGGCGTGGCCATGACCATCGAAGACAGCTGGGGTGGCGACATCGTGACCGCGGCCATCGCGCACCTGGCGCACAGCACGCCGACCCACCTGCTCTTCACGAGCACTGACTTCAACAGCTACGTCACCGTCCCGATCGCGGGCGGCGCACCCAGGCGCGTGAACGGCCGGCTGGCCGCGTCAACCGCGCCCGGCCTCGGCGTCACCCCCCACATGGCCGTGCTTGGAGAGCCGGTGGTGGTGGTGGAATGAAAACTGGAGCCTGACACCGTCCTCGTCACGTCCCGCCTCTCTTCCTTCGGTAGTGCGCGGCCCGACGGATCAGGGTGGCCCGGTCTCAGCCGGACCTCCCCGCGGAGGAGTATGATGGCGCGACAACCACCGACGCGTGCAGCGCCGCCAGGGACGCGCTCACGGCGCCCGGCATTCCCTCCGGCCATTCATGACACCACGTACAACGTTCTGGAAGAGCTTCGGTCCCGGCCTGCTGTGGGCGGGCACCGCCATCGGCGTGTCGCACCTCGTGCAGTCCACGCGTGCCGGCGCCGACACGGGCTTCGCGCTTGCCGGCGTCATCATTCTGGCGCTCGTCCTGAAGTACCCGTTCTTCGAGTTCGGGCCGCGGTATGCGGCAGCCACGGGCTCGAGCCTGATTGAGGGGTACCGGCGCACCGGCCGCTGGGCGCTCTATCTGTATTTCGCCAGCGTCCTGACCACGGTCGTCTTCACGCAGACGGCGATTCTGATGTTCTGCGCGTACCTCTTCCAGCACGCCTTCGGCCTCGACTGGCCGGTGGCCACCGCCGCCATGTTCCTGTACGGCGTGGGCGGCACGATCCTCTGGTTCGGCCGCTTCGCGCTGCTCGACCTGGCGATCAAGGCCATGCTGCTCACGTTGACGATCGGCACGCTGGTGACGGCGGCCCTCGTGCTGCCGCGCGCCGACTTCTCCACCTTCAGCCTGGCGTGGCCCAGCACGGATCTTGTCAGCTTTGCCTTCCTGCTCGCCTTGATGGGCTGGATGCCGTCAGACATCCCCACCGCGGTCTACAACTCGCTCTGGACACTGGCCAAGAACACCTCTTCCAACCAGCGAGCGACCGTCGCCTACGCGCGGCTCGACTTCAACATCGGCTATATCGGCACGAGCATCCTGGCGTTCGTCTTCGTCACCCTTGGCGCCGCGGTGATGTTCGGCGCCGGCGAATCGTTCAGTCCGGACGGAGCGGTGTTCTCGACGCAGCTTGTGGACATCTACTCGCGCACGCTCGGGAGCACCTTCGGGACGGTGATGATGGTGACGGCGCTGGCGACGATGTTCTCGACGGCGCTGACGGTGATGGACGGCTACCCGCGGGTGCTGGACCGGACGATTGCGCTGGTGCTGCGGGACGATCCCGCGCTGATGGCCCGCCACACGCCGGGCCGGGCCTACTGGATCTCGTTTGTCACCATCGCGGCCCTCGTCTGGGTGGTCCTGACGTTCCTGGCCGGCAACCTCGCCGTCATGATCGACTTCGCGACGACGATGGCGTTTGTGGCAGGGCCGGTGTTCGGGTACCTGAACCTGCGGGCGGTGACGGGCCCGGACATGCCGGCGGAGCACCGCCCCGGGAGGTTCATGGTGGCGTACGCGTGGGTGGGGCTCATCGCGCTCGGTGCGATCGCGGTGACGTTCCTGGTGTCGCGGGTGATGTAGGACGGACGGACACCGCGCGCCGGCTGACCGGCCGCCGCGGTTGGTGGCCGAGCGTGCTCACGGCAGAGTGGCTACGCGGCGTGTCCGGGAATCCGTTCGAGCTCTTCCCAAGCGCTGCTCCGCGTGCCACAGGTCACACGCCTGCTGCATCCCGAGCCACAGCGCCGGTCTGTTACCGGCCCACTTCCCGAGCCGAACGGCCTAAAGCAGACGAGACGTCGTGTCAACTATCGCTTTACACTCCGGCCAGCGTCTGCTCTTCCCGAGACCTCGGGCGAAGCGAACCGTACTGTAGCGTGAAGTCGTGGCGTCCCTGATTTCAGCGAGTTGGAGCCAGCTCTGGGGCTGGCTTGCGCGACGTGGATGGGCTTCGGCGGGCGGCGTGCGGCATCAGGCGTCTGGAATGCTCCGGCGTTGACACGATACACGGGTATTATGTATTCTGATCGCTGTGATCCGGTCTTTCGCGGACGACACGACGCGCGATGTGTTTGGCAACGTCAATAGCAAGGCCGCGCGGCGCATCCCGAACACCGCGTGGAAGGCCGCCCAACGGAAGTTGAAGCAGATCGACCTGGTCACCAAGCTGGATGACCTGAAGATTCCGCCGGGAAACGATCTCCACGCCTTGAAGGACGCTCAGGCCGGTCGGTATTCCATCAAGGTGAACGACCAGTACCGAATCACGTTTCGATGGGAGGGGCACGATGCCTACGACGTCTGCTGCGAGGACTACCACTAAGCCGGCGAGCCTCCCGCGCGATTCCGCGGTGCTCGGCCCGATGATTCACCCTGGCGAGATGCTGCTCGAGGAGTTCCTGCGACCCCTCGGCCTGCAGCAGAGCGTCGTCGCCGATGAGTTGGGCATCAGCCGGAACAGGCTCAACGAGCTGATTCTGGGCAAGCGTTCGGTCACGGCAGATACCGCCATCCGTCTCGAGCGGCGATTCAAGATGCCCGCACGTTTCTGGCTGCACCTGCAGGCCGACCACGATCTCCAGACGGCGCTGAACGAGGCCAAGGCGGCGAAGCGTCGTGTGAAGCGGCTCGCGTGAGTCCCCCACGGCGCTTGTCGCGGCGAAAACGTGGCGTCCCCGA
>CAZNOC010000129.1:9942-11723 GCA_964574545.1 uncultured Bifidobacteriaceae bacterium | reverse complement strand
CCCCCGTCCACCGTCCCCGTCCCCGTCCCCGTCCCCGTCCACCGTGCACCGTCCACCGTTCACCGGTATACACTCCGCCCCATGAGACGCCATCTCCTCACCGTTGCCCTCACCCTCGCCGTAGCGGGCCTTGTGGCGCCGATGGCGCGTCCCGCGGCGCAAGACGGGGGGCTGCGAGTCGCCATCACGTTGCCCGCCACCGAGCCGGGGCCCGTGGACGGGCGCCTGCTATTCATCGTCTCGAAGCGCGACGGCGCCGAGCCCCGCTTCCAGGTGAGTGATGGCCCGGCCGGCCAGCCGATCTTCGGCGTCGACGTCGAGGGATGGACGGCGACGGCACCCGCCGTCATCGACGGCAGCGTCGAGGGCTTCCCCCTGAGAAGCCTCAACGATCTGCCGGCCGGCACCTACACCGTGCAGGCGCTGCTGCACCGGTACGAGACGTTCCGCAGGAGCGACGGCCACACGGTGAAGATGCCGATGGATCGCGGCGAGGGCCAGCAGTGGAACCAGGCGCCCGGCAACCTGTACTCGACGCCCGAGTCGGTGACGATCGACCCGCGACGAGGCGGCACGATCGACGTGGCGCTGGACCAGGTCATCCCGCCCATACCGGCGCCGCCTGACACCAAGTACATCCGGCACGAGCGTATCCAGAGCGACCTGCTCACGACGTTCTGGGGAAGGCCGATGCATCTCGGCGCCAACGTGCTCCTGCCTGAGGGGTGGGATGCGCATCCGGAGGCGCGCTATCCGCTCTTCATCTACCACGGGCACTTCCCGTATACGTTCACCGGCTTCCGCGAGGAACCGCCGGATCCAGACCTCGCGCCCGACTTCAGCGCGCGCTTCAACCTGGCCGGCTACAACCGCATCCAGCAGGAGCACGCGCACCAGTTCTTCAAGGAATGGACCGGCCCCGGGTTCCCCCGCGTGATCGTCATCGAGATTCAGCATCCGACGCCGTTCTACGACGACAGCTACGCGGTGAACTCCGCCAATCAGGGCCCGTACGGCGACGCCATCGTCCGGGAGCTCCTTCCGTATCTGGAGAAGAAGTACCGCGGGATCGGCCAGGGATGGGCCCGGTTCATGTACGGCGGATCCACGGGCGGCTGGGAGGCGATGGCCGCTCAGGTCTTCTATCCGGACGACTTCAACGGCGCCTACATCGCGTGCCCCGATCCGATCGACTTCCGGGCGTTTACGGTCGTGAACCTCTACGAGGACGAGAACGCCTACTACATCGCGAGCGACTGGAAGAGGACGCCGCGTCCCGGCCGTCGTGACTACCTGGGGCACGTGGCGTCCACGCTCGAGGAGATGAACCGGCTGGAGCTGGTGCTGGGCACGAAGACGCGCTCGGGACAGCAATGGGATGTCTGGGAGGCGACGTACTCGCCGGTCGGCCCTGACGGGTATCCGGCGCGCATCTGGGACAAGCGCACCGGGGTCATCGACAAGGCGGTGGCGGCGTACTGGCGCGAGAACTACGACTTGTCCCACATCCTGCGCCGAGACTGGGAGAAGGGCCTCGGGCGGAAGCTCGAAGGCAAGCTTCATATCTACGTTGGCGACATGGACAACTACTACCTGAACAACGCGGTCTATCTCGTGGAGGACTTCCTGAAGTCGACGACGAACCCGCCCTACGGGGGCGAAGTGGACTACGGCGATCGCGCCGAGCACTGCTGGAACGGCGACCACACGCGCCCGAACGCGCTGTCGCGCCTCCGCTACCACCAGATGTTCATCCCGAAGGCCGTCGAGCGGATGGAGAA
>CAZNOC010000129.1:0-9842 GCA_964574545.1 uncultured Bifidobacteriaceae bacterium | reverse complement strand
TGGATCCCCTCATCGTCACCGTCTTCGTGCTCGTCTACGCCGGCATGATGCTCGGCGAAATACCGGGCCTCGCGCTCGACAGGACGGGCATCGCCCTGCTGGGCGCCATCGCCCTCGTCGCGACCGAACGCCTGTCGCTCGACGCCGCGTGGGCCGCGATCGATGTCCCCACCATTGCGCTGTTGCTCGGGCTGATGGTGATCTCCGCGCAGTTCCGGCTTGGCGGGTTCTACACCGCAGTCACGCGGCGGCTGGGACGGGGGGACCATTCACCGGCCCGCCTGCTGGCGCTCGTGGTGGCCACCGCGGGCGGGCTCTCGGCCGTGCTGGCCAACGACATCGTATGCCTGGCGATGGCGCCGGTGCTGATCGAGGTCTGCGCGCGCCGGCGTCTCGACCCTGTGCCCTATCTGCTCGCCCTCGCGTGCGCCTCGAACGCCGGGTCGGCGGCCACGCTGGTCGGCAACCCGCAGAACATGCTCATCGGCCAGTCCCTCAGGCTGTCGTTTGCCGGATACCTCTGGCAGGGGGGGATTCCCGCCGTCGCGTCGCTCGTGGCGGTCTGGGCCGCGATCTGCTGGGGCTACCGCGCGCACTGGCAGCGGGAGCATCCCGTGCCCGACATCCACGCCCCGGCCTTCGACCGATGGCAGACCACCAAGGGCGTGCTCGTCGTCACCGGCGTGATGGCCGCATTCCTCTTCGCGCCATGGCCGCGCGAGGTCGTCGCGCTGACGGCCGCCGGCGTGTTGCTCATGAGCCGCCGCCTGGCCTCCCGCGAGATGCTCGGCCTCGTCGACTGGCAGCTGCTCGTGCTCTTCGTTGGCCTCTTCGTGGTCAATGCCGCGATCGCGCAGTCGGGCTTTCTGGGCTTCCTGCTGACGATGTTCCGGATGGCCGGACTGGACCTGGCGAATCCGGCGGCGCTCTTCGGCGTCACGGCCGTGCTGTCGAACCTCGTCTCGAACGTGCCGGCGGTGATGCTCCTGCTCCCGGGCGCCCGGCACGAGATGGCGGGCCCGGTCCTCGCGTTGTCGTCCACGCTGGCCGGGAACCTCCTGGTCGTCGGCAGCATCGCCAACATCATCGTGGTCGACCAGGCCGCGCGGCTCGGTATCACCATCGACTGGCGCACGCACGCCAGAGTGGGCATCCCGGTCACCCTGGCCACCCTCGCCCTCGCGGCCATCTGGCTCACCCTGATCAGCTGACAGCACTCTGGTGCCCCGTGCACCTCGAGCGCTTTGGTATTACCATCCAGGAATGGGGTACACAGCTGTCCTGCTGCTGACCTGGGTTGCGGTTTCCGCGTGGCCGGCCACGGCGCTTGCGCAGCGCGCGGCGAAGCCGCTGCCCTCGACGACGCTCACGTTGACCGTCACCGATGGCCGCGGCGAGCCGATCGAGGGAGTCGAGATCGCGGCGACCGGAACGGTGAGCCGCGATGGGACGACAGACGCGTCCGGCGTCGCGCGCTTCGTGGGGGTGCGGGCAGGCACCTATCGCGTCCTGTTCACGCGCGAGGGGTTCATCACCTTCGAGAAGGAGATCGCGTGGCGCGTCGGCCAGCCCGCGATCGACGTCTCGGTGATGCTGAACGACGCCGCACCAGAGCCGGCGCCCCCCGAACCACCCCCACCGCCACCACCGCCCCCACCCGGCGTGGCGCGGTCGCTGTCGCTGCCCGATTTCATCGAGCAGAACTTCATCAGCAACCGCGAAGCGCAGAAGACCTCGAGCCTGGGCTGCAGCGGTCTGGCCGAAGGGACGCTATGGCAGGTGCGCGAGCCGTGGCTCGACCAGCGGTATCCAGACAGCGATCTGATGCTGTACGTGGTGGGTGGCGAAGGCTCCCTGCGCCTCGACGCGCGCACCGTTCCGGTCGCCGCCGGCACCTTCGTGGTCGTCCCCCGCGGCACGACGTACGGCCTCTCGCGCTCGGGCCGCAACCCGCTGTTCGTGCTGGCCGTCATCTCGGGCGCCCCCTGCCCCTGAGTCCGGCGCGCCGCCGTCGTGTGCGCACGGGCGCCGAGCGCGTTCCGCGCACCTTGGTACAATGCCTGGCATGACCGACCCCGTCTCCCCAGGCCCTTCCCCATCGTCCCAGGACTTCATCCGCGAGATCGTGGCCGCCGACGTGGCGGCGGGGCGCGATGCCGGCCGCGTCGTCACGCGCTTCCCGCCGGAGCCCAACGGCTACCTGCACATCGGGCACGCCAAGGCGATCTGCCTCGACTTCGGCATCGCGCGGGAGTTTGGCGGCCACTGCAACCTGCGCTTCGACGACACGAACCCCGTGAAGGAGGATGTCGAGTACGTGGACTCCATCAAGGAGGACGTGCGGTGGCTGGGCTTCGACTGGGGTGAGCGGGAGTACTTCGCGTCTGACTACTACGAGCAGCTGTACCAGTTCGCCGAGCGCCTCATCGCACACGGGCACGCGTACGTGGACTCGCTGTCCGCCGACGAGATGCGGGAGCACCGAGGCACGCTGACCTCCCCGGGCACCAATTCACCGTTTCGCGGGCGCGCGATCGCGGAGAACCTCGACCTGTTCCGGCGCATGCGCGCCGGCGAATTCCCGGACGGCGCGCATGTGCTGCGCGCGAAGATCGATATGGCGTCGCCGAACATCAACATGCGCGACCCGGTGTTGTACCGGATTCGTCATGCCGAGCACCACCGGACGGGACGGGACTGGTGCATCTACCCGATGTACGACTACGCGCACCCGCTCTCGGACGCGATTGAAGGCGTCACGCACTCCCTCTGTACCCTCGAGTACGAGGACCACCGGCCCCTCTACGACTGGGTGATCGCCACGGTGGGGACGGACCATCGGCCCCGGCAGACCGAGTTCGCACGGCTCAGCCTCAACTACACGGTGATGAGCAAGCGGAAGCTCCTGCAACTGGTGGCGCAGGGACACGTCACGGGATGGGACGACCCCCGGATGCCGACCATCTCGGGCCTGCGCCGCCGCGGGTTCACGCCGGAGTCGATCCGCGACTTCTGCGCGCGTGTGGGCGTGGCGAAGAAGGAAAACGTCATCGATGTCGGCGTGCTCGAGCACTGCGTCAGGGAGGACTTGAACCTGCGCGCGCCGAGGGCCATGGCCGTGCTGCGCCCGCTCCGGGTCGTCCTCACCAACTACCCGGAAGGCGACGGCGAGCTGGTGGACGTCGTCAACAACCCGGAGGATGCCTCCGCGGGCACGCGCCAGGTGCCGTTCTCGTGCGAGCTCTACATCGAGCGCGACGACTTCATGGAGGACCCGCCGAAGAAGTTCTTCCGCCTGGCACCCGGGCGCGAGGTGCGGCTCCGTAACGCGTACCTCGTCACGTGCCGGGAGGTCGTGAAGGACGCCGGCGGCGAAGTCGTCGAACTGCGCTGCACCTACGACCCGGCGACGCGCGGCGGCGCGGCGCCCGATGGGCGCAAGGTCAAGGCGACGCTGCACTGGGTGTCGGCCGCGCACGCCGTAGACGGCGAGGTGCGCCTCTACGACCGGTTGTTCAGCGTGGAAGATCCCGACGGTGAGGCCGGCAAGCGCGATATCGAGATCGCGACGCTGCTGAACCCGGCATCACTCGAGGTGCTGGGCGCGTGCAAGCTGGAGCCCTCGCTGGCCAACGTGCCTGCCGGGTACCGGGTGCAGTTCGAGCGGCTCGGGTACTTCTGCGCGGACGCCGACACGCGGCCCGGCGCGCCGGTCTTCAACCGCACGGTGGCACTGAAGGACACCTGGGCCAAGGTGGCGGCGCGGGGATAGCAGGGAGCCTGCAGGTCCACGATCTCGCATCGTCACGGCGGCTCACGTGTGAGCCGTGGGCCCAGGATCGCGCCGCATTCGCGACCGGCGTTACGACCGGCGTGCCTCACTTCCCGCTGCGGGCCCGGAACCCGCCTCGTCCGGCACAAGACCGAGAGCGTGGGCGCGTTTCTTCCACTGGCGCTGGGCAAGCTCCCGCATGTCGCGGTCGCGGTCGGCTTCGTCCACGATCTCGAGCCCGAGCAGCGTTTCGACCACGTCCTCCAGGGTGACGAGACCGGCTGTGCCGCCGTGTTCGTCCACGACGAGCGCGATGTGCTCGCGCTTGTCGAGCAGCCGCTCGAGCAGCTGGGGCACCGGCAGCGTCTCGGGCACGACGAGCAGGTCCCGCCTGAGATCGCTCAGGACAACGCGGTGCTCGTCCCGCGCCGCGCGCAGCAGCACCTCGTCCTTGAGCACGTAGCCGTGCAGGTCGTCGGGGTCCCGTCCGTGCACCGGAATTCGTGAGAAGCGGAACTCGTGCGCGGTCATGTACGCGCTCACCGTCAGCGTCTCGGGGAGCGAGTGCATGACGGTTCGCGGCGTCATGATATCGGAGGTGCGCACGCCACCGAGCTGGAGCAGGGCCCGCAGGATCCGCGTCTCGTCGGGGCGGAAGACCCCACGCTCCGCGGCAAGCTCCGCCAGCGCCGCCAGCTCGTCGCGGTGGACCGCATGGACGTGGCTGCCGCCGCCGAATGCGCGGGTCATCCGTCCCGACAGCGCCACCAGGGGCCACAGGATCCAGATCATCGCCCTGAGGATCCGGGCTGTCGCCGGCGCGAGCTCGCGCCAGTACCGCGCGCCGAGCGTCTTCGGGATAATCTCCGACAGCACCAGCACCAGCAGAGTCAGGACGGCGGAGGTCACGCCCAGCCACGCGCTCCCGAACAGCCGGATCGCCTCGGCGCCCACCCCGGCCGCTCCCATCGTGTGAGCAATCGTGTTCAGGCTGAGGATGGCGGCGAGTGGCTGGTCGACGTCCTCCTTCAGCTGCCGAAGGAGGACCGCCGTCGGCACGCCTTCGCGTTCGCGCGCGGCCACGTAGGACGGCGTCACGCTCAGGAGCACGGCCTCGAGGATCGAGCACAGGAAGGACAGCCCGATCGCCAGACCCGCATAGAGGAACAGCAGTGCCATGAACCCCGATACTCTACCCGGAGGGCCCCTCCGGGGCACAGAAAGGAGAGGGACGCGACGCCGTCCCTCACCTCTCGGGAAGTCGTGGCCGCGCGCTGGCCGACACCGTGCGGGGGAACGGTCCACTCCCGTCAGCTCGTCACCTGCCGGCGCCGAAGTATGGCACCCGCTTCCGCGGGCTTTGACGGCGCGCGGCGCCAGAAGGTTGACCCCACACGTCTGCCCACGTGAACGAGCCGCCTGTGCCGGGCCGCTTTTGCAGTAGACTCACCCCACTTTGCCCCGGCCCACCGGCCGGGCGGGCGGGGGCCCGAATCGTGATGGTCCGACGTGTCCTGCTTGGTCTCTGTCTGGCCGCGTTCGTGTGCCCGTTGGCGCTGGCGCAGGCACCGCCGTCCCGTCCGCAGGCCCGCCATCCAGAGGCCGGCCTCCCACTGGTCCGCAACTACCCGCCGGAGGAATACGACGGGGGCACGCAGAACTGGATCATCGTCCAGGACCAGCGCGGGCTCATCTACATGGGAGGCAGCGGCGCCATCTTCGAGCACGACGGGGCCACGTGGCGGGGCATCCGCGCCACCAATCGGAGCACGGGACGTTCTCTGGCCGTCGATGATGCGGGCCGCGTGTGGGTCGGCGCCGTCGGCGAGCTCGGGTATCTCGCCCCCAATGCCCAGGGGGAACTCGACTATGTGTCGCTGAAAGACCGCATTCCCGAGGAGGCCCGGGAGTTCGGCGACGTGTGGCGGCTCTTTGCGTCCCCGGACGGTATCTACTTCCAGACGGAGGTGGCAATCTTCCGGTGGGCCGACGAGACGATGCATGTGATTCGGCCCGCACGCCGTTTTCATCGCGCGTCGTGGGTCAATGGCCGCCTCTACGTCGGGGAGCCGGAGATCGGGCTCTCGGTGCTCGAAGGCAATACCCTGATCCGCCTGCCCGGCACCGAGCGCCTGCACACCGAGGTCTACCCGGTGCTGCTGCCGCACGACAACGGCAGCATCCTCGTGGGCACGCGGGTGGACGGCTTCTTCATGTACGACGGGGCCGGTCTGACGCCGTTTCCCACGCCGCTGGACCCGTACTTCAAGGACAACCAGGTCTACCGCGGCACCACGCTCGCCAACGGCACCTACGCCATCACCACGCTCGACGGTGGTTTCGCGCTGATCGATCGAAGCGGCGAGCCCTTGCAGGTGCTCGATCGCAGCAGCGGCCTGATCACGGATCGTGCCTACCATGTGATGGAAGATCGCGACGGCGCGCTCTGGGTCGCGATGGAGATCGGACTGGCCCGAGTCGAGGTGCCGTCGCCGGTCTCGTTCTTCGGGGAGACGGAAGGGGTTCCCGCGGGCGCTGCCGACATCGTGCGCCACCAGGGGCGTCTGTATGTCGCCGACGGCCGGGGCGTACGCTACCTGCGCCCGGGCGCGGGCGCGCAGAGCGCCGCCTCGTTCCTGCCCGTGGAGGGCATCCGCAATCAGAACTGGTGGCTGCTGTCCATCGACGACGAGGACGGCCGGCGGCCGGCCGAGCTGCTGGTCGCCAACTCCGACGGGCTGTACCGCATCGACGTCGATCGCGCCACACCCATGCGTGAATCGGTCGGCGGCGACTTCCGCGTCTCGTCCCTGCTGCGATCACGCGTGGACCCCGATCGCGTCTGGGTCTCGCTGTTCGACGGCCTCGCGTCAATCCGCTGGGAGAATGGGCGGTGGGTGGACGAGGGACGCATTCCCGAGATCGCCGTCAGCGTGCGCAACCTCGCGGAAGAGGAGGACGGGACGCTTTGGGCCGGGACGGAATCGAGCGGCACGCTGCAGTTGCGGTTTGACGGCCCGCTGGGCCCAGGGCGCCCGCGCCCCGCTCGGGTCGACGTGCGGAGGTTTGGCGAAGCCACCGGTCTTCCCGCGGGGGGGATGGTCACGCAGCACCTGGCCGGGCGCACCTACTTCCGTGTCGGCGATGAAGACGCGAGGTTTCTCGTCTACGACCCGGTTGCCGACGATCTGGTGGACGACGATACTTTCGCGGCCATTCCCCGGGCGCAATTCATCGGGGGCTTTCGAATCGGGCGCCCTGGTCCGAGCGGCGAGATCTACCTGAACTTCGGCCGCGGGACGGCCGTCATGCGGCCGCGGGCGGCCGGCGGATACGACCTCGACACGCAGACGTTCAGCCGGCTGGCCGATCTGGGTGGAGCCGGAGCGCTGTACATGGACCCGGATGGCGTCGCCTGGTTTGCCAACGGCGGCCGTGTCTTCCGCTTCGAGACCGAGTGGGGCCAGATGGAGACCGCGATCGAGGCCGCGACCCAGATCCGCCGGGTCACGGTCAACCAGGACACCGTGCTGTTCGGCGGTGGGACGAGCATCGCCCCCGTGCCGCCCTCGCTGGACGCCTCGGCCACGGAACTCCGCTTCGAGTTCAGCGTGCCGCGCTACCCCTTCGGGCGCGAGTCGGTCACCGAATACCGCTCGATGCTGGAAGGCCTGGACCAGGACTGGTCAGCCTGGTCGCGGGACGTGCGGCGTGACTACACCAACCTCTCGTTCGGCAGCTACCGGTTCCGGGTGCAGGGACGCAGTCCCGGCGGTCAGGAAAGCGCCGAGGCCGTGTATGCACTGACGATCCTGCCGCCCTGGTACCGGACGTGGTGGGCGTACGGCGCCTATCTGATCCTGGCTGGACTGTTCGTGTTCGCCGTCGATCGCACCCAGCGGCGCCGGCTGATCCGCAAGGAACGCGAGCGTTCGCAAATGGCCGAAACGCGCCTGCGGGCCGACGCCGCCGAGGCGCTCGCCCGCAAGGAGAGCGAAGGCAAGAAGCAGGTGGAGTTGCTCAGCGACATCGGCCGCGAGATCACGGCCTCGCTCGAGTTCGACGCCATCTTCGGCACGCTCTACGAGCGCGTGAACCAGCTCGCCGACGCCGACGTGTTCGGCGTGGGGCTCTATCATCCCGACCGCCACGAGCTCGAGTACCGGCTCGCTATCGAGGACGGCAAGCGCTACGCACCCTACACGCGCGACACCCGCGAGGCGAACCAGCTACCGGTCTGGTGTATCGAGCATCGCGAGCCGATCCTCATCAACGACCTGCAGGCCGAGTACGATAGGTACGTCGCCCACCTCGATGAGCAGACCCGCCCGCTCGAAGATGGATCGCAGTCCAGGCAGCCGCGGTCGCTCATCTACCTCCCGCTGCTGTCAAAGGACCGCGTGCTCGGCGTCATCACCATCCAGAGCTTCGAGCCGCACGCCTACACGACCCATCACCTGAACGTGATGCGGAGCCTCGCATCGTTTGCCAGCGTCGCGCTCGACAACGCCAACGCCTACCGGCAGCTCAACGATCAGGAGCACGAGATCCGGCGCCTGCTCGAGGAGGCCGAACACGCGCGGGCGATCGCCGAGGACGCCGACGCCGCCAAGAGCTCGTTCCTCTCGACGGTGAGCCACGAGCTGCGGACGCCGCTGACCTCCGTGCTCGGCTTCGCCAAGATCATCAAGAAGCGCCTCGAGGACCGCATCTTCCCGCTCGTGCCGACTGGCGACCCGAAGGTGGCCCAGACCATCCGCCAGGTCGAGGAGAATCTGGGGGTCGTGGTCAGCGAAGGCGAGCGGCTGACGAAGCTCATCGACGATGTGCTGGACCTGGCGAAGATCGAGGCCGGCAAACTCGAATGGCAGATGGAACCCGTGTCGGTGGCCGAGGTGATCGACCGCGCCACCGCCGCCACCTCCTCGCTCCTCGATCAGAAGGGACTCGGCCTCGTCGTGGAGGTCGCGGACGGGCTCCCGCCCATCACCGCCGATCGGGACCGGCTGATTCAGGTCGTGATCAACCTGATCTCGAACGCGGTGAAGTTCACCGACACCGGATCGGTCACCTGCCGCGCCCTGCGGCAGGACGGCACGATCGTCGTCAGCGTCATCGACACCGGCCTGGGCATCGCGCCGGCGGACCAGCCGAAGGTGTTCGAACGATTCAAGCAGGTGGGCGACACGCTGACCGACAAGCCCAAGGGCACCGGGCTCGGTCTGCCGATCTGCCGGGAGATCGTCGAGCACCACGGCGGGCGTATCTGGATGGAGAGCGCGCCCGGCCAGGGCAGTACGTTCTCGTTCTCAATTCCCGTTGCGGCCGACGCGCGCGCCGCCGGTCCGGTGGATCTGGCCGCGCTCGTGCGCCAGCTGCGCGACCACGTCGTCGTCACCTCGCCTCGCCGGACGGAGCGCGAGTCGCACATCCTCGTCGTGGACGACGACCCGAACATCCGGGAGCTGCTGACGCAGGAGTTCGTCGAGGCCGGCTATGTGGTCGAGGTCGCCGCCAACGGCCGCGAAGCCGTGGCTGCCGTCCGCCGGCGACGGCCGGATCTGATCGTGCTCGACGTGATGATGCCGGAAATGAACGGCTTCGATGTCGCGGCGGTGCTCAAGAACGATCCCGACACGATGGACATTCCCATCGTGATTCTGTCGATCGTGCAGGACCGCGAGCGAGGCTTCCGCCTCGGCGTCGATCGGTACCTGACCAAGCCCATCGACACGGATCTGCTCTTCCGCGAGGTGGGGTCGCTGCTCGAGCAGCGGAAGTCACACAAGCGTGTGCTGGTGGTGGATGAAGATGCCCCGACCGTGAGAAGCCTGACCGACGTGCTGAAGACACGGGGGTACAGCGTCTCGGAGGCCAGCGCGAAGGATCTGGTCGAGAAGGCGAAGACCCTGCAGCCCGACATCATCATGCTCAACTCGGCGACGCCGAACCCCGAGTCGGTGCAGATGCTGCGGTTCGAAAAGGGGCTCGAGAACGTGCTGTTTCTCGTTTACCGGTAGTGGGTGGTGGGTAGTGGGTAGTGGGTAGTGGGTAGTGGGTGGTGGGTGGT
>CAZNOC010000128.1:0-12029 GCA_964574545.1 uncultured Bifidobacteriaceae bacterium | reverse complement strand
TTGCCGCCGCCCAGATAGACGACGACGAGCGAACGCGACGAGGCGCCCTGCGCCCACGCCAGCTCCGTGAGGAAGTCGGGCGCGGTCACGCCCACGGCAAGGGCCGCGGCGCCGTTGCGGATGAACACGCGTCGTGAGATCTGCATGGCGCCCTTTCAGGAGAACTGGTACTCGGCCGCGCCCACCACGAGCCGCACGAGCCCGGGCACCTTGGCGTTGAGCTGCGCGTCGCTGCCCGTCCAGCTGCCGCCGTCGCGCAGGTACTCGAGCAGCGCGCCGTACGCGTCGGCGGACAGCGTCGCCGGCTGGTACCGCTCGAGGACGTAGTCGATCAGAAGCTCAGGCGTGGTGGCGTGCGCACGCGCGTCGGCGACGAGACGCTGCCGCTGGTTGCCGGCAAGCGTTGCCGCGAAGTTCATCCGCGCCAGCGTCGTGGCCGTCGAGAACCACGGGGCGCCGGGCGGCCAGCCCGCCACCGTCCGCGGGTCGAAGAGCGTCTGGCCCATGTTGGCCATGCCTGTCAGGGCAGCGTTGGCCGACAGCCCCGTCCAGCCCGTCTCGCGAATCGCCCGCGCGACGAACTCCGCCGGCCAGGAGTAGTGCGCGTGTCTCGAAGACTCGGACAGGAAGCGCGGCGACGTCACGAGCGTCCGCACCATCGCACGGATGCTGAAGTTGCCACCGAGATACGCGTTGGCGGCCGACGCGATCAGCCCCTCGTCCGGCGCGTTCACCTCGTCGATCAGATAGCCGTACAGCTTGCGCGACAGTCGCGTGGCCGTCAGCGGATTGCCCGCGAGCGCGTCGATGAGGTCGAGGCCGTCCCGCTGGCCGTCGCCCGCGGCGCGCGCCGGAATCGTGCGGCCGCCCGTCGCGGGGATGGCGAACGAGAAGTCCTTGGCGTTGGTGTCGTGCTGGCCCTGGTTGAAGACGAACTCGTAGTACGAGTTATCGGGGTCGGCACGATCGCCGACCACGCGGATGCTCCAACCAGTGAAGACGCGCGCGGCCGCCGTGACGTCGGCTTCGGTGAACTGGCCGACGCCGAGCGTGAAGAGCTCCAGCAGCTCGCGCGCGAAGTTATCCTGAGGACGCTGTCGCGTGTTCTGCCGGCCATCCAGCCACACCAGCATCGCCGGGTCGCGCGCCACCTCGATCAGCAGGTCGCGGAAGTTGCCGAGCGCGTACTGCCGGAAGAGTTCGATCTGTCCTCGCTGCTGACCAGCCACCTCCGACGGCTTCGCGGCCATCATCTTGGTGGCGTGCGGCGCCGTCACCCCCCCGGCCACCTTCGAATAGCCCGTCGCGAAGTGGTTGTGCCAGAAAAGCGCCATCTTCTCCTGGAGCGGACGACGGGAGTGGACCATGCGGAACAGCCAGCGCTGCCGCGCCTCGCCGATGGTCGAGTTCGGCGAGAACGGCCCGCCGCGCGCGCCGGTCACCGTCAGGTGCCCCGGCTGCCCGATGCGCCCATCCACATCGTCGGGAGTGCGTTCGTAATCGAGCAGATGGTCGACGAGCGCTGCGGGAGACAAGCCGGCGTAGAACTGCAGGTCGGCCGTTGACGCGCCGAACCCGAGCCGCCTCAGAACGTGAGCCACCATGCGCTACCTCCGCGCGGGACGAGCGATCGTAGCGTGACGCCGGCCAACTCAACAATAGCCGGTTTCGTCAGCCGCTTACGGATCTGCACGCCACGGCCTGCCGCGATACGGCCGTTCTGGCAGCTTGGACGGGGTCAGGGTGAGGAAGGTTAGTTAGGCGTTGCCGATCTCTCGCCCTACTGCCCAGCCATCGTCACGCGTTCGGGCCCCGGGGCCGTGCCGAGCGAGACGAGGTTGGCCATCAGGCGATAGGCGCCGTCCGTGCCGGCAGGCAGCTGGCGCCAGAGTCCGACACCCAGGTAGATCCACCGGCCTTCGCCGACGCGGGCCTCGACAAGGGCGCCACGCTTCGGGCCTGCGTTGTACGGGAACGGCTCCACGAACTCGACCAGATCCACGTACTGCGGGTCCCGCTTCCCGAGGAAGTACAGGCCACGTTCCTGCCGCCAGTGCTGCCAGTCGGCGCCGCCAATGCGGTTCGGCGTTGTGAACACTGGATGCTCCGGCACGAGCACGTTGACGGCCGAGTGCTCGTCGGTGACGCGATCGCGGCCGACCTCGGCAGGATAGGGCCCATACTGCGCCTGGTTGAACTCGAACTTGTTGTAGTGGACGATGACGGTGCCGCCGCGCCGCGCGTAGTCGATCAGGCGCTGGTTGTTCGCGCGCAGATCGGCGCGGCGCTCGTAGGCCCGCACACCGGTCATCACCACGTCGAAGCGGCCCAGGTCGCCCCAGGCCAGCTGGTCTGGCGACAGCATCTCCACGCGAGCGCCAATCTGCTCGAGCGCCGGCGGGATCTCGTCGCCGACGCCCATCACGTAGCCGACCGTGAGATTCGGCTTTACGCGCACGTCGAGCGCGCTGACCGTCACCTCCGGCGCGCGAAGCACGTGCCGGCGCGAGGTGTGCGGGTACTCGATCACCTGGTACCCCTGATCGAAACGCTGCTCACCGGCGTACGCCGATGCCTTGACCGTCACGCGGCCCGCCGCGATCCCCGCGGGAGGCGTGAGGGCGAACCGCACCGTCGTCGCCTCGTCCTCGCGCGCGAAGCGCACCGGCGCGCTGGCCGGGGTACTACGCCAGCCCGACGGAAGCTCGAGGCGCACATCCGCCGCGGCCTCGCCGGGCGCATGGTTGGTCACCGTGACGCGGATCTCCTTCGGCGCCAACGACTGGAGCGGGACGATTGCCAGCTCGGGTGACGTCGTCACGGCCAGCGCCGGAACGACATGCAGCTCGGCCCGTTTCTCGCCGCTGAAGATGTTGCCTTCGGACCGGTACTGCACCGGCATCGTGACGGGGAACGTCTCGCCGCCCACGGTCAGCGTGAAGGTGGCCGTGAACGGCGTCGGGCGGAACGGGAGCCCGTGCGGAACGTCGGGATCCAGCAGGAACCGCGCCGCATCGGGCGCGTTCCTGAAGTGCGCGGCGGTGAACCGCGCGTCGGCCGGTACCGTGGCGGTGGCGCGGCAGGCGCGCGTGGCGCCTCCGTCCATCCCTGCCGGCTCGCAGCGGCCGTCCACCGCCTGAAACCCGTTGAGGGAAGCGCCTACGGTGACGGCTGCCGAGCCGCGGTTGGCGATCAGCAACTGCACCGGCACGGCCTGCCCACGCACGACGAGGCCATCAGCGGCGATTGCCTCGAGACGCACGTCTGCCGCCAGGCGAACCGCCTCGGCGAACTGCGCTTCCTTCTGTGCGAGCCGCATGTCGATCTCGTAGCGCGCATCGTCGTCAAGCCCAAGCGTCGCCAGGTCCGCACGCAAGGCGCGCACTCCGCGAAGGCCCCCGGCCAGCGGCCCAAGCGCGGCATGACTGCCGTCGCGCGCCAACCCGGCGCGCGCTTCGGCCACCCGGCCCGTGATCGCGGTGAGGCCCTGCACGAGCGCGCCGGGGGGCGTCGAACCGGCGAAGGCCGCAAGGCTGGTCAGCTCGGTCTCGACTCCGTCGAACATCTCCGCCTCGGCGCGGTTCACGCCATCGGGCAGAACCGTGTCGCGCAGGCGATAGGCGCGAACGCCCCCCGGACCCTGGGCCTGCCCCTGCGGGAGGGGCAGGAGCTGCGACATGCCCTGGCACATGTGCATGCTGCGTGCCTCGCCGCCGATTTCGTTGCACGTCCGCCCGAGGACCGGGTCGTAGACGTCGCCGCCCTGGAACATCAGCGCCGTCGAGGCGCCATCACTGCCGCCGAAGCGAGGTCCACCGGCGGCTGCCGGCCCGAAGCCGAAGCCGGCCGTGTAGTAGAACTTCTTCGCCTGCCAGGGGCGAAGGCCCTCGTCGCGAAGCTGCTCCGAGAACCGCGCCGGGTCGGCCGCCGCGCGGAATGCCTCCAGCGTGAGACGCGAGGAGGCCTGATGGTGCTGGCCGCCACCCTCGCCATCGAACACGAACCCGACGATCACGTCGGGGCGAATCGTCCGGATCATGCGCACGAAGTCGCCGAGGATCTCCTCCCTGCCCCACTTCTCCAGCGTCTCCTCGACGCTGAACGAATAGCCGAAGTCCACGGCCCGCGTGAAGTACTGCTCCGCGCCGTCAAACCGGTGCGCCGCCAGCAACTCCTCGGTGCGAAGCACCGACAACGCCTCGAAGAGCTCCGGCCCGATCTCGTTCTGCCCGCCTTCGCCCCGCGTGGCGGTCACGAGCGCCGTGCGGAACCCCCTCACGTGCCCGTAGTACGCCAGCATCCCGTTGTTCTCGTCGTCGGGGTGCGCCGTCGTCATCATCAGCGAGCCCACGGTGTCGAGCTTGCGCAGGGCGAGCTCGAGCGCGGGCCGCCCCGCGAGCGTCGAGACCGGCTGAAGCCGGTGCTGCGCCTCCGGTGCAATCGTGACAACGAGAGCCAGGAGGGGGAGCAGGAAGAGGGGCTTACGCATAGTTGTCACTCGAAGAGCCGGGAGTCGGGCATCGCGCGATCTCGGCCGGTGGTCGGGCCGCACGCTGAAAGCCGAAAGCCGATCGCCGATCGCTGAGGGCGCCGGTCGGGCTGCGGATGTGCTGCCCGACCGGCGTCCGGTCAGAAGGTGAACTTGAAGCCGAGCTGAATCTGCCGCGCCTCATACGCGTTGGTACGAGGGAACGACGACGGAATCGGTGAAAGGGGATTGCCGAGCAGATCGGTGGCCACGACCGCGTTCACGGAGCGGACATTCTCCCGGTTCAGCACGTTCTTCGCCTCGACGAAGAACTCGCCCTTCATGAGCGCACGCAGGGGCAGGATCCGGGAGTAACGTGCATCCACGTTGAACACGTTGCCGAGCCGACCGGTGTTCCGCGCCACCCCGTTCGGCCGGTCGGCCGAGATGCCGTCGAGATTGAGGTCGCGGTTCGACCGGATGTTGAACGGCAGTCCGCTGTTGGCCTGGACAATCACACTCAACTGGTTGTTGTTGAGCAGCATCGCCCCCACGCCACCCCCACGCACCTCGGGGCGAATCACGGCGCTGGCGATGAAGCTGTGCGTTGTGTTCCACGACGTGACGCTGTAGTCGCGCGACAGGTTCGACGGATCCGAGATCGCGGCGGCATCCGTGCTGCCGACCACGTAGCGCCCGCCGACCACGCCGTCGTCTTCGGCCTTGGCGAGCGTGTACGAGGCCTGCGCCTGGAACCCGGCGCTGAAACGGCGGTTGAACTGCACGGTGAAGGCGTTGTACTGCGACCGGCCCGCCGATTGCACTTCGTTAATCGTGTCGAAGTTCGGGTCGACACGGGTCGAGGCGTTCACCGTTCGCGAGTAGATCGGGCGGCCATCCGGAAGGGTCGCACCCGTCGGCACGACGTTGCTGTTGAGAACGACGGGCAGGTTGCGGCCCGTTGAGTTGACATAGCCGAGGGCGATCGACGTGTTGCTCCCGAGCGCGCGCTCGACCTGGACGTTGGTGAGCAGCGCGTACTGCGTGTCGAAGTCCCCACTGATCGCACGGATGCTGCGCGACGGTGTCACACCGGGCGGCAGGCTCGACAGTGTGCCGGGGAACGCCGGTGCCCCCGCCTGCGTGGGCGTCAGCGACGCCGTCAGGAGCCGCGGAGCGCCGCTCTCCTGCAGCGCATCCTGGTAGAACAACCCGAGAGGCGGCTCGTACATCACGCCGGTCGAGGCTCGCACCACCGTGCGCGCTTCGTCATCGAGCGACCACGCAAACCCCACTCGCGGACCGAAGTTGTTTCTGTCGACGCGGAAGTCGCGCGACGCCGGGAACGGCGCGGCCGAGTCCGCGTCCGGTACTCGGAACAGATCGTAGCGCACTCCGTACAGCAGTTTGAAATTCGACGTCACCCGGAAGTCGTCCTGGATGAAGAAGCTGTAGTACTGCTGCGAGTACGAGATGGTCGGATCGCCCACGGCCTGCGTGAAGCGCGTGTACCCGAACCGGTTGGCACCGCTCTGAGCGGCGAGGTACGCGGCCAGCGTCGGGAACACGTACGTCGACTGGACGTTGTTCTGCCGGGAGTCGTCGATGAACTGCACGTCGAATCCCACCTTGACGCTGTGGCGGCCGCGATACCACGTCAGGTTCTCGACGACCTGCAAGTACTCCTGGACGAACTCGGTGGGCGTGGGGGGGCCTCCGAAGTTGGCGACGCCGGAGATCTGAATCTGCGGCCCGCTGCCCGATGCGGCGCTCGGGACCCGAGGGTTGTCACGCCGTCCGTACGCCACACGGACTTCGTTCAGCAGGTTCTGTCCGATCGTGGACGTCAACTGCAGACCCACCGAATCCATCCGGTCCTGGAAGTCGGTCGCGATCTGCCGGGTGTTCAACCCGCCACCGATGTTCTCCGGCGTCGTGTTGTTGAACACCGACCACCGGGCCGAGAAGCGATTGGAAGGCCCCACCTGCATGTCTGTCTTGGCAATGAACATGTTCACGGACTGCACGGCCGGAATCACGCCGTCACCGAAGGCCGAGGCCGGCAGTCCAAGGGCCGTGACCGTGCTCTGAGGCACGGTGATGGTGCGATTGGCCGACAGATCGTTTTCGAGCCACTCGTAGCCCACGTAGAAGTGGGCTCTGTCACGCAGGATTGGACCGCCAAGGGCGCCCGTCAGGTTGTCGACCCGCGTGTCCGGCTTGCGCGCGGTCGGCGACAGCGTGAATGGACGGGACGAGAAGCTCTGCCGCCGGAATCGGTAGCTGGCCTGCCCTCGGAAGTCGTTCGTGCCTGACGGCGAAATGGCGTTGTACACCATGCCCGTCGTCTGGCCGAATTCGGGCGCGAAGCCGCTCGTCGTGACCTTCACTTCCTGAACCATCACTTCAGACGGCTGGAACATGCGCAGGCCGGCGCGATCCTTCTGGGTCGCGCTGGCGCCGTCGATCTGGTAATTCGTGCGCATCTGCGAGCCGTTGGCGTTCATGCGCGTGGCGCCGAACTCTTCGTTCTCGTAGCCCGTCACGTTCGGCTGCAATAGCGCGAAGTTGAACGTGTTCCGTGCCACGTTCGGCAGGTTCGTGATTTCCTCGCTGGAGATCGTGCGCCCGAGATCAATGCTCGCCGGCTGCGTCACCGGCGAGTCCGCGGAGACCTGAATCAACTCCGCCACGGCGCCGACCGTCAACTGCCCGCTCACGACAGCGGTCTGGCCCGCGCTCAGCGTGACGCCGGAGCGCTCGACAACCCTGAAGCCTTCCAGTTCCATGCGCACGAGATAGTTGCCAAGCGGCAACAGCGCCGCCCGGTATGAGCCCTGGGCGTCGGTCACCGCAACGCGGACCAGGCCCGTTCCCAGGTTGGTGACCGTGACGGTCACGCCAGGCAGAATCGCGCCCGTCTCGTCGGTGATCACGCCCTCGATGGTGCCATTGATGGCGGTGGACTGCGCAAACGCCGGCGCGGTAAGCGCCAGGCTGCACAGCAGCGCCAGAAGTACTCGCCTCATCAGAATCGCTCCTTTGAACCACAACGGCCTTCACAGCGTGGCGTCAGTGCCGCCGCCCGGGCCCTTCAACTACAGACGACGATCGAGTATATCCGGTGCCCGGGGGCCACATCGCCAATGGCCCCCCGGGCGTCCGGACGAGTGCCGCGCGCCAGGACACGCCCTTGGGCCCGTCATCGTTCCGAGTCCAGGCCTTGCAGAACCGCGCATTGCGGGCAAACGGCTCGCAACAGCAGACCGGCGGGTACCGGCCGAAGGTCCATACGACGGAGGACCGCCGCCGGTCACTGATTTCCGGGGAACTCGTGTGACCGTCGGACGCATTTTCCGGTCTTCCGGATCCGTCGCCTTCACCTGCGCCGCGGGCGTCCGAGGCGGGTTCCGGCGGTCAGCGACCTGGGGCAGGCGCGCCTTCGGCGGGGACGACGAGGTTGCGACCCACCAGTGCGGCGACGAAGTCTTCCACCTGTCCCCGGGAGAGCGCTTTCGCCCCACGGATGAGCCCTCGCCAGTCTTCGCCGTGCCACAAGCGGGCGCCGTCGATGAGCGCCTGGGCCGCGTAGGCCATCACTGGCTTGATGAGCATCGCGGGAACCTGCAGTTCGGCAAGCAGCTCTGCCGTGCGCAGGAGGACATCTGGGGCGTGGGAGCCTAGCAGACCGGCACCCAGTCGGGCCGCGCGGCTCTCCCAGGGCAGGGGCGCGGGCAGCCGCAGGCACAAGCAGCCGCTGACCGACGCCTGAGACGCCCCCCAGGCGTCCGCCGCCGTCAGGCGTGGCTCCCCGAGCCAGAACACCTCCGAGAGCGAGAACATCTCCGCCACCCGATCCGGCTCGTTCGCAACCATCCAGCGAAGCGCGCGACGGCGCCAGGGGCCCATCCCGGCGTCCTGAGCCAGCAACTCGAGCGCGTCCACATCGTGAAGGGCGTCGGTGACACGCGCGCGACCGCGGGCCAGCGCCGCACGAATCTCGTCGCGATCGGCGTCCGTCGTGCGGTCCGGGGCGAGCAGCACGACGCTTTCGGCGAATGCCGACATGTCGTTGGGCGACAAGGTCGGGCGCTCTGGCAGATCCGTGGAGAGCCTCTGGAGCTGCACTCGGGCGAGCCCCAGATCGATCCCGAGCATCGCCCCCTTCAGGTGACGCGGTACGCCAGGCGAGCCGGACGCCTCCTGCGGGAGCTGCCACGCCGCGCGCCGGCGGACCTCCTGGATCGGCGCTTCGACGCCGAAGTCGTGCCACCTCGACATGTCTTCCCCCAGCATCACGACACCGGCGGCGTCGCCCAGATGCGGCGCGTAGGCCACGGAGCCGATCACGTCCGCCGTCAGGACATCGGCGGTTTCGAGGAGCGGGGCGGCAATCCGCGGGAGCCGCTGCAGGTCTCTGGGTCGCGTCAGTTTGGCGAGCTCGCTGATCGCGCGATCGATCTGTCGCCGCATCGCAGGGAGCCTGTCGGTGTAGAGCGGGCTCGGCTTGGCGGGGCGCAGTTCGCTCGCCATCTCACGGAGCGTGACGGCGAGCCGTCGGACGTGATCGAGGTCGAGCGTGGCCCCGCCCTGCTCGATCTCGCGGGCCAGCTGCGTGAACCGGAGCACGGTATCGATCGACAACGTCCCCTGTCTCTCGCGCACGGCGGCGATGCGCTGCGACTCCAGCCGGCCAATCGCAGGCCGAAGCTGCTCGCCTTCCCATTCGAATGCCGGCGCATCGGCGTCTCGTGTCGCACCGGCCAGCGCGGCCACCAAGCGTGCTTCGATAACGTCGTTGCCGGTGCCCTCGTGTTCGGGAAGCGCCGGCACGAGCGCCGACCCGATCCACTCGATGACACCCGCTCGGTACCGGTCGTTCGTCAAACCGAGTGCGGCGAGATCGTCGATGAGGCGCGTCGCGCTGTCCCGATCGAGCGAGCCTGCCTGCACGGCCTGAGCCACGATCGCCAGTCCGCCCTGAAACTGAATCAGCGCCAGCGTGGCCCGCACCTGATCAGAGATGTTGCCGAGCGCGTCGGCGTGACGCGCCACGGCGGCGTAGGTCGCGGGACGGTTGATGCCCATGCGTTCGAGGGTCAGCATCGCAGCGCGGTAGCGCACGAGCGCACGGGTGGCAACGAGCGCGTCCGGCAGGGCGTCCTCGACGTTCGCGAACACACGCTGGGCAAACAGCAGCTGGTCGAGCCGATCACCGCGCACCTGCGTGGCGTCCTGTCCGAGCCGCCCGGCCAGCCACGCGGCCTCGACGAGACCGTCGCGCTCCGCGTCACGGAGAGCGCGCACCGGATCGGCCGGCAGATCGACGCCGCCGAGCGCCTCCTGCCAGAACCGGCGCCAGGCCGGGCCGATAAAGCCCCCGTCGGGACCGACCTGAACGAGCTGCAGCATGAGCGCCGGTTCGTGCGACCGCCGTGCGAAGGGCTGGTCCTCGACGCTCCATGCCAGATCGAACGTGGCAAATGCCGCATACAGGTCACGGAACCGATCCGGGCGGCTGCGAGCATCCGGGAACGACAGACCGAAGGCGAACTGCTGACGGGCGGGATCGAGATTGGCCAGCGTGTCGTAGAAGAGCGCCAGACGGCCGCTCTCCCGCCCGAACAGCGCCCTGATGAAACGATCTGGACGCGCGGGGTCCTCGTCGATGATGGCGCGCCACAGGGAGCGCGCCGCGGGAGGACCGGGCAGCACGACCTCGCCCCCACTCACCGCGAGGCTTCGCCCATACGCGGCGAACGCGCCCGGGGTGTCCCGGTACAACCGCCCCAGCAGGTCGGGGTCGGTTTCCAGAAACGCCAGGGTCTCCCGGTCGAGCGCGGTCAATCCGTACAGAACGAGCATCGCACGCCGGTCGGCCAGCAGTTCGCCGAACAGAGCGCGCGTGGGCACCTGCCTCTGATAAAACGCCCTCGCGAGGGCGCCGCCGGAGATTGGCAGCGGCACGACATCCACCGGCACGACCGGGCGAACGTGCTCTCCATCGTTGAACGCGCGGGCCAGTTGTGCAGTGTCGATGCCCGCGCGGGCCATCACGTCGCGCCGTGCGGCAGCGGTGCGCCCGTCGGCGTCTTCAGCCGCATACACGCGCTGGCGCTGCCTTAAGCGGAGCCCGAGCTGTTCGAACACGGCGTTCACGCGATCGCGCCCCTGCCGGGTGCTCGTCATCTCTCGCGACACACCGTCGGCCGGCACCCGGGCCAGCCACGTGTTGTTGAACTCCTCGATCAGCGAGAAGAAGCTGATGATTTCGGCCAGCTGAGCGTCGCGGCGTTCGGCGGGATCGTAAAGAGTGCGGGCAAGCTCCGGGAGAACCATCCCCCGCTCGATCTCGGCGGGCAGGCCGAGCGGGGCGAGCGCCGCGATGCCTCCCGGAATTGGAACGTCGTGAAACCCGGGTTCCTGCGCCGCATCAGCGTGGAGGGATGCCGTCGTGACGAGAACCAGCAGCAAGACGCCGGGGCAACGTGATGCGGCCTTCATGGAGCACCTCGTGACGCGACTCGACGGCCGGGCGGCGATGGAGTCCGCACCCTAGCACGTCGGCACGACGAGGCTCAAGCCCTTCGAGAAGCCGAGGTCTCCAGCCAGGCCACCGGCAGGAGCGCGAGGATGTCCCGGAGGCCGACCCGCCCATCGCCCGACGGCACGAGACTGCGGCCCGTCAACCGGTCGCACCACGTGAGCCCTGGTTGATGGCCCGGCAGGACAAGGCCACGGTCACCCCAGACGTCGCCGACCGGCCAACGTCCCCCGGCGGGGCGGGCGACGTGTCGGGCGGCCACGACAACCACCGTGTGCGCACCCGAACGCCGGCCGAACGCCACGACGCTCGCCTCGGCCGGATCCGGAAAGAGTGGCAGATACTCGCCATCCAGCAGGACCTCCGGGTGACGCTGACGATGACGCAGGGTCAGCGCCGTGACCCAGAGCTTGATGCGCCCGTCCGGCCAGGCCCCGGCCACGTCCCGCACGAAGGCCTCGAGTTCCGCGTCAGCTTCCGGGCTCGCCTCGGCGCGGTGAATCCACGGTTCGAGCCCGCCGAATGCGTCGTGAAGCGCACCGAAATCCACCGCCCCGCGGTTGTCGGGATCCACGAGGTGAAGCTGCCAGCCTTCGGCGCCCTGATAGATGTCGGGTACGCCGGGGGATCCAATCTGGAGGATGAGTTGCGCGAGCGCATTGGCCGCGCCGGCTTCGGACACAAGACGGGCGAAGGGGACGAACCGCTTGAGGAACGCCCGCGCGCCCGCACCCGACAGCGTGTCGCCAATGAAGGTACGGAGATCCTGCTCGTACGCCTCGTCCGGGCGCAGCCAGCTCGATCGCACCTTGGCCTCCCGGACGGCTTTCACCATGTAGTCGGCGACGCGCGTCTCGAGTCCGGGAGGCGCCACGTTGGGGATAGGCGCATCGGCGGGCTCGACCGGCCAGATGCCGACGAGCGCCTGGTAGTAGTGATACTCGTCGGCGCGATCGGGACCCGGCCGCCCGGCCAGCGGCATCCGGAGCCGTGCGTTGAGCCGCATCCACGCCGTCA
>CAZNOC010000127.1:0-12138 GCA_964574545.1 uncultured Bifidobacteriaceae bacterium | reverse complement strand
CCCGGGGTGCGAAGCGCCGCCAGGCCGCGGGCGGCCGCCTGACGCACGACTGGATCATCGGCCGAGAGCGCGGCCAGCAGCCGCTCGCCGGCGCCTGCGGCGCCCACCTCCGCGAGCGCGCCGAGCGCCGCCGGTACCACGCGTTGGTCCTCATCGCCGGCCAGCTCCTCGAGGCGAGGGGCCGCCGATTCGGCCGGCAGCCGCGCGAGCGCGCGCGCGAGGGCCGCACGCACGCTGAAATGCGGGTCTGGCGCCAATCCGGAAATCGCCGCCATGAACGTGTCGGGATCGAGACGCGCCAGCGCGTCGAGGGCGGTGGCGCGCATCGCCGGCGCGCGGTCCGTCAACAGGTCGAGCAGCAGGTCGACGACCGCCGGACCGCCGACCCGCCCAAGCGCCGTCGCGGCCTCCAGACGAAGTGCGGACGGCGTGTCGGGCGAGACGACCAGCGTGACGAGCGGCGCTTCGGCGCGGGGTTCGCCCATCTCGGCCAGCGCGCGAATGGCCTGGATTCGGACGGCGTGCGGAGCGCGGTCGTCAGCGGCCACGTCGAGCAGCAGCGCGCTCGCCTGCGCATCCTTCAGCATCCCCAGGCCGCGCGCCGCAAACGCGCGGGTGATCTGCCCTTCACTGCCGAGCAGCCCGCGCAGCACCGGCGCCGCGGACGCATGCCCAATCCGCTGCAGCGCATACGCCACCGGCCACCACTCGCTCACGGGCCGGCCCGAGGGGTCGATGAGCGCACGGGCGAGCGCCTCGTAGTCGCCAATCCGGACGAGCGCGTACGCGCCGAGGCGCACCGCCTCAACCTCAGGGTCCTTCGGATAGCCGAGATCATCGGGCAGGATCCCGGCAAGGACGCCGGTCGCGATATGGGCCCGCATCATCGCGCTGACGGCCTCAGCCCCCGCACGATGGCCGATGAGCCCGAGAGCCTCGGCGGCGCGCCCCTGCACGCGAGGCTCATCGTTCGCGAGCGCCGTCACGAGCGCGTCCGCAGCCGAGGCCTCACCGATCAGCCCAAGGGCGAATGCGGCCATCTTGCGCACGTCGGGGTCCGGGTCGGAGGCCAGCAGACCGGCCAGCGGCGCCACGCCTTCCTCCAGGCCCACGCGCCCCACCGCCAGCGCCGCGCGTCGCCGCACCCGCGCCTCGTCATCGTGAAGCAGCGAGAGCAGGTCTGGCGGCGGCGGCACCGCAGGCGCGCGTGTCCCGGCCGGGGCCATCACCGGCGGAGGGCGCTCGGCCTCCGGTGGACGCAGCACGCGCTGATCCTCGAGCTGGAGCAGCGCCACCATCTTCGCGTCGTACGAGAGCGGGGCGGCCGGAGCCTCACCGGGAGGCAGGCTGGCACAGGCGCCGGCCGCCACCACCCCGGTCATCAGCAGCGCCGCCTTCACACGCCGCACCATCCCGGACCTCACTCCGGCGCCTGCGCCGCGAAGGCGCGCGCGTCCAGTTCGATGCGACGCAGCGTGGCCTGCTCGATCCGCTCCGGCACCGGCCGCACGCCGATGCCCGGTCCGTCGGGAACGGCCACCGTGCCGTCCGGCGCCACCTCGATCGGCGGATCGATCAGGTCCGGCGCGTAGTAGCGCCGGCTCGCCGCGATATCGCCGGGCAGCGTGAAGTTCGGCAGGCTCGCCAGATGGATGTTGTGCGCGCGCCCGATACCGGACTCGAGCATCCCGCCGTGCCAGACGGGAACGCCGCGCTCCGCACAGAGGTCGTGGAGGCGGATGGATTCCAGGTGGCCACCCACGCGGCCGGGCTTGATGTTGATGATGCGGCACGCCCCGGCGTCGATCGCATCGCGGGCGACGCGCACGGTGTGAATGGATTCGTCCAGGCAGATCGGCGTCCGCAGCTGGCGCTGCAGCACCGCATGATCCGTCACATCGTCGTATTCGAGCGGCTGCTCGATCATCATCAGGTCGAAGCGATCGAGCGCGGCCAGGTGAGGGCCATCGTCCACGGTATAGGCCGCGTTGGCGTCCACCATCAGGGGAATGGGGCCGAAACGCGCGCGCAGCATCTCCACGGCATTGACGTCCCACCCTGGCTTGATCTTGATCTTGATCCGCTGGTAGCCGGCTGCCAGCTCCGTGTCCACCTTCGCGGCGAGCTCGTCGAGCGAGTCCTGGATGCCGATGGACACGCCGGACGCGATACGGGTCCGGGTGCCGCCGAGCACGGCCTGGAGCGGGACGCCCTGCAGGCGGGCGTAGAGATCCCAGGCCGCCATCTCGAGCGCCGCCTTGGCCATGTGATGTCCGCGCACGGCCCGCAGGGCGGGGAACACCTCGCGCGGATGCGCGAACTCGACGCCGATCACCCGCGGCGCCAGGAATGCGGTCAGGATGTGCCAGACCGTTTCGACGGTCTCCGCGCTGTAGTACGGATTGGCCTCCGCCACCGATTCGCCCCAGCCCTCCTGCCCGCCACCCTCGACCTTCACGAGGATGAAGGTGCGGTCGTAGCTGCGGCCGAAGCTGGTCTCGAAGAAGTGCACGAGCGGCAGCCTGAGCAAGCGGACTTCGATGCGGTCGATTCTCACCTGGACCTCAACGGGCGATGGGCAGCAGACCGGCAGGATGCTGAATGCCGTAACGATACCATGCAGCCCCCATCCGCCCGGCGCCGGCTTGCGTCCGGCGTCGGGCGGTGACTATACTCGCGCGGCCGTGCCGTTTCACCACATCGCCATCGACGGCCCCATCGGCGTCGGCAAGACGCGTCTGGCACGGCAGTTGGCAGCACGGCTCGAAGGCACGCCGCTGCTCGAGGAGACGGAGAACCCGTTCCTCGCGGACTTCTACGCGGATCGACCTGGCGCGGCCCTGCAGGCGCAGCTGTTCTACCTGCTGGGCCGTCACCGCCAGCTGAGCACGCTACGGCAGTCCGACATGTTCTCGGGCACCACCGTCTGCGACTACGTGTTCGATCGCGACAAGATCTTCGCGTACCTGAACCTGGACGACAACGAGCTGTTCATCTACCAGCGGTTGTACGACCTGCTGGCGCGGGACGTCCCGGCACCGGATCTCGTGATCTGCCTCCAGGCGCCCACTGAAGTGCTGCTGCAGCGGCTCCGCGAACAGGAACCGGATCCGGAGCGGGAGACGCCGCGGCCGAGCGCCGAGTACGTCCGCGAGCTGAACGAGGCCTACCAGCACTTCTTCTTCCACTACACCGCCACGCCGCTCCTCGTCGTCGAAACGTCGCAGTTCGCGCCGGACCACAGCGACGCAGCCGTCGACGACCTCATCCGGCAGGTCCGGACGATGGGACGCGGCACGCAGTACTACGTACCCCGTACAGGCTGACGGACGCCCTGCCTGGCGCCCCGTCACTTCCTGTATCCTGAGAGGACATGGCGTGGTTCAAGAAGACGCGCAAGCCCATCGTGGCTCCCGACAAGGCGAGCCGCGTCCCCGAAGGCCTCTGGGTCAAGTGTCCTGACTGCTCGACGGTGCTCTACACGAAGGACCTGACCGCCAACCTCGGCGTGTGCCACAAGTGCGCGCATCACTTCCGCCTGAGCGCGGTCGAGCGGCTCGACGCGCTGTTCGACGACGGGCAGTGGGAAGAGCGTGATCCGAGCCTGGAATCGAACGACCCCCTCACGTTCACCGATACGAAGCCCTACAAGGACCGCCTGGCCGCCAGCCAAAGGGCCAGCGGCCGCAAGGATGCCGTGATCGTCGGCGTCGGCCGGATCGAGGGCATCGAGACGGTGGTCGCCGCGATGGAGTACGGGTTCATCGGCGGCAGTATGGGCGTGGTGGTCGGCGAGAAGATCGTGCGCGGCATCGAACTGGCGCTGGCGCGGCGCCTGGCGGTGGTCATCGTGTCGTGCTCGGGGGGCGCCCGCATGATGGAAGGCGCGCTGTCGCTCATGCAGATGGCGAAGATTGCGGGCGCGCTCGCCCGGCTGGATCGGGCAGGGCTCCCGTACATTTCGGTCCTCACCGACCCGACCACGGGCGGCGTCACGGCCAGCTTCGCGATGCTCGGCGATCTGAACGTCGCCGAACCCAGGGCGCTCATCGGCTTCGCGGGGCCGCGGGTCATCGAGCAGACCATCCGGCAGATGCTGCCAGACGGGTTCCAGCGGAGCGAGTTCCTGCTCGAACACGGCATGCTGGATCTGATTGTGGACCGGCGCGAGATGCGCACGCTGATCGGCCGGACGCTCCGATTCATGGGCACCAACCTGGCCCCGGGGCCGTAGGGCGCCGAGGCCGCGACGGCCATGGATCCCGTTCAACGGCTGTTCGACCTCGAGCGATTCGGCATCAAGCTGGGGCTGGAGCCGGCCCGGCGGATCTGCGCGGCGCTGGGACACCCCGAGCGCGCGGTCCCGTCCCTCCACCTCGCCGGCACCAATGGCAAGGGGTCGGTCGCTGCGATGATCGACGCCACGCTGAGAGCTGCCGGGCACGCCACGGGGCGCTACACGTCTCCCCATCTCGATCGGCTCGAGGAGCGCTTCGCCATCAACGGGACACCGGTCGCGACAGCCGCGATGACCGCCGCGATCGCGGAGGTCCTCGCCACGGTCGATCGCCTGATCGACGATCGGGAACTCGAGGCGCAGCCCTCGTTCTTCGAGGTCGCCACCGCGGTGGCCTTCCTGCTGTTCGCGAGGGCGCAGGTGGACGCCGCGGTGATCGAGGTCGGCCTGGGCGGGCGCTACGACGCCACCAACGTGATCGAGCCATCCGTAGCCGTCATCACGTCGATCGATCTGGACCACGAACGCCACCTCGGCGCCACGCTGGCGCAGATCGCCTTCGAGAAGGCCGGCATCGCCAAGCGGGGCGTTCCGCTTGTCGTCGGTCCGTGTGCCGCCGAGGCCGCGCGGGCGATCTCGGACACGGCGGACGCGGCGGGTGCGCCCATCCTGTGGGCCATGGAAGGTGTGGTGTGCGAGACCGCGTTCAACGACGGCCGCGCCACCATGTCGCTGACGACGCCCGTCGGTGCCTATCCGCCGATCACCCTTGGTCTCGCGGGGCGGCACCAGGTGGCCAACGCCGTCGTGGCGGTGCGGGCCCTCGAGTGCTTCGCCCTGCAAACCGGCACGGCCCTCGAGGCCGACGCCGTGGCCTGGGGCCTCGCGCACGCCACATGGCCGGCGCGCCTCGAATGGATCGCGCTCCCGGACGACCGGCGCGTGCTGCTGGACGCTGCGCACAACCCCGCCGGTGCGGCCTCGCTGGCCCGATACCTCGAGGATGCCGGGCTCGCGTCCCTGCCAATCGTCGTAGCCGTCATGGAAGACAAGGACGCGCCAGGGATCCTCGCACCGCTCGTCTCCCGCGCACGCCCGCTGGTGGTGACGGAGGCGCCCACGCCGCGCACACGCCGGGCCGCGTCGCTGGCGGACGATGCCGCCCGCCTCGGCGCCCCGTGGGTCGTGGCCGAGCCGGATCCCGACCGGGCGCTGGACTGCGCCCTCGCGCACGGGCGCCGTGTCGCCGTCGCGGGATCGATCTTCCTGGTCGGGCCGCTCGGCGCCCGCCTGCGATCGGCGCGCTCCTCATCGTAAGATGGTGAGGTTGACGCGCCGACTCCCGTTCCTGCTCGTCCTGTGCCTCGTCCTGCTCGCCGGTGCCGGAGAGTCAGCGGCGCAGATCCCAGGCTGCGATCTGAGCAAGCAGTTCCGGCTCGAACTGGTCGCGGCGAACCACTGGCGCCTGACCGGCCAGGTCGAGATCGAGTGCGGGGGCCAGAAGTTCTTCGCCAACCAGGTCGACGTCTACACCGACACGAGTCTGCTGACGGCCGAGGGCAACGTGGTGTTCCAGACCGCGGATGCGCGCATCGCGGCCGATCGCGTGGACTTCAACATGGCGGACCGCACCGGCGCCTTCTACGAGGCCTCGGGGCTGGCCTCGCTTGGCGAGCGCGCGGACCGCAGCATGTTCGGCACGCTCGAACCCGATATCTACTTCTACGGGGATCGGATCGACCTGCTCGGCAACGGGCGCTACCGGCTGACCTCCGGTGGCTTCACGACCTGCGTGCAGCCCACGCCGCGGTGGGAGGTCGTGTCCGGATCGGCCACGATCAGCGTGGGCGACTACGCCATCCTGCGCAACGCCGTGATTCGGGTCAAGAACGTGCCCGTGTTCTACCTGCCGGTCCTCTACTACCCGATCCAGGACGACGACCGCGCCACGGGATTCCTGCTGCCCACCTACGGCAACTCCACCTACCGCGGCCAGTCGGTGAGCAATGCCTTTTTCTGGGCGATCAACCGGAGCCAGGACGCGACGATGTTCCACGACTGGATGTTCTCTCGCGGCCAGGGCGTGGGCACCGAGTACCGGTACCAGGCCTCGCCGACGTCCAGCGGCCAGCTGCGCGGCTACTGGCTCACCGAGAAGGTCTCGGTGCTCGAGACGCCGTCGGGCCCCGTCGACACGCCAGACCGGCAGAGCTACGAGGTCAACGGCAGCCTGTCACAGGAACTGCCGGGCCGCCTGATGGCCCGCGCCCGCGTGGACTACTTTTCCGACATCGACGTGCGGCAGCTGTACAACCACGACGTCTACCGCGCGACGAGCACGCAGCGGAGCATCGAGGGCATGGTGAGCGGCGCCTGGGGTGGCTGGAACGTCGCCGGTAACTTCCAGCGCCGGGAACTCTTCTACTCGACCGACCAGTCGATCATCGCCGGCCAGGCGCCGGGCCTGACCGCCAGCCTCTCGAGCCGGCGGATTGGACGGCTGCCCCTGTTCGTGTCGCTGCAGAGCGATGCGGGGCGGTCGCTCTACGAGGAGCACCGCGGCGACGAGGTCGTCGATCGGAGCCTGAACCGCGTCGACCTCATCCCGCAGCTGCGGGCGCCGCTGCTGAACGCGCCGTTCCTGGCCGTGACGGGCAACCTCACCTACCGCTACACCTGGTACAGCCAGAGCCTCGACGAAGCCAACGAGCAGGTGCCTGTGGGCCTGGCACGCCAATACGCGCAGATGGGTGCGGAAATCGTCGGGCCGGTGTTCAGTCGCGTGTTCACGCCGAACAACCGCATCGCCGACCGGCTGAAACACATCATCGAGCCGAGCTTTGCCCTGCAGCGCACCACGTCCATCGACAACCAGGACCGTGTCGCCCTGCTCGGCAGCTCCTACGACTTCGTGGTGGGCGGCGCCACGCGGCTCAACTACGCCCTCACGAACCGCGTGCTGGTGCGCAAGGAACCCGCCGGCGAGGACGCGTCACAGCAGTCGGCCGCGCCTCGCGAGCTGCTCAGCCTGACCGTCCAGCAGTCGTACTACACCGACGACCTGGCGAGCCAGTTCGACAGGAACTTCGCCTCGAGTTTCGGGGCACGCCGGCCGAGCCGGCTGTCGCCGCTGCAGGCCATCCTGCGCGCCAGCCCGACGTCCACGATCTCGAATGCCGTGCGAGCGGAGTTCGACCCGGACGACTACTCGCTCCAGGCCCTGAGCGCGGGCGTCGACGTCCGCAGCCAGCCGGCGGAAGCGTCGCTCACCTGGAGCCGCCGCCGGCGCACCGAGTCCACCTACGACAACGTCCTGCAGGGCAGCTCGCGGCTCAACCTCCGCGAGGGCCGGCTGGGCGGCACGGCCTCTTTCTACTGGGACGTCACGCGGCAGACACTGATCGAACAGCGGTGGATCGGCTTCTACAACGCCCAGTGCTGCGGCATCGCGTTCGAGTACCAGGCGTATTCCTTCGAAAACACGAGCATCCCGATTCGCAGTGACCGCCGTTTCAACCTGTCGTTCACCCTGGCGGGCATCGGAACGTTCTCGAACTTCTTCGGCACCTTCGGTGGTTCCCGTTACTGACAAAACCCGCTAAGATCCACTGGTCCCCGAGGCCCATCCCGTGAGCGAACCCGTCCAGTACGCCGACTCGAAGATCACGCACCCGCGCATCGCCGGCGTGAAGACCAAGGCCCTCCGGCAGATCCCGGACGAGCGGGGCTGGCTGATGGAGATCCTGCGCGCCGACGAGCCGGATCTCTTCACGACGTTCGGCCAGGTCTACATCTCCGCCACCTATCCCGGCGTGGTCAAGGCGTGGCACTACCACAAGCGCCAGGTGGACAACTTCGCCTGTATTGCCGGGATGGTGAAGCTCGTCCTCGTGGACACGCGCGACGACTCGCCGACCCGGGGGGCGGTGAACGTGTTCTTCCTCGGCACCCAGAACCCGCAGCTCGTGCAGGTGCCGAACCTGGTCTACCATGGCTGGAAGTGCATCAGCCCGGAGATGTCGCTGGTGGTCAACGTGCCCAACGAGCCGTACCACTACAAGGACCCCGACGAGTTCCGGATCGAGCCCCACGGCACCCTCCCGTATGACTGGACACGCAAGGATGGTTAAGGTCCTCGTCACCGGCGGCGCGGGATTCATCGGCAGTAACTTCGTCCGGCACGCGCTCGGCGCGCATGACGATTGGCACGTCACGACGCTCGACAAGCTGACGTACGCCGGCCGCCGCGAAAACCTGCACGACGTCATGGACCATCCGCGGCACACGTTCGTCCACGGCGACATCTGCGACGCGTCCACGGCCGCCCCCCTCGTCGCCTCCGCCGACATCGTCGTGCACTTCGCCGCCGAGACGCACGTCGATCGGTCGATCCAGGGCGCCGGGGACTTCATCCACACCGACGTGGTGGGCACATTCGTGCTGCTCGAGGCCGCGCGCCGCGCGCCGAGCCTCCGACGGTTCGTGCAGATCTCGACCGACGAGGTGTACGGCAGCGTGGCCGAGGGCCACAGCCGCGAAGGCGACGAGATCAAGCCGCGGAACCCCTATTCGGCGAGCAAGGCGGCCGCGGACCGGCTGGCGTACAGCTACTGGGCCACGTACGACGTGCCTGTCATCATCACGCGTGCGTCGAACAATTACGGGCCGTACCAGTTTCCCGAGAAGCTGATCCCGCTCTTCGTCACCAACCTGATCGACGATCTGCAGGTGCCACTGTACGGCGACGGGGGCAACGTCCGCGACTGGCTCCACGTCGTGGATCACTGCCGCGCGCTGGACCTGCTGATCCACGAGGGCGCGAACGGCGAGGTGTACAACGTCGGCGGCGGCAACGAAGTGCGCAACGTGGACCTCACGCACGATCTGCTGTCGATTCTCGAGAAGCCCACCTCGCTCATCAAGCCCGTGCAGGACCGGCAGGGTCACGACCGGCGCTACGCGCTCGACACCGGCAAGCTCGCGGCCATGGGCTGGGCGCCCGACATGGACTTCGCCGCCGGGTTGCGCGACACCGTGCGCTGGTACCGTGAGAACGAGTGGTGGTGGCGGCCGATCAAGGAGGCCGACCCGAAGTTCAAGGCGTACTACGAGGCCCAGTACGGCCGGCGCTCCTGAGGGCATGCCGGGGCGCGTGCTGGTGACCGGCGCCGCCGGGTTCGTCGGCAGCCATCTCGTCGAACGGCTCACCGCCGATGGCGTGGACGTCGTGGCCTGGCGGCGGCCGGCTGCCTCGCCCCGGCCGGCCTCTTCCCCGGGCGTCCGGTGGATGGAAGTCGAACTGCTCGAGCGGCGTCGCGTGCACGACGCGATCGCCGCAGTGGGACCGGCCCAGGTGTATCACTGCGCCGGCGCCGCCCACGTCGCCCAGTCGTGGTCCAGCACACACGACACCTATGCGCTCAACGTGCTCGCCACGCATCACCTGTTCGAAGCCATGCGCGAGATCCGCAGCCGCGCCCGCATCCTCGTCACGGGCTCGGCGACCGTCTACCGGTCGAGTGACGACGTCCTGACCGAGGACTCCCCGCTCGGCCCCGCCAGTCCGTACGCCACGAGCAAGCTCGCGCAGGAACTGCTGGCACGACGTGCGGCACAGGAGGATGGGCTCGCGGTGCTGGTGTCCCGTTCGTTCAACCACATCGGCGCGCGGCAGGATCCCTCGTACGTGGCCGCGAGCATCGCGCGGCAGGTGGCGCTCATCGAGGCAGGACACCTCCCAGCGGAGATCGCGGTGGGCAACCTCGAGGCGAGACGGGACCTGATGGACGTTCGCGACACCGTCCGCGCCTACACCGCCATGATGGCGCACGGGCGTCCCGGCATCCCGTACAACGTGTGCCAGGGCCGGGCCGTCTCGATTCGTACGTTGCTGGACGGCCTGGTGGCCCGGTCCCGCGTCCCCGTCCGTGTCGTGCAGGACCCGGCGCGGTTCAGACCGAACGACGTCCCGTTGATGGTGGGCAGCTTTGCGCGGATCGAGACCGACACCGGATGGCGCCCCGCCTTCACGACCGACGACACGCTCGACCACCTGCTCGAGTACTGGCGCGGGCGGGCCCGCGCCTGATCGGGCCCGTGCCGGCATGACGATGCGCCCTGCGCTGTACATCGAGCTGAGCCGTCCGTTCACGCTGCTCGCGCCGGCCATCGGGTTCCTGTCGGGAGGCATCACCGCCATCGGCGCGGCTCCTGTGGAGCCGTGGACGTGGGCGGTCCTCGCGTTCCCAGCGCTCGGCGCCGTGATGGCTGCCGTCCTGAACGCGGCCTCGAACGCGCTCAATCAGATCTACGACCTCGAGATCGACCGGGTGAACAAGCCGGCACGGCCGCTGCCAAGCGGACGGCTGACGACGCGTGAGGCGTGGGCGTTCACCGTGGCTGCCTATGCCATCGCGTGGGCGCTGGCCTGGATGGTCGCACCGGGTGGCCGTCGCGAATGCTTCTGGATCGTCGTCGTCGCCACGATCATCACGGTCGCCTATTCCGTGCCACCGCTGCGCACGAAGCGGCTGGGGCTGTGGGCGAACGTGACGATCGCCGTTCCGCGAGGGGTGCTACTGAAGGTGGCCGGCTGGGCGTCGGTGAAGACGATGGCGGGGATCGAGCCGTGGTACATCGGCGCCATCTTCGGACTGTTCCTGCTGGGCGCGTCCACCACCAAGGACTTCGCGGACATGGAGGGCGACCGGCAGGGCGGGTGCTGGACGCTGCCCAACCAGTACGGCGTGCGCCGTGCGGCGTGGCTCATCTCGCCCTCGTTCGTCGCTCCGTTCCTCCTGATCCCGGTTGGCGCCTGGCTCGGCATCCTCACCGGCCACTTCTGGTTGCTGCACGCGCTCGGCGTGTCGGTGGCCGTCTACGGCCTTTATGTGTGCCACCTGATGCTCCGGCGTCCCGAGGATCTGGCGGCAGAAGCCAACCACGTTTCGTGGACGCACATGTACCGCATGATGTTCGTCCTCCAGATTGGCTTCGCTCTGGCGTACGTGTGGTGACCGGACGGCGCGGCGCGCGGCGGCGGCGTTGGGATACCGGATGGCGACGCTCCCGTCTTGACAGGCGAATAAAAAGCGAAATAATGAGATGGGGTCGGATTTGTTCCGGAACCGTCATGGATTCAGCGCCCTTACTCTTCGAGATCCACCCGGTCCGTCCCACCATGCGCGAGGTGGCCAGTTGCGTGAAGGCGGGAGGCGTTGCGGCCCTCACCGACGCCGAACGCCTGGCCGACCACGCGACGTACCAGGAGGTGCGGTGCCGGTCTGCGCTCAACCGCGTCGAAGGGATGCCGTTTCGCTGGACCCTCAACCCGTATCGCGGCTGCACGCACGGCTGCCACTACTGCTTCGCGCGACGCTACCAGTCGCAGCTCGAGCTCGGCGCCGGTGACGACTTCGCGTCGGTCATCCTCGTCAAGACGAACCTCGTCGAGGTGCTGCGCCGTGAACTCGCGAAGCCGTCGTGGGCGAGGGAGCAGGTCGCTCTCGGCACCGCCACCGATCCCTATCAGCCCATCGAAGGGCACTACCGGCTGACGCGCGGCGCCCTCCAGGCGCTGGCCGCCGCGGGCACACCGGTGGGGCTCGTCACCAAGGGACCCATGGTGGTGCGCGACATCGACGTGCTTCAGGCATACGGCGCACACGCGCGCTGTCGTGTGTACTTGAGCGTGCCGACGGTGGACGACGAGGCCTGGCGAGTGCTCGAGCCTGGCACCGCCGCCCCGATGCAGCGCCTCCGCGCCGCGCGTGCGCTCCTCGATGCCGGTGTCGATGCGGCGGTGCTGATGGCACCGCTGGTGCCCGGTCTGTCCACGGCGCGCAACAAGCTCGAGCGCACGATCAAGGCCATCGCCGACCACGGCATCCCCTCCGTCAGTG
>CAZNOC010000126.1:2820-12146 GCA_964574545.1 uncultured Bifidobacteriaceae bacterium | reverse complement strand
TACAGCGACAGCAGCAGCACGAGCTGCGGGCGCGCCACGGCGCGGCCGAGCGCCTCGAGGCGCCCGATCCTGGCCGTCGCTCCGCCGCTCTTGCGGGACTCGGGAAGGAAGAACCACGCGGCCGTGACGTTGCCAATGCACAGCGCCGCCGCGAAGTACATCGGCGCCTCGGGGCCGAAACGGCTCAGGCCGCCGCCGATCGCCGGACCAAAGACGAACCCCAGCCCGAAGGCCACGCCCACCAGCCCCATCCCCTTCGCCCGGTTCTCCGGCGTCGTGATGTCGGCAATGTAGGCCTGAGCCGTGGGGATGTTCGCCCCGGCAATGCCGCCGATGACCCGCGCCACGAAGATGAGCGCGAGCGACCCGGCCTGCGCCAGCACCAGATAGGACACCGCGGACCCGACAAGGCCCATCAGGATGATGGGCCGCCGCCCGATCCGGTCCGACCAGCGTCCCCAGATGGGCGAGAACACGAACTGCATCAGCGAGTACACCGATCCGAGCAGGCCGACGGCCAGCGCGCTCGCGCCATACGACTCCGCATAGAACGGCAGCAACGGGATGATGATCCCGAACCCGATCAGGTCGATGAAGACGGTGACGAAGATGATGGCGAGAGGGGACAAGATGCTGCGATCTGGTGATGTGGTGATGTGGTGATGTGGTGGTGTGCTGTGGTGATGTTGAGTGGGGCGATGTTCGGATCTTGCGATCTATCTCATGATCTGGCGATGTCGTGAATCTGTCCCGCCCCGGCGATCCTGGCGTGCGTGGCGCCGGTGCAGCCAGAGCGAGAGTGCGACGTAGTACACCGGAAACACGAGCGACAGCGCGTGCCAGGGGCCGTCGGTCGCGGGCAGGCGCCAGATCATCGTCAGCAACAGCACGCTCCAGACGGCTCCCAATCCCAGCGTCAACGGGCGCCACGTGCGTGTACGGGACGGGTACACGTACCGGAGAGGGACGAAGACCAGGCAGGCCAGCCCCAGCAGAACCGCGGCGTTGACTTCGGGCGGCAGGCGCCAGACGAACAGGTACAGCGCCAGGATGTTCCAGTATGACGGAAAGCCGGTGAAGAAGTGCTCCGTGGTGCTGACCTTGGCGTCCGCCCGGGCGAATCCGTACGCGCTGGCCAGCAACACCGCCAGCCCGGCCGCCGCACCCCAGCCCTCCGGCAGCAGATCCGCCCGCAACATCAACAGCACCGGGATGAACACATACGTCAGGTAATCGACGATGTCGTCGAGGCGGGCGCCGTCGAACTGCGGCAGCCGCTCCTTGACGCGGAGCGCACGCGCCAGCCACCCGTCGGTGGCGTCGATGAAGATGGCAAGGGAGAGCCAGAGAAAGGCCTCGCGAAAGCGGCCGTCAGCAACGGCGAGCGCCGCCCCGAGCGCCGCGCCGACGCCGAGCGCCGTGTAGAGATGCGCGGCCCAGGGCGTCACGTCAGAGGCGCCGCTCCGCGCGCGGGAAGGTCAGCCACACCGGCACGCCGCAGAAATGGGTCCCCTCGGTGCACCGTGGCGCCACGATGCGGTTCCGCAGCACACATGGGGGGCCGAGATGCCGGGCGAGCCGAGGATGCACGGCGCGCACCTGTTCAATCTCGTCCATCGAGGCGAGATAGATTTCTTCCTGGGCATTGAAGCAGGTGCGCAGCGTCCACTTGTGCTGGAGCGCGATGAGCGACCCGGACTCCACCAACCGCAGCGAGACCGCGTTCGGCAGCACGTACAGGGCGAACTCGAGCGGCACGCCGAGCGACACGAGCGTGTTCTTCGCCTCCCACGCGTCCACCATCGCCTTGTGGAAGACGGCGGACGCCTGGTGGTTGCCGCGAATCAGGCGGGGCGTGACGTAGTCGGGGGCGGTGGTGTCGGCAAATGTCATCAACGGCCGCGACGCCGGCACCATCCGGTGCCGCTGATCCTGCGAGTCGGCGGTGTGCGACAGCTTCTTCTCGAAGACGTAGCTCGCATGATGAAGCGATCGCATCATCGGCGAGTGATACGACACGTTGAGCATGTCCAGGCGGTACCGGTTCTGTGCCGGGTTCATCACCCGCTCGATCGCCTCATCGTCGGACATCTCCTCCGGCGTGAGCCCGAAGGTGGACCGCACGGCCTCGGCGGTGACGGGTTCGGCGTGCGTGGACCAGTCCCGGAGGCGGGACACGCGTCCGGCGAGCCGCTGGTCGAAGGCCCGCGCGAAGCGATCGCCCGACGACAGCGGGCGCGGAAAGCCTCCCTCCGGCAGATCGCCCCCGTCGAGCGTCTCGAGCCCCACCTTCTCGAAGAACATGGGGTCCATCTCCTTCACGAGATCGACCATGGCCCCGATCACCATCGAGGCCTCGTACGGAGTGTCTCCCGCCTTCAGCATCCGGTGCAGGCGGTGGAGCACGAGACCCGACACGGTGTGCACCATGGAGGTGAAGGCGGCAATCGGGATCACGTAGCGCGCCGTCTCGATGGCCTTCTTCTCGGCCTCGCGCTCCACGGCTTTGTGCCGCGCCTCGCCGTTCGACGGACGCAGGTAGCGCAGCTCCTTCAGGATCGCCCACGCATCGTCTTTGAGAAGGGCCGAGAGCTCCTCGTAGGCGTCCCACGCGCGGACGATGGCGCGCTCGTAGACGTCGCGGGCCTCGCCGTCGAGCGGCGGCAGAAAGGCGCGCGGCTCGCGCAGCTTCACATAGCGCTGGCTCGACTGCTCGGAGTTGTAGAAGGGATAGGCGTGGAGCACGCTCCAGACGAACTGGCGCGAGATGTTCTCCATGCCGAACTCGAAGTGCGCGTGCTGAAACACCGTGTGGTGGCCGCCCTCGAAGGTGAGCGGCCCAATCGAGTCCCGTTGCGCGTCGGTGACCTCCGACGGCTGGATCACCCGCGGCGAGTAGCAGGTCCTGGCCGCGGCGATGGCGCCGTCGTACGGCACGGTGGGCGAGGTGCGCAGCGTGATCCGCGGGGGCGCGCTGTCGAAGGCGACTGAGGGCATCGCCACCTAGTCCTCGTCGCGGCGTGCGTGATACCGGCCGTACTCTTCAAGATACGTCAGCGACTCGAAGCCGCGCATCCGATCGAAGAACAGGACGCCGTCGAGGTGATCGGTCTCGTGCTGGATCACCCGCGCCGGGTAATCCGCGGCATCGAGCTGGATCCGCTTGCCGTGCCGATCGAAGGCGCTCACGGTGATCCGGAACGCGCGGGGCACGAGGCCGCGGATCTCGGGGATGCTGAGGCACCCCTCCCAGCCCTCCACCACTTCGTCGCCGACCACCGTGATCTCCGGATTGACGATCGCCACGGCATCGTCGCCCTCGTCGAGGAGCGCCACGAACAGGCGCAGCCCCTCGTGGACCTGGGGCCCCGCCAGCCCTACTCCCGCATACTCGTGCATCGTCTCGATCATGTCATCGACGAGCTTCTGGAAGGCGGGATCCCTGAACTCGGCCTTCTCGACGGGCCGGGCCTTCTCGCGCAGGACGGGATGCCCCATGCGCGCCACTTTCAGGATCGACATACGAGGATTCTATACTTGCGGAGGGGATCCGGGTGGCCCGCAACGACGCCCGTGGCACTTCCAACTTTGAACTTTGAACTGTCCCGATGCATTCCCACGACACGACGCCCCCCTATCGATTCTGCCCCGTGTGCGGGAGCGCGCTCGAGCCGCGTGTGCTGAAGACCACCGAACCCAAGCGCCTTGTCTGTACCAGCCAGGGTTGCGGCTTCGTCTTCTATCTCGACCCGAAGATCGCCGTGGGTACGATCATCCGGATGCCTGACGACCGCATCCTGCTGGTCCGGCGCGCCATCGAGCCCGGCTATGGGAAATGGGTGTTTCCCGGCGGCTACGTGGACCGCGGGGAGGAGATCCAGATGGCCGCCCTCCGCGAGGCGCGCGAGGAGGCCGGCGTCGAAATCCGCCTCGATCGGCTGGTGAATATCTACTCCTATGCGGGGCGGACGCCCATCATCGTGGTGTATGCCGCCACCTGGACGAGGGGGGAGCTGGCCACCGACGATGAGGGATTGGAGGCCCGGGCCTTCGACACCGGCACGCTGCCGTGGGATGACCTGGCGTTCCGGAGCACACGGGAAGCGCTGCGTGACTACCTCAGTCCGCCAGCCCCTCGGCCTTCCGCTCGGCAGCAGTGATGGTGCCGGCGGCGGCGGCTTCCGCGTCCTCCCTGGACGGAAGGGGGCCGAAGGCCGTCGTGAACTTCTCGACGACCTCGCGGGTGCCGTTGACCTTGAGCTTGCCCATCAGGAACGCGAACTGATCCTCGAGTGACTTGCCGATGGCCGCCCGCGTGCCGGCGGGCAGGTTCCACAGCTTCGACTTGAAGGGCCCAATGGCCTTCTTGCGGGCCTTGTAGAGGAACTGCTCGTCGGTATCCTTGGGCTTCTTCTCTTCCTGCGCGTGCTCGCGCACCCAGGCGTACATCTCGTCCTTGAGATCCGCGGGGAACTCCGGGTGGTCGTAAACCATGTTCTGGAAGTTCGTGGCGAGGTGAATCTCGCACGCGCCCACCCGTGGAAAGGCGTCGAAGAGATCCGCGCTCAACGTGGAGGCGCCGTGCTGGACGGCCCCGGCCAGTCCGTACTCCGTGCGTGCCACCGACGAGAGCTCCTCGAGCGCCTTCAGGTCCAGCTTGACGTCGCCCTGGACCTTGCCGTCGGCGCCGACGAAGCCGCCGTGCGCCGTGCCGGTCTGGACGCTGATCTTGCTGATGCCGACGAGCGACTCGCCCTTCGTGGCCAGCGCAGCGTTGTAGCCGCGCATGAAGGCGTGCAGTTCGTGGACGTCCGAGTTCTTGCCGCCGACTTCGCCGATCTCCCCGCCGACCGAGACGGTGATGCCGGGAGGCTCGTGCGCGCGGATGTGCGCCGTGAACTCGGCCGCCAGGCCGCAGTTGACCATCTGCTGCTCGTCGAGGGTGGGTTTGTCCAGATCGACGAGGGTCGAGGTGTCGATATCGATGTTGTAGAAGCCGGCCGCCAGTTCCTCCAGAATCAGCGCCTTCAGGGTGTCGAGCTCCTTGACGCGATCGTCGCTGGCGTACTTCTTCGCGTTGACCTGCACGTGGTCGCCCTGGAGGAAGATCGGACCACGGAAGCCCTCACGGAGGGCGGCGGCAGCCATGATGGCCGCGTACTCGTGCGGACGCTGCTCGGTGTAGCCAATCTCCGAGCGCGCGATTTCGAGGATGAACGCCCCGGCGTCGAGACGGTTCGCCGCACGCATCACGGCGCGGCCGGTGTCGTAGGCCATGGCCCGTACGTTGATGGCCGGCACGGTGAAGCCTCCAGCATCGCCGCGGCCCATCGCCATATAGAGGTCGTGCACGGAGGCGAAGCGGATGCCCGCGTGCGCGGCCAGGTGGAGGATCACCCAGCGAGCCGTCCCCTTGATCTCCGGATCGGCGCCGAAGGCCGCCGTATGCGCAAGCCGGTCCACGAGGTCGTCCGGCGGGACCCCGCTGACGGCGATCTGATCGCCCGTGACTGCGGCGTTCGGGGCGAGGGCGTCGGCGAGTTCCTGAACGGATCCAAACACCATGGGCGAGCCTCTGGGGATCAGAATGAAAGGCGGCCTGTCTACACAGGCGCGGTCAGAACCTTGGATTGTACCACCGGGCAGGCAAGGCGCTCCACGATCGTGCGGTCGAGCGCCGCGCGCACCATGTCGCCTATCGGGAGCGCGGATTCGACGGCGAGGACGTCGGCCAGCCGCGCCCGTGTCAGCGGATGACGCGGCGTGAAGAGCGTGCAGCAGTCCTCGTCCGGAATGATCGACACGGGATAGGTGCCGAGCCTGTGCGCTTCGGCCGTGATCTCCTCCTTGTCCATGCCGACCAGCGGCCGGAGGACCTGGAGCGAGGTGGCCTGCGCAATGACGGTCATGTTCTCGATCGTCTGCGACGCCACCTGACCGACCACCTCCCCGGTGACGAGCGCCCGCGCGCGCGTCTGGTGCGCGATGGCCTCGGCGATGCGGAGCATCAGGCGGCGGTAGACGACCACCCGCATGGGGCCAGGTACGCTGAGGGTGACCTGCCGCTGCAGCTCGCCGAACGGAACGAGGTGGAGCTGCGAGCGAAGCTGGTACTGGGTGAGGATCCGCGCCAGCTCGCGCGCCTTGTCCTGCGAGGTCACCGACAGAAACGGATAGCTGTGGAAGTGGATGAGCGTCGCCTTGCACCCGCGGCGCATCATGCGCCAGGCCGCCACCGGCGAATCGATCCCGCCCGACAGCAGAACGGCAATGCGTCCGGATGTACCGCTCGGCATCCCTCCGGGCCCAGGTTCCTTCCCGAAGTAGTAGAACGCCTCCTGCGGCAGGATCTCCACCCAGATCACGAACGGCGGGCGCTTGAGCTGCACGGGCCAGCCTCGGGCTTCCTGCACACGGCGGCCCAGCTCTCGCTCGAGAACGGGAGACGGGATCGGGAACCGCTTGTCGGCGCGCCGCACGGCGATACGGAAGCCGTCCACCGGTTCGTGCGGCAGGTCGCGCAGGATCGAGCGCGCAATGTCCTCGACATCCAGGCGCGCGCGGCCCGCCATCGCGAAATTCGCGAGGCCGAACACCCGGCGCAGCCGCTCGCGCACGTCGACCCAACGGGCGTCCGCGCCCAGCTGAATCTCGAGGCGCCCCATCGGTGTGCGGACCTCCCGGACGTCGAGGTCGGCAAGCGCGGCCTCGACGTTGTGCACCAGCCGGCGCAGGAACCACGGGCGGTTCCGGCCCTTGAGGGCGATCTCCTGGTAGTGCGCGATGACGGACTGCATGGTGATACGGGTAGTTATCAGTTGTCAGTGTTCAGTTCAAAGGGGGCATCCTGCCCGATCCTGGCTCGATCCGTGCTTTGAACTGATAACTGATAACTGAAAACTCAGTTCCCGGCTTCCGCCGCGGCCCGGTGGCCGCTGACCACCGCCGACTCAATGGTAGCCGGGAGGCCCGTCTCGATCCAGTCGCCGGCCAGCAGCAGCCCGGGCAGCGGCGTGCGGGTGTGGGGACGCGGCGGCTCGTTGGTAGCGAGCGAGAACGTCGCGCGCCGTTCACGCACGGCCGTCGCGCGACGCAGTACGGCATGGCGCGCGTCCGGCAGCGCCTCGCGCAGTTCCGTCAGGGCCGCGGCCGTGATCTCATCGTTGGTCATCGCGGCCACCTCGTCGGCGCCACTCGAGACGAGCGACAGGTGCGTCGTCTGGCCTCCGAACACTTCGGCCTTGTCGAACACCCACTGGAACGCGCGGCCGGGCAGGCCGACGATCGCCCGCTTCACGACCGGGCGGTCGAACCACAGGTTGACCGTGACGATCGGAGAGGCGGCCCGCGAGTCGGCGGCCGACACGATCGACGCCAGTTCGCCCGGCACCTCGTCGAAGGTCCCGCGCAAGGCGTACCAGGGCACGGCCGATACAACGACGGGCGCCTCGATACGCTCCTCCCGCACACGGACGCCCGTGACGCGTCCGCGCGCCATCTCGACACGAGCCGGAGCATTCGTGCGCGCGTCGCCGCCGTGCGCCCGAACGAATCGGATGGCCGGTTCCACGTACAGGGCGTCGAGCGGACAGGCCGGGACGACGAGTGCGGCGTCCGACGGTTCCGGGCTGAAGACCCGCGCCAGCACGCCAAGGAAGTGTGAAGCGTCCGCCCGGTCGATGGGCTGGTTGAGCGCCGCCAGGGCCAGCGGCTCCCACAGCATTTCGCACAGCCTGGCCGCCTGGCCATGCCTCGTGAGCCAGGCTCGGACAGACGCGCCGCTCGCCTCACGGCCGGGATCCTCGCCGCGCGCGAGCGCCGCCTGCGCGCGCCGCAACGGCGCCGCGAGTCCCGCAAGCGACAGGCGCTCGCCTATCGTGAGGGCGTCCCAGGCCATCACGCCCCCGACAAGATGCCAGGGCGCCGGCAACGGTGGACAGGTGAGCGTGCTCTCACGCCCGGTCCGGTCAATCATCGTCACCGCCAGGCCGGCCTGCCACAGCAGCTGCTGGCCGGCTCCGATGCGCCGCAGGAAGGCGAAGGTCTCGTGATAGCAGCCGAGCAGGATGTGCTGTCCGTTGTCCACCTGCTCGCCAGTCGCCGGATCGCGATATGCGCCGGCGCGGCCTCCGGCCGTTGGGCGGGCCTCGACGACCAGCACACGGGCGCCCGCATCGCACAGCCGCACCGCAGCGCTCAGCCCCGACACGCCCGCGCCAATGACGATGACGTCAGGCACCGGGGGGATCCGTGACGCGTGGCGCCGGCCGCGGAACGAGTCCGAGCAGCGATCGGACCCAGATGCGCGCGGCAATCCGCGCGCGTGCGGGACGCGGCACGCGGATGCGCGTTGAGAAGACATCGTAGTCGGCCTGCTCGATGCGCTCGAGGATGCCGAAGTAGATGCCGCCCATGATCTCGGCCGCCACGAGCCGCCGGCGATCGCCCGGTGGAACGGCGTCTGCCGCCCGCGCGTAGTAGTCACGCGCACGCCGGCACTGGAAAGCCAGCAACGACCGGACGGAGGGCGTCACCTGCCCCGCGCGCAGGTCGTCCTCCGTGCAACCGAAGCGCCGGAGGTCCTCCTGCGGCAGGTAGACGCGCCCCTGAACCAGGTCGGACGCCACGTCCCTGATGATGTTCGTCAACTGCAGCGCAAGCCCGAGGTTCAGGGCGTAGTCGCGGGAGCCAGGCTCGCGGCATCCGAAGATGTCGAGGCAGATCAAGCCGACAGCCGATGCCACGCGACGGCAGTACTCGACCAGGTCGTCAAAGGTCTCGTAGCGGCGCGGAGCCAGATCCATCTCGACCCCGTCGATCAGGTCCTCGAAGGGGACACGGGGCAGGCCGAAGTCGCGAACATGGGGCGCCAGCGCCCTGCCCTGGGCCGTCTGCGGCTCGCCGCCCTCGAACACGCGCGCGACCTCTCCGCGCCAGATCGCCAGCTCGCGTGCGGCCGTCGCGTGAGCCTCTGGCGTCAGCGGGCCGTCACCCGCCGCTTCGTCCACGGCGTCATCCACCGCGCGGCAGAAGTCCCAGACCGCGACGATCGCCCGACGCCGAGGGGGGGTCAGGACCAGGAACGAGTAGTAGAAAGAGGTGTCGCGCGCCACTTGTTGGTCAGCCTCGCACGGGCCGTTCCCGCGTCCAGGCGAGGGTCCTCCACGCTATCACCAACGCGTCGTGCCGGCCGAGATGCGGGCGGTGTCGAAAGGGGTCGGCCCCGGCCCGGTCGAGGCGCTCGAGGATGCGCATGCCGCCAAGCCAGGTCGCGCGCAGCTCGTACCGAAGCCGTCCGGACACCTCGTCGCACACCGGACGGCCCC
>CAZNOC010000126.1:0-2720 GCA_964574545.1 uncultured Bifidobacteriaceae bacterium | reverse complement strand
GCCGATCGACGGCAGTAGTCCAGCACGTCGCTCCACGTCTCGTAGTGGGTCGTGGTGACGTCCTGCCGGAACGCGCTCAGGAGATCGTCGAAGAGCTGGAGCGGCAGATTGAAGCGTTCGATCGTGTCGTGCAGAGCAGGGAAGATCAGATCGCTCAGGTCCGATGGGTCCGACAGGTCCGATGGGTCCGACAGGTCCGATGGGTCCGACAGGTCCGATGGGTTCGACAGGTCCGGGGGGTCCGACAGGTCCGATGGGTTCGACAGGTCCGGGGGGTCCGACAGGTCCGGGGGGTTCGACAGGTCCGGGGGGTCCGACAGGTCCGGGGGGGGCAGCGAACGGTGGTGGAGGCGAGCCTGCCAGTCGTCGAGCAGGCCGAGGCGCTCTGCCGGTTCCCGGCCGGGTTCGTCGGCGAAGTCGTCGGCCGTGCGGGCGAAGGCGTAGACGGCCGCGACGTGGGGGCGAAGGGCCGCGGGCAGGAGCCACGAAGCAACCGGGAAGTTCTCGTAGTGGCTCCGCGCGAGCGCTTCGCAGGCGGCGTAGGAATCGGCAAGCGCACGCGGCACGGCCGGGGCTACCACACGATGTCGGCGACACCCGTGCGATGGTTGGCGGCGCGGGCCATCACGAACAGGAGATCCGACAGCCGGTTCAGGTAGACGCGCACGACCGGCTCGACGGCCTCGGTACCCAGCAGCAACACCGACCGCTCGGCGCGGCGCGATACGGTACGGGCCACGTGCAGTGCCGCGCCCCCTGGCGAGCCGCCGGCCAGCACGAAATGCCGCAACGGCTCGAGCCCTTCCTCGAGGGCGTCGATCCAGCCTTCGAGCCGGGTCACATCCGCGTCGGCGATCACGGCCTTCGTCACGCGGTCCGCAATCTTGTGGCGAGGATCGGCCAACCGGGCGCCAAGGGCAAAGAGGTCGCGCTGGAGGTGCACGACCATGGCGGTCAGCTCCTCGTCGAGGCCGGCGGCGCGCGCCAGGCCAAGACAGGCGTTCAACTCGTCCACCTCGCCGTAGGCAATCACGCGAGGGTGGGTCTTGGCGACCCGGGTGCCGTCGAACAGGCTGGTCTCGCCCTCGTCACCCGTCTTCGTGTAGATTTTCACCTGTCCGTGATTATACCGACTCGACTCCGTACCTTCCCCTGATGACCCCCACGCGCGCGCGGACCCGCAATGCCGCCGGCTCGCAGGTTCCCGAGCCCGCCGCGAGGCAGCGCTTCCGCCGCAACCTGCTCGCGTGGTACCGGCGCCACGGCCGCAAGCTGCCGTGGCGGACGACGGACAGCCCGTACCACATCCTCGTGTCGGAGGTCATGCTCCAGCAGACGCAGGTGGACCGCGTGCTGCCGAAATACCACGAGTGGCTGGACAAGTATCCGTCGTTCGAGGCGCTCGCCTCGGCCGATGTCGAGGAGGTGACCGAAACCTGGTACCCGCTCGGGTACAACATCCGCCCGCGCCGGCTGCACTCGATCGCGCGGGAGGCGGTCGAGAGATACGGCGGCGAGCTGCCCTCGGACAGAGAAACGCTGCTCTCCTTCAAGGGCATCGGCGAGTACACCGCGGGCGCCATCCGCAGCTTCGCCTTCCGTCAGCGCGCCGCGATCCTCGACACGAACGTGGCGCGTGTGTTGTTCCGGGTGTTCGTGGGGAAGGGCGAGGCCAAGAGCCACGCGATGACAAAGCGGCTTTGGGCCATCTCGGGCGTCATGGTTCCATACCGCCACGCCTTCGATTTCAACCAGGCCCTGATGGACCTCGGCGCGACGGTCTGCACCGCGCGCAAGCCCGCCTGCGCCACCTGCCCGATGCGGCGGATGTGCAAGACGCACGCGCGTCTTCGGCGCTCGTAGGCCCGCACGGCTGGCGGCTGGCACCGCCTCCGGCCTCAGCGGCGGACCTCGCTCGCGGGAGCAACAGTCCGGCCGAGGGCCGGAGGGCGCGAGGCGCCGTTACTGGCGCCGGATCGTCACCGTGAACTCGCCACGGTTGTCGGCCATGTTGTCGTCGTTGACCCGCAGGAATATCTGCCCGTCTGCGGGCGCGACGATGGGCGTGGACTGAGTCCCGATGGCGAACGGCGGCGTCATGCCGACCATGCCGATCAGCGCGCCGGCCAGCGTCCCTGGCATGGGCGAAATCGGGGCGCGGCGGCCGGTGAGCGAACCGTCGGGGCTTGCCACGTCGGCGGCATCCGCCGACAAGCCAATCTCACCCGTCGCCGAGAACACGATGCGGTCGCCGCGGCGTACCGTCACACCGCTCGCGACCCAGTCCGATGTCGCCGGGACCTTCACCGACGACGTGCCCGTCGCGGGCAACTCGACCGGCGCCGTCACGGTTGGATTCGCTGTATCCGTGGGCTTGGGGAAGTTGCCGAGGTAGATGCGTGCCACCTCTGCCATCGGAAGGCGGCGCTCTTCGCCGCTTGCGGCGCGGAAGTAAACGGTTCGCGGCTCAGCGGACTTCGCTGACCCGGGACCGCCGACGATATCCATGAAGCGGCCGCGCACGGGCGCGCCGTTGCGTGGCACGAGGACGTGCTCGGCGCCGGCGGCCATCGTGACCTCTGCCGCGGGCAGATTCTGGCCGTCGCCGCCCACATCGATGAGCGCGACCTGAGCGATCGTGAGGCGGCGCTGGTCGTTCTGGCTCGCGCGGATGTAGAACGTCTCGGTCACCCGGTCTTCGAACAGTCCGGTCACGCGCT
>CAZNOC010000125.1:0-12226 GCA_964574545.1 uncultured Bifidobacteriaceae bacterium | reverse complement strand
GACGGTTGACTCCCGCCAATGCGCGGGGTACGCTCCGGGCGTGACGCGCCCGTTCGGTAGTCAGGACGCCCTGTTGATTGCCGGCCTGGCGGCCGCGCTCCTTATCGCCTTCTCTGCCCCGATCTCGCGCGTTCTCGACGTGGCCCGCGACGGCGAGCGCGCATCCGGCCTCGCGCTGATTCCGGCGCTCCTGTTGCTGAGCGGTGTCTACGTCGTTCACCACCTCCGCAAACGCCAGGAGGCGCAGTCTCTGACGACGGCGGCAGCGGCGGCAAAGGCGGAGACCGCGAAGCGCACGGAAGAGCTCGATCGTCTCGTCTCCTTCGGGCGGGCGCTGACCCGATCGCTCGATCACGATGCGATTCGGAGCGCCGTCGCGCAGCACCTGCCCAAAGTGGTGGGCACCGACGAGTTCTGGGTGTTGCTGCGACAGGGTGCCGAGTGGGAGGCTTTGAGTCACGCGGGCGACACGGTCGCACAGGAGGAAGTCGCCGAAGTCACGCTCAACTCGTCGACTCACGTGCCGCCTCAGGGCGGCGTCCTCGGATTCCCCATGGTCGTGGATGGCGCGCCTGTCGGCGTGCTGGGCGTCACCCCGCCCCAGGGCTCGTTCGAAGCGTCTGATCGTCGGGTCATCGAATCCGCCGCCGCTCTGCTTGCCGCGTCGGTGAAGGCGGCGCAGCTCCTGCGCGACGTGCGCGAGAACAGCCTGCGCGACGCGCTCACCGGCTGCATTACGCGCACTCACGCGACCGATGTCGTGGACGCCGAGCTCAGACGCGCGCGCCGCAGCCAGATGCCCGTGTCGGTGATCATGTTCGATCTCGATCACTTCAAGGAGATCAACGATCGCTACGGGCATCTCTGCGGCGATGCCGTGCTGAGCGCCGTCGGTCGGCGCATGCGGGAGGTGCTGCGCGGATCGGACGTGAAGTGCCGGTACGGTGGCGAGGAGTTCCTGGTGGTACTACCGGAGACCCCGCTCGCCGGAGCACGCCGCGTCTCCGAAACGCTGCGACGCGAGATCGGTGAGCGGCCGATTCCCTGGGCCGGCGAGGCGCTCACCGTGACGGCCAGCTTCGGCATCACACAGGCACAGCCCGGCGAAGTCAACCTCGAGGCCATCGTCGGACGAGCCGAAGGGGCGCTCTTCCGGGCCAAGAGTGAAGGACGCAATTGCGTCCGGATTTCGTCCGACCTCCTGACCGTGGCCTGAGCCGCACGCCTCCACGGCGCCGGCGCCATCTGCCCTTTTCCGCCAAGTTCTCTAGCTGGACCGTGTTCGTCGTTCCGGCCGGATCTCCCGCGGAACACGCCGCCCATATTATTCTGGACATATGTTGTTTTAATGAATATAATTCTGTTGTTGACGCAATGAACAGAATATTGGACGATCTTGACCTGTCGATCCTCGCCATGCTTCAGGAGAACGCACGGGTCACGCAGTCGGACATCGCCAAAGCCGTCGGGCTGGCGCCGTCGGCCGTTCTCGAGCGTCTTCGCAAGCTCGAAGGCCGGGGAGTCGTTCAGGCTTATACCGCGCGCGTGGATCCCCGCGTGGTCCACCTTGGGCTGCTGGCCTTTGTCGCCGTCCGGTCGAGCGAACACGGACCCGAGATGCCCCTGGCGGTGGCCCTGTCGGAGATTCCCGAGGTGCTGGAGCTGCACCACGTGGCCGGAGACGATTGCTACCTGCTGAAGGTGCGCGCGCGCGACGCCGAGCATCTGGGACAGCTGCTTCGCACGAGCATCTCCTCCATGCCGGCCGTCATCTCGACGCGCACGACCATCGTGCTCGAGACCGTCAAGGAAAGCACCCTGCTACCCCTCAAGAGCTGATGGCGGCAGCCGGAACGGCACAAACATGGAAGGCGGGTTGACACGCTGATGGCGTGAGCCGGCAGCGAGCGACGCGGGTGAACGAGATGGTGATGCCGACGGGGCGACGGTTGGGGTATGCGGCGTGGATCACGGTCTGCCTCGTCTGGGGCACGACGTACTTCGCGATTCGCATTGCGCTCGAGACGGTGCCGGTGTCCCTGCTGGCAGGCCTGCGCTGGCTGGCGGCCGGGGTCTTGATGACGGCGATGCTGCCGCTGCTCGGCCACCGCGTTCCCGCCGTGCGGACGTGGATGAGCCTGCTCGTGCTCGGCATCCTGATGAACGTCGGAGGAAACGGGCTGGTCGTCTGGGCGCAGCAGTCGGTGCCGAGCGGGCTGACATCCGTACTGGTGGCGATGGTGCCGTTCTGGGTCGTGCTCGTGGAATACTCCGCCGGGGGCGGCGAGCGCCTGACGCGGCGGACAGCCGCAGGCCTGCTGGTCGGATTCTCGGGCATCGTGCTGCTTGTCTGGCCCGAGCTCGGGTTCGGCGGCCTGGAAGGGCGCAGCTTCGTGTTCGGCGTGCTGGCGCTCCAGGCCGCATGCTTGTCGTGGGCCCTCGGCACGTCCTACACCAAGCGTCGAACCATCGACGCCAGCCCCCTGGCGGCTGCCGCCCTGCAGATGGTGTTTGCCGGCATCCTCCTCCTTGCGCTCGGCTCGCTGCGCGGCGACTGGGCGGCGCTGACCTTCACGCTCAGGTCCGCCTCCGCCATGATCTATCTCGTCGTCTTCGGATCGATTCTCGGCTACACGGCGTACGTCTACGCGCTGAAGTACCTGCCGGTCTCGACCGTCTCGCTCTACGCGTACGTGAACCCCATCATCGCCGTGCTGCTCGGCACGCTCCTGCTCTCGGAGCCGTTCACGCTTCGCGTGGCGATCGCCGCGGGGCTCGTGTTCACGGGCGTGGGAGTCGTCCGTTCGGGGCGCGCCGCAGTTCCTGTCGTGCCGGACCGCAAGGCGGCAGCGTAAGTCTGGCGCGGGCCGGGTATCATGCACTCATGTCGCGTCTTCCCTCGATCGCCACCCTCGTTGCCGAAACCACGGGGTGGGGGTTCTTTCTCTGCCTGCAGAAAGAGGTGCGCGCGGGGCGGAAGAGCGACTTCCTCGCGCTGACGCTGGCGGACGCCTCCGGCCAGATCCAGGCGCGGATGTTCGACAACGTCGAGCGCTACCGTCAGGAGTTCGAGGCAGGGGAGTTCGTGCGCGCCGAGGCACGGGTCGACACGTTCAACAACCAGCCGCAACTCATCCTCTCTGCCATCAGGCGGGTCAACCCCGCGCAGGATGCCTCTCAAGGCTTCTCCGAAGACGACCTCGTCCCGAGCGCCCCGCGCCCGGTCGACGAGATGTGGCACGAGCTCCGGGCACTCGTCAGCGAGGTCGTCGACGACAACGTCCGCGTGCTCCTGTCGCGTGTGCTGGCGGATCACGAAGCGGCGCTCCGCGAGTGGCCCGCGGCCAAGCAGATTCACCACGCCTATCGCGGCGGCTTTCTCGAGCACATCCTGCAGATGGCGCAGGTGGGGCGGATGGTCGCCCGCGCGTACGACGCGAACGCGGACCTCGTCGTCGCGGGGGCGATTCTGCATGACATCGGCAAGCTCCAGGAATTGCAGTACGAGCTCGGCGCCACGTCCTACACCCGCGAGGGCAACCTCGTGGGGCACATCGGCCTCGGCCTCATCCTCGTGCGGGAGACGGCCACTGGCATCCCCGGCTTTCCCGCGGAGATTCGCGCGCAGATCGAGCATCTCGTCATGTCGCACCACGGCACACGGGAGCATGGGTCCCCGGTCGAGCCCAAGACCATCGAGGCCTTTATCCTGTCGATGGTCGACGACCTCGACGCGCGCATCAACCAGGTGCGCCAGGCGCTCAGGGAGACGCCTCCCGGCGAAGAATTCACGACGTGGCATCGCCGGCTCGAGCGCGTGCTGTATAGAGGGCCCTCCGGGACGCAATAGCCGCCGAACCGCGCGGGAGGGCGGGGACGCGTCCGAGCCTTCTGAGCGCGCAAGGACCGGTATACTGGGGGGCCGACGCCATGAACACCCCGACCCTGCCGCTGGACTACGCCGCCATCGAGCGGATTCTGCCGCATCGGTATCCGTTTCTGCTCGTGGACCGGATCACAGAGTTCGAGCCGGACAAGCGGATCGTGGGTGTCAAGAACGTCTCGCTCAACGAGCGGTACCTGTCGCACACGAACCCGGATGGCCGCCCCACCCTGCCTCCGACGATCCTCACCGAGGCCGTGGCGCAGGTGGGTGCCATCATGATCCTGGCCAAGCCCGAGAACCGGGACCGGCTGATCTACTTCATGGGGATCGAGCGTGTGCGCTACAGGCGCGCCGTGTATCCGGGTGATGTGGTCGAGATCGAGGCCACGGTGAGGCGGCTCCGCAGCCGCATGGGCCAGCTCTCGGGCCGCGCCCGCGTCAACGGCGACGTCGTGCTCCAGGGCACGATGACCTTCGCCCTCGGCCCGAGACGCGGCGATGCCGACACGCCATCGCCCTGAACGTTGACCGTCGAGTCGCGTCCACGCTGGAACTATGAACCTCGTTGGGGGTCTGACATGAAGCTCGCACGTCGCCTCGCCACGCTCGTCGTGATCGCGGTCCTGCTGGCTGCGCCCGCCGCCGCCCAAACCCGTCCCGTCACCATCGACGACGTCGTCGATCTGAAGGCGGTGGGAACTGCGGAGATCTCTCCCGACGGGACCCAGGTGCTGTATACCGTGAGGCAATTCGAGCCCGATGCGCGTGACCGGGAGCGCATGAACTCGCGCACACGCATCTGGAAGGTCGAGGTGGCCGCCGGCCCCCCGAGCGCGAGGCAGATCGCCTTCGGTGAGCGTGGGGACAGTCAGCCGCAGTGGTCGCCAGACGGCCGCTACATCAGCTTCGTCTCGGCCCGAGGGGCCGGTGAGGACGTGCAGCCTCAGCTCCATGTGATGCGCTCCGACGGTGGAGAAGCCTGGAAGCTGACCGACGCGAAGGAGGGTGTGTCCCAGTACGCCTGGTCGCCGGACAGCACGCGGATCGCCTTCACCTCCACCGATCCGCGCACGCCCGACGAGGAAGCCCGCCTGAAGAAGCGGGACGACGCGAGGGTGTTCGAGGACGACTTCAGATACGCGCATCTGTGGGTCATCGATGTGGAATCAAAGGAAGCCACGCGCATCACCGAAGGCAGCGACTACACGGTGAGCCAACCCGACTGGTCGCCCGACGGCACCCGTCTTGTCTTCCAGGGAAGCCGGACGGCCATGCTGCGCGACAGCCGGCGCGATCTCTACATTGCCACGGTGGCCTCGAAGGCCATCGAGAGGATCACCCCCAACTTCGGACCCGATTCGTCACCGGCGTGGTCGCCGGACGGGCGGACGATTGCCTATCTCGCCCAACCCATCGACGCGCCGCCGCTGCTGGACGGCACGCCGCCGGGAGTGGTCCAGCAGCAGCGCCTGATGGTTTATGACGTCACGGCGAAGACCGCGCGTGACGTCACCGGCGATCTCGCCGTGGCTCCCGGCTCACCACGGTGGAGCCCCGACGGCACGACAATCCTCTTCACGGCGGGCACCCGCGCGTATGTCGAGGCGTACGCCCTGAACGTGGCGACGGGGCGATTCACCCAGCTCACCAGGGAGAAGACCCTGCAGTTGCACTCCGTCAGCCGCGACGGCCGCACGGTCGCCGGCACCGTGGACTCGCCATCAGCTCCCGCGGAGGTCTACGTCGCCGACGCCTCGCTCACCAGTTTGCGCATTCTCACCGACACGAACCCGCAGGCGAAAGCCTTCGCACTCGCCGATTCCGAAGTCATCACGTGGAAGAGCAGTGACGGCATGGAGGTGGAGGGCATTCTGCTGAAGCCTGTGGGCTATCAGCCGGGTCAGCGCTATCCGCTGCTTGTCGTCGCGCATGGCGGTCCCGCCGGCGCGTTCACCCACAACTATCGCGTAGGCGGCCTCGAGGGAGGGCAGTACCTGGCGGGTCAGGGCTGGGCCATCTTCTACCCGAACCCGCGCGGCAGCACGAACTACGGGGAGGCGTTCCTTCGGGCGAACGTCAACGACTGGGGCGGAGGTGACTACCGCGACATCATGACGGGCGTCGATGCCCTCATCGCCCGCGGCATTGCCGACCCCGATCGAATGGCCCACATCGGATGGAGCTACGGCGGATACATGACGGCCTGGGTGGTGTCTCAGACGACGCGCTTCAAGGCGGCCATGGTCGGTGCCGGGCTGACCAACATGTGGAGCATGTACGGCACCAACGACATCCCCAACGTGCTCGTGGGGTACTTCGGAGGCATACCGAACGCCGAGACGATGCCGCTGTACCTGGACCGCTCTGCCATGCACCACATCGACAAGGTGACGACGCCCACGCTGATCCTGCATGGGGCACAGGACGAGCGCGTGCCGGTCGGTCAGGCCCAGGAGATGTTCCGGGCCCTGAAGGATCGGGGCAGGACGACGGAGCTTGTCTTCTACCCGCGCGCCGGCCACGGCATCTCGGAGTACTACCACCAGAAGGACCGCCTGACGCGGATCCGCGACTGGATCACCAAGCACGCTTCCGAGTCCTCGACGACGACGGCGCAGCGATAGGCGCGAGGACCCTTCTCGTCCTGTAACATAGAGGACTTGGACTCTTCTCATCCGCTACCGCCAAGCCAGGCCTACCTGCCCGATGGCACGTCAGAGGGCGCGGCCGAACTGCTGGCCACGCTCTTCGACCTCGGACGCGAGGTCACGTCGGTGCTCAACCTCGACGAGCTGCTGCCGAAGATTCCGCAGCTCATTTCGCGTTTGACCAACTTCACGGTCTTCGCGATCTACCTGCTGGACGCGAAGCGTCAGGAACTGCGCATCGCCTATGCTGTCGGCTACCCCGAGGACATGGTCCGCAATTTCCGCCTGCAGCCGGGTCAGGGGATTGTGGGGACCGCCGTCGCAGAGCAGCGCCCGATCCTGGTGCACGACGTGCGGCAGGATGCACGGTACATCGGCACCGTGCCCGGCGTGGTGTCACAGCTGGCCGTGCCGCTGCGGCACAAGAACAAGGTCATTGGCGCCCTCAATCTCCTGAGCGACCAGCCAAGCGCCTTCACACCACGCGACGAGGCCATCGTCCGCCAGTTTGGCGCGCATGTGGCCCAGGCCATCGTCAACGCGCGGTTGTTCGAGGGCGAACGCGAGTACGGCGACACGATGGAGACCCTGGCGGAGATCGGCCGGGAGATGAGCGGCATCCTCGACCTCGACGCGCTGCTCACGCGCGTGGCGCATCTCGTCAAGCGCATCGTGGATTACCGGACGTTCGGCATCGCGTTGCTCGACGAATCGACACAGCTGCTCGAGATGAAGGTGGCGATCAGCTACGGAGACCGGCAGCAGATGCTGGCGGTGCCCGTGGGCGAGGGCCTTATCGGCTACGCCGCGCTACACAAGGAGCCGGTCCTCGTGGCCGACGTGTCGAAGGACCCGCGCTACATCAATGCGGTAGACGATGCGCGGTCCGAGCTGGCCGTGCCGATGCTGCTGCAGGACAAGTGCGTCGGTGTGTTCGATCTCGAAAGCCCGGAGCTTGACGCGTTCACCAAGCGCCACGTGGAGCTGCTGACGCTTCTGGCCTCGCAGGCCGCGCAAGCGGTGGAGAACGCACGGTTGTACGAAGCCATCCGGGAGAACGAAGATCGGATGGAGAAGGAGCTTCGCTTCGCGCAGCGGGTGCAGATGGCGCTGCTGCCGCGCGAGTTGCCGAAGCGAATCAAGGACGTCGATGTCGCCTGGCACTTCGATCCCGCGCGAGAGCTCGGGGGCGACCTGTTCGAGTTCCTGTCGCCCGACACGCACACGCTCGTGGCGGCGGTGGGCGACGTGTCGGGCAAGGGCGTGCCCGCGGCGCTCTACAGCGTGTTTGCGGCGGAAGTCGTCCGCGGGCGCACGTTCCGGCGCCGGTACCTGCCCGAGCGGTCCACGCCGGCCGCGGTGCTCACGTCCATCAACCGCGTGCTCCACGAACGGCAGCTCGAGGAGTACTACTGCACGCTGTGTTACGCGTCGTTCGACCTGCGGAAGCGGACCGTGACCATCGCGAACTCGGGCCTGCCTTACCCCGTGCGTTCGACCGAGGCGCAGACCGCCCAGGTCCTCCTTCCAGGCGTGCCCCTTGGGAGTTTCGGCGGGTCCGACTATGACGAACTGACCTACGATCTCTCGCCGGGTGATGTGTTTGCGTTCTGCACCGACGGGGTGCATGAGGCGATGAACGGAGCAAGTGAGGAGTTTGGTGGCCGGCGTCTCGTCGACGTGGTTCGGGATCATCGCCACCTGCCCGCGCAGGCGATCGTCGACGCCATTTTTGGCGCGGTGACTCGGTTCCGGAACGATGAAGAGCAGCGCGACGACATGACGGTGGTCGTCGTGAAGATCGCGTAGTCTGGCCCGGCTCCGTGAGAGGCGTTGCCCGGCTCGCTGGTGAGGCCGCTCGGCCTCAAGGAGGGAGTGCATGCCGGTCTCGGTCCCGCGCGTCTGGGTGCTTGGCGCGATGCTGGTCGTCTTCCTCTGGACCGGCGGCATGCCGTCCGCACGGACGCCAGCCCAGGCGTCCGGTCAAGCGCCGGTGTCCGGGTCGCCGTTGGCGGCCGACCTGAGGCGCGCGTTCGAGTCGCGACTTGAGGAGGTCGTTCGTGAACTCGACGGCGTGGCCGGGTACGCCATCATCGATCTCAACAGCGGCCAGCGATTCGAACGTTTGGCAGACGAAGCGTTTCCGACCGCGTCCGCCATCAAGCTGGCCGTGTTGTACGAACTGCTCAAGCAGGCGGACGAGGGAGGCATCGACCTCGACCGGCTGGCGCCGCTCGACAGCGCACAGGTGGTGGCGGGGAGCGGCGTCCTGCAGCACCTCCGGATGCCCAGCCTCTCGCTGCGCGACCACGCCGCGCTCATGATGATCCTGAGCGATAACACCGCGACAAATGTCGTCATCGACGCCGTGGGCATGCCCAGGGTCAATGCGCGGATGGAGGCGCTCGGCGTGAGACCCTCGCTCCTGCGCAGGAAGATGATGGATGCCGCAGCGGCCCGTCGCGGCGACGAGAACGTCGCGAGTCCATCGGCGCTTGCGCGGACGGCCACGGCGTTATGGCAGGGCGAAGGACTCGCGGACGCCAGCCGGGACGAAGCCCGCCGGATTCTGCGGCAGGTTGGCGGTCAGATCCGCCGCGCCGTACCGTCGCGCGTGCCCGTGTACAGCAAGACCGGGAGCCTGACCGCTGTGCGGGCCGAGGCCGCGGTCGTGGAACTCGAGGGCCGCCCCTACGCCGTGGCGGTGATGACCACGTATCTCGGCTCGGACCCGGACGGCGACCGAGCGATCTTCGACATCGCGGCCGCGGCGTTCAGTTACTTCGACCGGCTCGCTGCGGGCGGTGCGTATGGGCGCCGCCCCTGAGAGGCTCGTGGCTTAATGGTGTTCGTCCACCGCGACTGCGGACGTGAGATAGATTGCGGTCAGCGTCATGAAGATGAACGCCTGCAGCGGGCCGATGATGAGTCCGAGGAACATGATCGGCAGCGGCGCGATGAATGGGACGATGCTGGCGATGATCAGGACCACGAGGTGCTCGCCGAACACGTTGCCGAAGAGGCGGAGCGTCAACGAGAGCACGCGCGAGAGGTGGCTGATGATCTCGATCGGCAGCATGATGGGCGCGAGGAAGACCGGAATGCCTGGCGGCGCCGCGAAGTGCTTCAGGTACGACACGATGCCCTGCGCCTTCACGCCCTGGATGTGGTAGTAGACCCACACCGTGAGCGCGCATCCCAGCGGCACGTTGATGTTGCCGGTCGGGGCGCCCAGGCCGGGCACAAGGCCCATCAGGTTGCCGAGCAGCACGAAGATGAAGATGGTGCCCACCATCGGCAGGAACTGCCGTCCCTTGGGGCCCATCAGGTTCTCGAGCTGGTAGACGAGGAACCCGACCAGGTCTTCGAGGACGATCTGCAGGTTGCTGGGGTTCTCGACGCTCAGCCGTGAGCGGATGAACAGCCCCAGCACCCCGACAATGAAGACGATAAAACCGCAGAAGAACAGGTAGTCGGGAACCTGGACGCCGGTGGGGGCGATCAGGGCGTTGAACGCGGCAACCAGTGGGGAGGGGTGTTCGAGCTCTTCCACAACCCACCGATTGTAACTTAATTCACAAGGGGGGACCAGCAGTGGCAAGGAGCCACTCGGGGCTGGGAGACACCTTCTGACGCCCACCAATCCCCCTCCAACGCCAAAACGGCCGGGCTGGATGTGCCAGCCCGGCCGTTCCGGAGGAGACGATTCGAGAGCCCGCTACTGAGGCATGCGCGGCGCGCGCGCGCCCGGCAGCGCCATCGCCACCAGCTCGCCGGGGAAGTTGCCCCCGGAGACGGTCAGGATGATGTACTGGTTGCCGTTGTGCACGTAGGTCATCGGGGCCGTACTCGTCGGCGCTGGAATCTCCAGTTTTCCGAGCTCTTTGCCCGTCTTCTTGTCCACCGCGCGGAAGTTCGGCGCCGAGCCGCGGCCCTCGCCGTACATCAGCAGCGTCTTGGTCACCAGGATGTTCGGGTGGCCCGACTGACCCGTATTGCCGATGTCCACACCCTTCAGTGCCGGGTGGTTCTTGATGCGGTCCGGCGTCTCCCCGTTCGGGATGCGCCACATGAGGTCGCCCACATTCAGGTCGTAGGCCACGATTGACGCGTACGGCGGCTTGAGCAGGGGGAGTGGTGGGTCCTTCGGGTTCTCCCCCGAGGGGCCGCGCGCGCCGCCGCCCGCCAGCCACACGTACTCGGACGTGACCTTTCCGTCCTCGGAGCCCCAGCCGGGCCACGGCGTGCCGTCCGGATAGCGCTCCTGCGCGGGCACGAGCCCGTAGATGCCCATCCCGCGCTGCGTGGCGACATACACCCAGCCGGTTTCCGGATCGGCGGCCGCGCCGCCGGGGATGTTCGCGCCGCCGTTGGCGCCCGGCACCGCGAAGGCGCCCTGCGTGCCGTCAGCGGCCTTCGCCAGCGAGGGCGGCGTGAACAGCGGCCCGTGCCGGTAGCGGTTCATGATCTCGATCGCCTGCTTCCGCAGCAGCGGCGTGAAGTCGATCAGGTGATCCTCGAACATGCCCTGCAACTCGAATGGCGGAGGCTTGGTTGGATGCGGCTGCGTCGCCGCGGTCTGTTCGAGCGGCACGTCCGACTTCGGCGCCGGACGATCCTCCATCGGCCAGATGGGCTCGCCCGTCTCGCGGTTGAACACGTAGAGGTAGCCCTGCTTGGTCGCTTGCGCGATGATTGGCACCGTGCGTCCGCCGATCTGCACGTCGAGCAGCTTCGGCGCGTCCGGCGTGTCGTAGTTCCAGATGTCGTGCCGCACGAACTGGAAATGCCACTTGCGCTCGCCGGTCTTCACGTCGAGTGCGACAAGGCTTGTGCCGAACAGATTGTCGCCCGGCCGGCTGCCGCCGTAGTAGTCGTTGGTCGGCGTATCGGTCGGGATATAGACGAGGCCGAGCTTCGAGTCCCCCGAAAGCGGCGCCCACGCCGACACGTTGCCGGTCCACTTCCACGACTCGTTGCCCCACGTCTCGTTGCCGAACTCGCCTTCCTGCGGCACCGGGTTCCACCGCCACAGCATGCGGCCCGTGGCCGCGTCGTAGCCGCGCACGATGCCCGGGATGTTTTCCCTGTTCTCGGGGTAGTAGCCGCGATCATGCGAGTTGCCGACGATGACGACGCCGTTGATGACAATCGGAGCCGACGAGGTGGTGATGTCGCCGTAGTCGGCCACACCGCGGTCCGGATCGACCCCGTAGTTGCCCAGACCGAGGTGCAGATCGACCACGCCGTTGTTGCCGAAGAAGGGCAGGGGTTGTCCCGTGTCGGCGTCGAGCGCCCACAGGTAGTAACCAGGCGTGGCGACGTAGACCACCGGCCGGCCGTTCACGCGGTCAAACGCGACGCCCTTGCCGTAGTTCTTCCTGGTGGATGCCTCCCAGCGCGGGTTGTCCTTCTCCCGGAACATCCACAGCGTCTCGCCCGTCAGCGGGTCGATGCAGACGACGGCGCGCCGGTGGCCGGCCACGGCGTACAGCTTCCCGTTGACGTAGAGCGGGGTGGTCCGGTAGGTCGTGTCGGGTTCCGGGCCGAAATTGTGGGACTTCCAGCGCCACATCACCTCCATGTTGGCGAAGTTGCTGGCGTCGATCTGGTCCGCCGGCGAGTAGCGTGAGCTGCCCTCGTCCGCCCCCCAGTGGGTCCACTCGACGGTGCGTCCCTGGGCAGCCACCCC
>CAZNOC010000124.1:0-12249 GCA_964574545.1 uncultured Bifidobacteriaceae bacterium | reverse complement strand
GTGTTGGCGGTGGACGGTGATCGGTGAGCGGTGGACGGGGATCAGGGATCAGGGATCAGGGACCAGGGACCAGGGACCAGGAACCAGGGACCGGGAACCAGGGACCGGGGACCAGGGACCGGGGACCAGGGAGCGGACGGCTGTCGGCAATCAGCTATCAGCTCTCGGCTCTCAGCTATCAGCCGAAAGCTGGGAGCTGAAAGCCGAAAGCCGATAGCTGAGTGCCTCAAGGAGCAGACTCGATGAGAACGCAGTGGACCGGGGTGGGGACGGCGCTCGTGACGCCGTTTACCGCGTCGGGTGCCGTCGACGAGGGTGCGGTCAGGCGGTTGGCGCGGCGGCAGATCGATGCCGGCGTGCACTTCCTCGTGCCGTGCGGCACGACGGGCGAAACGCCGACCCTCACACCGGACGAGCGCCGGCGTGTCGTCGAACTGGTGGTGGAAGAGTCCGGCGGGCGCGTGCCCGTGCTGGCCGGGGCCGGTGGCAACAGCACCGCGGAAGTCGTGACGGCCTCGCGCGAGATGCAGAAGGCCGGTGCCGACGGGTTGTTGTCGGTGACGCCCTACTACAACAAGCCCACCCCCGAAGGGCTGTTTCAGCATTTCAGCGCCGTCGCCGACGCCACGCCGCTCCCGATCATCCTCTACAACGTGCCGGGGCGCACCGGCTGCAACGTGGAGGCGCCCACGCTCGCGCGTCTCGCCACCATCCCCACGCTCGTCGGCGTCAAGGAAGCCTCGGGCAACATGTCGCAGGTGGCCGACATCTGTCACGCCGTGCCGGACGACTTCCTCGTCCTCTCGGGCGACGATGCGATGACGGTGCCCATGATGGCGATCGGCGGCCGGGGCATCATCTCTGTGTGTTCGAACCAGGTGCCGGCGGAGATGGCGCAGATGGTGGAGGCGGCCGAACGGGAAGACTTCAAGGCCGCGCGCCTGCTGCACCACACGCTCCTGCCGCTGATGCAGGTGAGCTTCGTCGAGTCGAATCCGGGCCCCGTGAAGTTCGCCATGGCCGCGATGGGCCTGTGTGAGCCGGTCTATCGCCTTCCAATGGTCTTGCCGCAGCAGAGGGCGCAGGACACGGTGCTCGCGGTCATGCGAGAGTTGGGCCTCCCCATCGTCGCGGGCTCCAGGGTCTAGGACGAACAAACACGAAGCACACGAAGGCCACGAAGCAAGTCCCCAAGGATCGGCAAGACGGTCGCAAACATGTCCCTACAGACGCGAATCGAATCCCTCTTCGCCGCGGGTGCGGCTGCCGACAAGGCGGAGGGCCGCGCGGCTTTCTTCGAACTCCAGCGCCTGCTCACATCCGGTGAGGTGCGGTCGGCCGAACCCGATGCCGCGTCGCCCACCGGCTGGCGGGTGAACGCCTGGGTGAAGCAGGGCATCCTGCTTGGCTTCCGGTTCGGCGACATGGTCGACTCGTCCACCGAGGGCTGGGCGTTCTACGACAAGGACACGATGGGGGTGCAGCGTCCCGGACTGGGCGCCGGCGTACGCATCGTGCCCGGCGGGTCGATGATCCGCGCGGGCGCGCACGTGGCGGCCGGCGTCATCTGCATCCCGCCGATGTACATCAACGTGGGGGCGTACGTCGGCGAGGGCACGCTGGTCGATTCCCATGCGCTCGTCGGGTCGTGCGCCCAGATTGGCGCGCGCGTGCACATCAGCGCCGCCGCGCAGATTGGCGGCGTCATCGAACCCGTCGGCGCCATGCCCGTCATCGTCGAGGACGAGGTGCTCGTGGGCGGGAACTCCGGCATCTACGAAGGGGCGGTCGTCAAGCGTCGCGCCGTCATCGCGGCCGGCGTCGTGCTCACGGGGTCCACGCCCGTGTACGACTTGCCGAACGCCCGCATCCTCAAGCCCGATGCCGGCCAACCCCTGGTGGTGCCCGAAGGCGCCGTCGTCGTGCCAGGGGCGCGCGCCGTGTCGGTCGGGGCGGGGAAGGACTGGGGCCTGTCACTCGCGACGCCCGTCATCGTGAAGTACCGCGACGATCGCACGGACACGCGCACGGAGCTCGAAGCGTGGATCCGGTAGATCCCGTCTGGCTGACGCGTCAGCTCGTTGACATCGACTCCACGACCGGGCGTGAAGGGGAGGTGGCGGCGTGGCTGGCCCGCTACCTGCGCGACCGTGGCTATTCCGTGTTGGAGCAGCCCCTCGACTTCGCTCGGGACACGCCCCTCGACTTCGCTCGGGACATGCCCCTCGACCCCTCGCCACGGGATGGCACGACCCGCCGCACCAACGTGATCGCGGCCGCCGGCGAGCCCGAGATCGCCTTCTCCACGCACTTCGATTGCGTGCCTCCGTTCTTTCCGAGCCGTGTCGAGGGCGACCGCCTCTACGGGCGTGGCGCCTGTGACGCCAAGGGGATCCTCGCGGTGCAGGTGGCCGCGGCCGAACGGCTGCGCGCCGGGGGGGAGACCCGTGTGGGCCTGGTCTTCGTGGCGGGCGAAGAACGCGGCAGCGACGGCGCGAAGGCCGCCAACCGGATCGCGTCGAAATCACGCTACCTCGTCAACGGCGAGCCGACGGGGAACCGTCTGGGATCGGCGACGCGCGGGGTCTACCGGATCAGGCTCGTGGCCCGTGGACGCGCCGCGCATTCCGGGTACCCGGAACTCGGGGAATCGGCCATCGACACCCTGCTTGACGCGCTCCTCGCGCTTCGCGCGTCGGCGTGGCCGGCCGACGAAGTGTTGGGCCTGACAAGCTACACGGTGGGGCTCATCGAGGGCGGGGTCGCTCCGAACGTCGTCCCGCCTCATGCCAGCGCCGAGATCCTGTTCCGATCGGTCGGCAGCCACGAGGCATTGCGCGATGCGGTGGCCTCGGCCGTGGGCGGGCTCGTGACGGTGGAGGAGGTCCTGGAAGTGCCGGCCGTGCGCCTGCAGACCGTCGAGGGGTTCGAGACGGCCGTGTTCGCCTACACCACCGACATCCCCTTCCTGCCAGCGTGGGGCACCCCGGTGCTGCTTGGCCCGGGCTCGATCCATGTCGCGCACACGGATCAGGAGCACGTGTCGATCGAGGAGCTCGTGCAGGGTGTGGACGCGTACGTCAGGCTCGCGGAGCGGCTGCTCAGCCGCTGACGTCCGCCCGCTACCCGGCCATTGCGAGCGGCGACGCGTCCACGATTCGTGGTACGACGCTGATCAGCGCGTCCACGACGGTGGCGTCGAACTGGGTGCCGCTGTGCGCTTCGATTTCGATGAGCGCGTCCCGCACCGAACGTGCCTTCCGGTACGGCCGGTTGTTGGTCAGCGCGTCGAACGTGTCGGCCACGGCGACAATCCGGCCTTCGATCGGGATGGCGTCACCGCGCAGGCGCTGCGGGTAGCCGCCGCCATCCCACCGCTCGTGGTGCGTGAAGGCGATCGACTCCGCCAGCGTCAGCAGCGGTGCCTGGCTGCCGCCGAGGATGCGCGCGCCGATCGTGGTGTGCGTCCGCACGACCAGCATCTCCTCCTGCGTCAGCCCGCTCGGCTTGTGCAGCAGCGCATCCGGAATCCCGATCTTCCCGACGTCGTGCAGGGCCGCCGCGCGTCTGACGAGGGCGATGCGGTCGGTCGAACCCATCAGGCACTCGGCGAGCCTGGCGGACATGTTGCCCACGCGCGCGGTGTGTTGGCTGGTGTTGTCGTCGTGGTACTCGGCGGCGATGGTGAGCCGCTCGAGCATCTCGAGGCGGGTCTCCTCCAGTTCGGTCGTCCGGCCGTGCACCGTTTCGAGCAGCGTGCGGTTCTGCTTCCGCAGGTCCTGGTAAAGCAGCCGGGTCTCGAGCAGGTTCCTGACGCGCAGGACGACCTCCGTGAGGTCGAACGGCTTGGTGATGAAGTCGCGCGCTCCGAGCGCCAGCGCCTTCCGCCGGACCTCCAGTGACATGTCCCCGGTGACCACGCAGACCGGGAGATGCTCGGCCACGATCCACGGCGACAGCGCCTCGAGGACGGCGAATCCGTCACGATGAGGCATGTGGAGGTCGAGCAGGACGAGGTCGGGCTGGGTCGTCTCGAACTGCCGCTCGAGCTGGCGCGAATCGCTCAGTCCGACCGTGGCGGCAAATCCCGACCGCTTCAGCATCTCGCTGAGGAGCCTCACGTTCGCCGCCTCGTCGTCCACGATGAGGATGCGGGCGACCGAGAACAACTGCGAGAGGCGTTGGGGACCGCCGAAGAGCGTGGCGGCTCGGCTGTTTAGCGATTGGGGGCGTTCCGAGGAAGACATGACAGCGGCTAGGCCTGCAAGGCTGGTGCCGCGGGCGGCTGCCCAATATTGCTGAATTCCCCACGGAAATCGGGACCCTGGCTGTGGCGGATGTGCGTGGCCGGGTCGAGGGTGTGCGGCGCACGTGCGCCGGCGCGACCCCGCACGGTGCGCGCACACGTTCCTTGCACGCGGCGGGGCCGCCGCGCTACACTCGGGTTCTGCCCGTCTGGCCGCGCCCGCGTCCGTGCGGGCCGCAAACCGTGGTGGGCCGCATCGCGGCCCGGGACCTGTGCAATCTCAGCCTACGAACCGCGTCAGGGCCGGAAGGCAGCAGCGCTAAGTAGTCCCTGACATGTGTGGAGGCTTCCGGGTCGCGGTGGGACCCATCGCACCATCCCCATGTCCTATCAGGTTCTCGCGCGGAAGTGGCGTCCCCAGCGGTTCGGTGACGTGCTCGGCCAGCAGGCCGTCACGCGCACGCTCCAGAACGCCCTCACGAGCAAGCGCATCGCGCAGGCGTTCGTGTTTGCCGGCCCGCGCGGCTGCGGCAAGACGACGACGGCGCGGCTGCTGGCGAGGGCGCTGAACTGCGTGCAGGGGCCGACGATCGATCCCTGCGGTGTCTGCGAGCCGTGCGTGGAGATCGCCGGCGGGCGCGACATCGACGTCCTCGAGATCGATGCCGCCACCCACACCGGCGTGGACAACGTGCGCGAGGTGATCATCGAGGGCCTGTCGATCGCGCCCGTCCGCAACCGCTACAAGGTCTTCCTGATCGACGAGGTCCACATGCTGTCGGCCTCCTCGTTCAACGCCCTCCTGAAGTCCATCGAAGAGCCGCCGCCGCACGTCATCTTCATGATGGCGACGACCGAACTGCAGAAGATTCCCGATACCGTGCTCTCGCGGTCCCAGGTGTACGAGTTCCGCACCATCTCGGGCCGGGTCGTGGCCGACCGCCTGCGTCACATCGCCACCGAGGAAGGCATCGACGTGCCGGACGATGCGCTGCTGCTGCTCGCACGGGCGGGCGAGGGCAGCATGCGCGATTCGCTGAGCGCGTTCGATCAGGTCCGCGCGTTTGCCGGCGACCAGATCACCGTGGAGGATGTGACGACCGTGCTCGGCCTCGTCGGCCGCGATCTGGTGTTTGACATGGTCGAGGCGGTGGCCGCCGAGGACGCGCCGGCCGCGTTCGCCCTCGTCGAGCGCGGGATCGAGCGCGGCTACGACCTGCGCCTGCTGTGCCGCGAGTTGGCGCGCGCCGTACGCGACTTGCTCATCGTGTCGGTCGATGCCGGACGCCTGGGCGATCCGGATGTGGCGGCCGAGAGCGAGCGGGATCGGATGCGGGCGCTCGACGGGCGCTTTTCGCGCGAGGAGTTGCTGCGGGCCTTCGATGTCCTGACGCGCGCCGAGCAGGAGATTCGGGGTTCCGACCAGCCCCGCTTCAACATGGAGATGGCGCTGCTGCGGCTGATGCACCTGCGCAAGCTCGTGCCCCTGTCCGACCTGATCGAGCGGCTCGACGGCGGCGGCACGCCACGGAGTGCCGTCTCGCCGTTGTCGCGTCCGGGAGTGGCGCCCGCGCGTCCCGCACCTCCCCTCTCCAGGCCCGCGGCCGCCCCGGCGCCGGCGCGCGCGACCTCGCCGCCGGTCCCCCGCCCGTCGTCGCCGCGCGTTGCCGTGCCGGCGGCGCCGATGACGCCGCCGCTCTCGGGCGATCTGCCCGCCGACGCGCGCGACCGGCTGCTGTCGGAGGTGAAGGCGGCCAAGGTGTTCTTCTACAACACGGTGGTCGCGCAGGCGCATCGCATCGACGTGACTGCCGTGCGGATCACGTTCGCGTTCCTCGAAGCCAAGAAGGTGCCGCGCCAGCAGTGCGAAGACGCGAAAGCGTGGCTCGAGAAGCTGGCCGAGCAGGTGCTCGGGCGCCGCATTCCCGTTGTCGTCACCGTGGCCCCCGCCTCGAGCGAGGCGGAGCCCCCACCTGAGACCGCGCGGGCCGGCGCGCCGGCGTCCGGCGCCCCTGAGACGCCGTTGCGGGACGAGGCGATGGCCAACCCGTCTGTGCAAGCGCTGCTCGAGGTCTTCCCGGTCGAGGGCGTGTCGGTGGAAGAAGTGGAGCCGCAATGAATCCGCTCGAGATGATGAAGCAGGCGCAGGAGCTGCAGCAGCGCCTCCAGCAGCAGATGTCCGAGATGTCGATCGAAGCCACCGCCGGCGGCGGCATGGTCACCGTCGTCGTGAACGGGCACAAGCAGATCCAGCGGTTGACGATCGACCCCACCGTGGTGTCGCCCGATGACGTCGAGATGCTGCAGGACCTGATCGTGGCCGCCCTCAACGATGCCCACCGCCGCGTGGACGACGAGTTGAAGCGCAGCCTCGGCGGCATGATGGGCGGCCTCAACCTCCCGGGGATGGGCTGACGCACGGCCATTCGCTGTTCGCCATTCTCCATTGGCTGTTCGCATCGTGCCTGTGAAGCCCTGAATGTCGTTACCGCCTTCGCTCGACGCGCTCGTCGATCAGTTCAAGAAGCTCCCCGGCATCGGGGCCAAGAGCGCACAGCGGCTTGCGTTCCACATCCTGCGTACGCCGCGCGACGAGGCGGAGCGGCTGTGCGAAGCGATTCGTGACGTGAAGGATCGCGTCACGTACTGTTCGACGTGCCACAACATCACGGATGTCGATCCCTGCGTGTTCTGCGCCGACCCGGGACGCGACCACCGGCTGATCTGCGTGGTGGAGGAGCCGCAGAACGTGCACGCCATCGAGAAGACGCGCGGGTTCCGCGGCGCGTACCATGTGCTGATGGGCGTGCTGTCGCCGCTGCAGGGCGTCGGACCGGACGACCTGAAGATCAAGGGCCTGCTGGCCCGCATCGGCGAGGGCGCCGTGGACGAGGTGATCCTGGCCACTAACCCCACGGTGGAGGGCGAGGCCACGGCCATTTACCTGGCGCGCCTGCTCAAGCCCCTCGGCGTCCGCGTGACGCGCATTGCCATGGGCATTCCGGTGGGCAGCGATCTCGAGTACGCGGACGAGCTGACGATGGGACGCGCCATGGACGGGCGTCGCGAGGTATAACGAAGCCCGTCATGCTCCCCGTGACCTATCTGTTTCCGGCGGCGGTGCTGCTCGTGTTGGGCGGCCTGATGGCCTGCTTCCTGGGCTACCGCCTGTTTCGTGGGGTGCTCGGCGTCTTCGGCTTCATCCTGGGCGCGCTGGCTGCCAGCTCGCTGTTCGGGGCGAGCGAGACCTGGCACATGGTGGCGGCGGCCGTGGGTGGGGGCGTCGTGGGCGCGCTGCTGCTCCTGGCCGCGTACGTAGTCGGCGTGGCGCTCGTGGGCGCCGGCATGGGCGCCCTGCTGGTCAACCTGATCTGGACCCAGATCGACGGCGACCCGCATCCCTTCGTGGTGATCCTGTTCTCGGTGGCGGGCGCGCTGCTGGCCACGTGGCTGCAGCGCTACGTGATCATCCTTGGCACCGCGTTCGGCGGCGCCTGGACGACGATCGTGGGCGGGCTGGCGCTCGCGGGCAACAGCGGCCCGCTCAGCGCCGCCGCGGAAGGCAACGTGTGGGTGGCCTACCCGCTCAACCCCGCCCCTGGCGAGGCGTGGGTGCTGTGGGCCTGGCTGGCGCTCGGCGTCGCGGGCACCGCCGTGCAGATGTACACGGGCGGTGAGCGGGGACGGATCGGGAAGCGGCGCCGGAAGAAAGACTGAAGGCCTGTCGGCTGTTCGCCCGTCCACCGTCCACTGTTCACCGCCCAGACAACACCCGTCCCATGCTGCCGGCGTAGCCGGTCATCTCCAGATAGCCCCGGCCCGTGACCGGGCGTCCGCGCGCTTCGCCCTGCACGTCGATCGCGCCCTCCCAATAGGTCACGCCGGTTGACGCCGCGGTGTTGAGTTCCTGGTCGGCCAGGGGAGTCGTGACCGCCAGCGACAGCTGCTCCCCCGGAATCTCGATCTGCCAGCCAATCGGGTAGGTGGCGCCGCTCGCAGGGGAGCGAAAGACGGGACCGGCGGCCGTGAGGGAGAAGTCGGCGGCGCTCAGCGCTACAATGCGGCCATCGGCGCGGGTGAGCGTGCCGCTCGAGTGGAGATCTCGCGAGCCGTCGCCGCGGCGGAGCTGGTAGATCATCAAGTCGCTGCCATCCGACAGCTGGATCGAGAACCAGTCCCATCCCTGCTGGTCCGGCTCGAGGAAGCTCGTGCCGAACTCGCGGTCCATCCAGCTGAGCCCCGTGACGGCGACGCGTTCGCCGTCGATCACGATGGTACCGCGTGTGGGCATGCGGGTGAGCGAGTAGTAGTGCGACGCGTTGCCGTCCTGCGCGCCCTTCTGGCTGATGCCGTTCCGCCCGTTAATCGTGGGAGGCTTGCCCTCGTCGAGCAAGAGGTCCACGCCAAGGCCGCCCTCGACAAGGCGGATGACGTGCCGTCCGTCGGCGTCGAGCGACGCCGTCCAGTCGTCGTTCCACACGTGATACCGATCGGTCGCCGCGCCCGCGATACCCGGGCCGGCGCGGTTGAGCCGCTCCGCGTACCGGTAGCGGCGCCCGCCCGGGTCGCTGACGGCCACGTGCGTCATGTAGATGTCGCGCACGGCCCAGCGCGAGGGATTGGCGGGCGCCGGGTCGACGCCGACACGGAAGAACGTCACCTGGTACCCGAACCGTCGTCCGTCTGCCGCGTCAAGGTTGCCGGTGTAGTACCACCACTCGATCTTGAACTCGGGATGCGCCGCGTGATCGCGGGGGAACTCGTAGGTGTACCCGGAGCGCGCTTCTTCCCACCCGGGCGTCGGCGCCTGTGCCGCGGGCGTGGCCATGGCCAGGCACGCCACGCCAGCCACGAGGATCATCCGCAGATGACGCAGATGGCGCAGATTGTGCTCGCGTGTGGCCCCCGACACCACGCTGTGACCTGGGCGTCTCGCAGGCGGCCGCAGGCCGCCAACGGCGAGACGGAGCGTGCCGGGACGTAAGCCCGGTCCAGTGCACCGAGGGCTTGCGTCCCGGTACGCCCCGTCTCGCCCGAGCCGCCGGTCCTTGACCGGCGGCTGCTGGACGCGCAGCGGACGGCATCCGTGTAATCTGCGTAACCCGCGGATAGTCATTCTTCCCTGACCGTTCCCATGTCCGCTGCACGCCGGGCCGGGTAGATGCCGGACAAGGCTGTGGCTACGATCACCACGATCGTGGCCTGCAGGAGGAACAAGATGGGGAGGTGGAACTGGATCGTCCAGCCGAAGCTCTGGACGTTGATCACGTAGATCAGCACCAGCGACAGCGCCAGTCCCACGCCGAGGCCGATCGCCTGGCTCACCGCACCGATCAGGCCGGCCTCGATCACCACCATGCGCCGGACCTGACGACGGTCCGCGCCGACAAGCCGCAGCAGCGACAGGTCGCGGCGCCGTTCGACTACGAGCGTCAGCAGCGTGCCCGCCACGCCCAGCATCGCCACGAACACCGCAATCACCTCCAGTGCGTAGGTGATCGCGAATGTGCTGTCGAAGATGCGCAGCACCTCCGCGCGCAGGCTGCGGTTCGTGTAGATGAACACCCGGTGGCCCTCGTCCATGTCGCGCAGGATGTCGGCGCGCACCGTCTCGGGATCGGCCTCGGCCCGGACGTAGGCCGTGAGCCCGGTCGGGGGCAGGTCGGCGTAGTGCCGCGTGAACGTGGTTCGGTCCATCACGACGAGGCCGCGGTCGCTCGAGTAATCGTAGTAGACGGCTGCCACGCGGAACGGTCGAGGGCCGGAGGGCGTTGGCAGCGTGACGGTGTCACCATCCGTCGCGTCGTACTTGTTGGCGAAGGCCTCCGACACCACGACCGCATCGGTCCCGATGGCGGAGGCGAGGGCACCGCGGCCGTCGGCCGGGCTCTTGAAGAGGAGCGACCCGTGCGAGAGGACGACGTCGAAGTTGCCGGCCCCGAGCATCACGAGTTGGTCGCGGTAGGTGATCTCGGTGTTGCGGAAGGTATCCACCGCTTCCACGTCCGGATGTGCGGCCACCGCCGCAATCACCTCCGCCGACATCGTCTGCTCCACGCCTGGGGTGGCGCGCATGCCGGGGCTGATGAAGAGGTCGGCCTGCAGCGTCTGGCCGACCCAATAGGTGACCGTGTCACGGAAGCTGCCAATCATGATGGCGATGGCCACCATCATCGAGAGCGCGACGGCGAGCGCGGCGACCGAGATCGACAATCGCGGGATTGCGGAGGCGAGGTTGGCGTGGGCGAGCAGGCCTTCGACGCCCAGCAGGCGCCGCATCGGCCCCCGAGTGGCGCGTGCCACCATGAAGATGATGGCGGGCACGAGGAGCGACGCACCGGCGATCACGGCGAACGACGACAGGTAGCCGAACAGCGGGACGCGCCCGACCGGGCCGAGGGTGGCAAGCCACGCGGCGAGGCCGAGCAGCACCACGGGCCAGACGAGCGCGCGCGGACGCAGCCGGAAGCGCATGTCGAGCGTGTCGCCGCCCCGGATCGCGGCCGTGGGCGGCACGCCCGACGCTTCGAGGGCGGGCACGGCCGCTGCGGCGAGCGAGAGTGGCAGGCCGATCGCGAACGCCAGCACCACATGCCAGCCACCGATCTCCGGCGGGACGGCGGCGGTGGCCACGTAGAGCGTGCTGACAGTGGAGGAGGTGAGCGCCACTGCGCCGTCGGCGAGCACCCGCGCAAGGCCCAGGCCGGCTGCGGCACCGATCAGGCCAAGCACGGCCGCCTCGCCGAGGAAGAGCGCCAACACCTGGGTCCGCGTGACCCCGATCGCCCGCAGCGTCCCGATCTCTTCCCGCCGTGCCACGACCGAGATGGTGATGGTGTTGTAGACCAGGAACAAGCCGACGATGAGGGCGATCCAGGAGAGGGCAGTGAGGTTCATGTGGAACGCGGCGAGCATGCGCTCCACCTGTTCGCCCCGGCGCGCGGGGCGCTGCGCGTCGAGGCCTTCGGGCAGCCGGCCGGCGATCGCCGGGAGCGCCTCGGCGATGTCGAGCGCCTCGTCCAGCCGCACGTCGATCCGGTCCACGCGTCCGAGACGGTCGAACGCGAGCTGCGCCGCTGCGATGTCCATCAGCACGAAGTTGCCGTCGAGCACCCGTGCCGGCCCTTCGTCGCGCAGCAGTCCGCGGATGATGAAGGGCTGCACGCGGTCGCCGGTCATGAGTCGCAACTCGTCCCCGACGCCCAGGGCATGGCGGACGGCAAACTTCTCGGAGATGACGATCGACTGTGGGCTGGTCAGCAACTCCAGGAACGCGGCGATCGTCAGCGGCTCGTCACCCGCCCTGTCAGCCCCCTCGGAGACCTGATACTCCCGTATCCCCGTGTCCCTGAGGATATCGATCCCGAGCACCCTCATGGCCTCGCGCCGTTCCCCAAGCACGGCGGCCATGTCGCCTTCGACGACGGGGGAGACGACGCCAAACTCGCGCAGCCAGCCGAGCGAGGGGAGGAGCGTCTCGTCTACGCCGGCGCCGCTGCCGACGACTTCCACCGACGTGCGTCCGGACATCGTGTCGAGCGCCGTCTCGAACCCTCGCACCGAGCTCGCGTTGGTCAGCTGGATCGCGATGACCACGGCGATGCCCAGCGCGACGCCGACGAGGGTGGTGGCGGTGCGCAGCCGTTCCTGCGCGAGGCGGCGAACGATGAACGTGTGGAAGAGGTGCATCAACGAACGTCACCGCTGACGAGTACAAACACGAAGAGCGCGAAGGTCACGAAGACGCACGAGGAACACGTTCTCTTTTCAATCGTTTCGTGCCGGCCCAGACCTTCGTCTCCACCGCCACAGTCGTACTCGCTTTCACCGATTCGCACTCATCGTGACCTTCGTGACCAACGCTGCCTGCTACGCTCGGGCCGTGGTGAGCGGCTCGATGAGCTGACCATCGCGCATGCGGAGCGTCTTGTGCGCCACTGCGGCGACGTCCGCGGCGTGCGTCGCGACGAGGACGGTGACGCCGAGTTCGCGGTTCAGCTCCG
>CAZNOC010000123.1:10069-12560 GCA_964574545.1 uncultured Bifidobacteriaceae bacterium | reverse complement strand
CCGAGAACGCGCCTTATTGTTGCCTCCCAACCGCGCTAATGCTTCCTATCGTCCATGCCTCGCACTCGTCATCAAGCTTGTTGATGAGGCCCTCGATGGCACCAGCAGACTCCCAGCAATCGCTTCTTAACACGCCCCGGCCAATCGGAGCCAGCTTCTCCGCTGCTGCCCGGTTGGCGCGGTCATCCAACAAGGCGCCGGCGAGCACACTGCCGATTGGCATTTCACCCAGCGCCAGAATGTCTCCAGAAGGCAGCGCCGCGCCGACGGCCAGATTGCAATCGAGGATCTCGCAGCGTAGCCGTTCGCGTTCGAGCAGCGGTTTCAGGATGTTCAGCCCCAGGCTCTGAGACGTCGGATTCGCCCACGGGACCACGACCAATGCGGCCGACTCGGCGCGCCGTCCACGGCCTGCCACCGTGGCGAGCGGAGCAAAGCAGGAGTCGTCGAGGGCAGAAAGTGGGGAGCGGTCCATGTCGCAGCCGATCTACGCGCCGGTTAGAGGCAGTCGTAGTACGCAGTTGCCGACAGCGAGAAGATTGTGATCGTGACGCAGATCCAACTCGAAATCGTCGTTGGCACCGGCGCGTCAGCGGCCGCGGCGCCGCTATCGAGCAGGTCAATGTCAAATTCCTGAACGTCCAAAGTCCCTAAGCTGAGTTCGCTGGTGTGAGTGGTGATTGGTTCCATATCGATCTCCCGTCGTGAAGTACGCGTTGGGTGTCGTCGCGACCGCTCCCTACGGCTGCTCAACAGGCAGAAGGGTCACACGCGTTTGCAAGAAAGGAAACGCATAGAGCGCCGCAAATACTGCTGTTAGATCGACAGTGATTGCTCGGCCACTTAGTGAGGGGGTTGCTGCAAGACAACGACACGGCGTGGCAATTTTTGCGTACTTGGTTGCTTTGGAGCCATCTGTTGCACCTTTGTCGCGTCAATCACATTGACAGCGACTTCTTCACTGCCCCAGAATGTGCCTCGATGGAGCGCGTCGCACATGCGTCAGAGCGGTGGGCGAGAGCGGTGGCCGGCGTAAGCGCGTGTCCTCACGACCCGACGACATTGCTGGCGTGGGGGAGCTTCATTGGCGTCAGTCGTGGTGCTCTTCGGGCGTGGTGCGCAGTCGCCGGGCAGCCCGCAAAAGCGTCGTTGGATCTGGCGAGGTTGCTCCGGGCCATTAGGATCGCGCACCAGATCGGCGAGTGGGTACCGGCTGATCTGCTGGACGTCGTCGATCCCCGCACGATGCGGACGCTGTTGAGAAAAGGGGGACTCACACGAGAGAGCCGCGCATCACAGTGCCCTTCGATCGAGGAGTTCCTGGCGAACCAGCAGTTGATCCCGGCTGAAGGGCCGATCAGGGCCCTCAGGCAGGTCATCGCGTTTGGCGGCATACGGCAAGGGCCCGTCGCTGGTTCTGTGCCCCCGCCATCGCCCGTCGAGAGGTGCCCATGACGGTCCCGACGCCAAGTCCGTTTCTCGCGCGAGTGTCGGGCCTGCCATGGACGGCGGTGGAACAGCTCAAACTGCCAGGCGCCACAAGCCTGTTGGCACAGGCGGCGGCGATCGAGGAATCGCTCGCGCGGAACCGCAATGAAGTCTCGGATCGCCTCGCCGCCTATGTCCCCCTGGTCGCCGGCAAGGAGCGCGGGGCTATTCTGAGGGTGCGGAGGGCTCTGTTCAACGGGAGGGCGGCGCAGCCGAAGGACGTTGCCGCGATCGGTGGGGTCGTCGCTGATCCCGTCAAGGGTCTGGTGCGCGACTATGCGTCGGCCATCGAACGCCGTCATCAGGTCGCCGCGGCCTTGAAGGACGCCGTCCTGCGTGAGGAGGGCGCATGCATCGAACGGCTGAGTGCCATCTGCGAGGATCCGTACTTCTCTGGCGCGCTGATGCTCGCCAGTCCTGCGCTGTACGAACAGTGGACAAGACTCAAAGCGCAGCCCGCCCTTCACAATGATGCGATGGGCGTCGTGACGTCCTTGTCGCGCTATCTGCTTCGGGCCGCCACCAAGACCAGCCCCTTCAGCGCGTTTACGCAGCTGGCCGTTGGCCGATGGTCCAGCGACCACACCGGCGTCTCGCTGGTGCGAGCGGAGCGTCCCAGGACTAATGTGCAACTGAGCGTGGGCTGGCTCCAGGCTATCGAAGACTGGATCTACGAGCGGCAGAAGGATCAGGAGCCTCTTCAACTTAACACCTCCATCTGGCGCGTGAAGGGCCAGGCGTTTGCCATCAAGCGCAAGCCTTCCAGGCGCGGGCTCGGCGTTGTGCAGAACAGCGAAAGCCTGGTGGCAATGGGCGATGCTGATTGGCTGCGTGCGGTCGAGTGCGCGGGCCCGGTTCCGGCCACGCGGGCACAGTGGCAAGCTCACTTGCAGCGGTGTTTGCCGCTGGACGATCGTCAAGCTGGCGAGTTGTGCGACAAACTCAAGACAGCAGGCGTACTCCAGCGTGCAGGGCACTTGGTGTCGACCGCCGACGATGTCTG
>CAZNOC010000123.1:322-10059 GCA_964574545.1 uncultured Bifidobacteriaceae bacterium | reverse complement strand
AAGTTCGATCTGGTTCCCGAGGCGCCATGCCACGAAGCCAATGAGCTGCTTCGTATCGCGAAGGCGACACACGCCGAATTGATGCGCCTGGGGTTCGACAACCTGTCGGACCGGTGGAAGGGCCTGAACGAGATTCATGCCCTGCGGCGAAGCTGCGTAGCGATCATGGATCCCGGCCAACCACTGCAGGAGTCATCGACGCGGCAGTTCGTGTTCGAAGACTGCGCGACGCCGTTTGATATTCGCATCGACGCCGCCCTAAGCAAAGATGTCGGCCATGACCTGCGATCGGCCCTGGGCATATTCGCCGCGCATGACTTTTCCATCGAGAATGCCTACGACATGGCCGCGCAGTACCGTAGAGAAGCCGGGGAGAGCACTGAATCGGAGTTTCTCGATTTCTTTCGGACCTTCCATCTCGATCGGCAACGGCGTCTTCTCTCGGGTGGGCACTTTTCGCCCTGGAACAGCGGTGGAACCACCAACCCAGAGCGAGGCCTAGGCGCGAGCACCGACGTCGCGACGATCTTGCGGTTGCGGGCCGAGATGGCCAGAGAGTTGGCGCAACAACTGGAGGCGGGCCGGGAGACGGTTCAGTTTTCGGATGCGGATGTCAAGCGGTGGTCGGCGGAGCACCCCTGGCCCTTTAAGGCTCACGCCCGCGCGGGCATGTTTGCGATGCTGGCCGGGCCCGAGCCGTACTCCGCGGTCGTCAATGGCTGTGGCCTCGGGTACGGGAAGTTCTGGTCCCGATTCCTTCGTTTGCTGCCGGGGAACGGACAACCGGGACTTCACGCCGCTGCGAAGCAGGCCTGCCTTGAAGTGCCGGATGGAATCGCCATCGCGGAGCTGCGTGGGTTCTTTTCTGCATACGGGGTTCAGGCGTATCCGCGAGTTGCGCCGTATGAGATCCAATATCCGGGAGAGCCATCGGACTGTAACTCAGAGACGCTCATTAACCTGAGTGACCTATTTGTCCGCTACAACCGCGCCACCAAACTCCTCGAGCTGGCCAGCAGGCGGTTGGGGCAAGTGGTGTGGCCGGTCCACCTCGGATTTCTCACATCGAATCTCGCGCCGCCGCTGTTTCGGGCACTCATGGAGTTGGGACCACCCTTTGCGCTCGGCACCGGGCGCCCGCACGCCTGGAAGACGCGCGCAACTCCCGGGGGAGAGGTCATTCGGGCTCCGAGAATAACGGTTGGCCGGGTGGTGCTGTCCCGTGCGTCGTGGGCCGTGCCGACCAACCGCCTGAGATTCGACCAGGAGCCGATCGCGTTCTGGGCCAACCTCGAGCGCTTCAGAACACAGGTTGGAATTCCGCAACAAGTGTTTCGAAAGAGCCAGCTGTTCCAGGCATTCATGGCCGGCTTGAGCAAGGATGTCGCCGAGGCAGCGGCCGCGCAGGAAACAGCCGCTACTGGCGCGGCTGTGACGGCCGATCTCACGTCGAGGACGGACGCCGGTGCCAAGGAACGCATCTCGGCGAATACTGCCTACAGGGATGAGGCCAGAAAACCCATGTACATGGATTTTCAGGACTTCAATTCTGTCCGGCTGTTCTGGAAAAGCCAGGCGCTGCAGGGCGACAAGGTGCTCTTCGACGAGGTGTATCCGACACCCGAGCAGTCAGTGCTACGCGAGAATGGGCGCGCCAGAACCGTGGAATTCGTATTCGAGGTGGTCGGCTGGTGAGTGCGGGACATTTGCTCATCGCAGCCGATCCGTCGGGGACTGTCTGGCTGGCAAAGAATCTCCGTACGGGCAAGAAAATGCGTGTCTCCCGGCGGCTGCTCCCTGAGGCCGAGGCGCGCCCAAGCCAGGAGGCTGGCGTTCCAGCCGATGTCAGGTCGATTGCGGAACGGGAACTCTCAACATCGCCGCAATCGCGGCAGCGTGGCGTGCGGGTGATGATGGGCGACACCGCCAATCATCTGCTGGCCACACTCGGAAAGTGGCTCATCACGAGACGGGTGTGTGTGGCGGTCGGGTGTCTGGGCTGCGCTGCCGTGCTGTCATTGGCTCTGCAGGGTCTTCCTCCGCTTCGCTGGCGAGACCTCGGCGCAGCTGACTGGCTGTGGCTAGGCGCCCTTCATGCGCTATTCGTCGCCGGCCACGAGCTTGCGCACGCGGCCGCGTTAGTCAGAATGGGCGGGCGACTGCGCCACTTTGGGCTGCTCACTGGTGACGGCGTTCTGGTGTGCGTCGGTGTCGAGGACGTCTATACCTTCACCTCCCGCCCGCGTCAGGCGGTCGTCGTATTGGCGGGGCCCGCGCTGACGCTGGCCATATGCTCGGTGTGCGCGATCCTTCTGAGCGCGATTCCAAGCGACATCCTCGCGACGGCGTTCTGGCTCCAGGTCCTGGTGTTGACGTGCAGCGTCTGGCCGTTCGCAATGTCAGACGGATACCTCCTGGCCGCTGTACTGAGCGATACCCCAGGCTTGCGGAAAGTGGCGACAGACTGCCTGCGCTCGCTCATTGTCGGCCCGAGATGGTTTCTGTCGGCCGAAGCGCGTGTGCGAGGCCACGCCGTCGTCATGTGCCTGTGCGTCTTCGGTGCGTTATGCATGATCGGACGATGGTTGATCCCCCTCATCCTAGTGGGTGTGTTTCTCATTCCGGGACGTGTATGAGCAACTGCAGCATCGAGTTCGAGGGTGTCAGCAAGCGCTTCGGCCCGAAGCGGGCCGTTGAAGGCTTAAGCCTGCAAGTGCTGGAGGGTCAGATTGTGGCCTTGGTCGGGCACAACGGCGCCGGCAAGTCTGTCGCCGTCAAGATGCTGGCGACGCTGATGTGGCCGAGCGCCGGCCGGGTGCGTGTAATGGGTGTGTCGACCGGCGAATCGTCCGAGGCGGTGCGCCGGCAGATGGGAGCGTGCCTGGATACGCCGTTGCTGTGGTCCGAATTGACCGCCCGCGAGACCGTGGCGTTGCTGGCTGACGCATACAGAGTTGAGGTGAAGTCAGCCTTTCAACGGGTGAGTGATGCGCTCGAGTGCCTTCGCGGCCAATGGCACGATTCCGTGCCGGTTTCAGACTACTCGTTTGGCATGTCGCGAAAACTCGGGCTGGCCTTGAGTGTTCTCCACTCGCCTCCAGTACTGGTTTGGGACGAACCCGAAGCCGGACTCGACGCGCCGAGCCGTGAGCTGTTCCGCGACTTCGCGGGACGGTATCGATCGCAGGGCGCGTCGATTCTGATTTCCACACATGCCGTGGAGCTAGTCGAGGATCTGGCCGACAGCGTCGCTGTCCTCAGACGAGGCACGCTGGTTCGCTATCTGTCGACGCGCGAGCTGAAGTCATCGGGTGCGAGCGCCCGACAGCAGTTCATGAAGTTGGTCACCGATGTTGGCGACTAAGGAAGGAGCGCTCGAGGTCGGGGGCGCTAAGCTTCCGGCGGTTGCCGCTCGCGCGCCTCGGCGTCCAACACTCAGCTGGATGGCGAGGGCGAAGGCGCGCCAGTGGCGGGAGATTGTCACGCCAGGCGACTGGCTCTTCGCCTTCGTTCTGGCGTCTGCGGTGTGTGCGATCAGCGCGATGCGCCCCAAGGCATCCGCTCCTGTTCTGTATCTTCTGCTGCTGTGCCTCGCGATGGCCGGTCTGTCACGCCGCACGCAGCGCGAAGTGCTGTGGCCTCCGGAAGGTTGCCTGGTGCCAGTGTCGCCCGGAGCCCACTACATTCTCTGGATCGGTCGAGCCGCCGGCTTACATGTGTTGGCACTAGCCGCCGCGTATCTGGGCTATGGGCTTGCCCAGGGTCTGCCCGTGTCGTCGGTGCTGCTAGCGGTGCTGTTCGACCTGTCGTTGCTGACGGCACTCACTCTATTGGCGGCCACTCTCCGGTGGCACCTCGCGGTCGTACTCCCTGTCGAAGTCAGGCGTGTGGTCGCCGTCCTGGCCCAGGTCGTCATTCCGGTCATCGGTGTCGCGGTGGCGACGGCGGGATTGATGCTTTCGGCCCGGTATGCCTGGAGCGGCATCATGTTTTCGGATTCTGCCGACGCCGTCTTCAAGAGCGCGTATCTCGAGATGGAAGCCCGTGTGATCGGCGCGACACTCTCCTCAACCTCCGGATCATCCCTGCCCTTGGAGAGTGTCCTCGCGCTCTCCGCCCTGCTTTCAGCGGATCGAAGTGCGACGGTCTGGTTCTACCTGGGGCGGATCCTGGCCGCCGGTGCAATCGGGCTGCTGCTCTGGCGGCCATCAAAGCGACCGGAGCCGCCGTTTTCAGTTGTCGTCGGCAGGGGAGTCCTTGCCGAGAGGGTTCGCGCTGTTCTGCTTCGGCTGATCCCACGTGACCTTCGAGTGCCAGGCCGGCTGGCAGTGAGCGCCTATTCAGAGTCTCTTCGCAGCACCATCGGCGTCTCGATTCTGCTGTTGAACCTCGCCGTCTTGGCGCTGTTACGTGGCGGCCTGGATCAATCCAAGCTGTTGAGTGTCGCCGAAGTGCTTGGGTTTGGCGTGGTGTCTTTCGTGGCCGTTGGTGGCTGGTTCATCGCGGACGTGGTGGGCGGCGATCGCCAACGGCTCGCCGCGATTTGGGTGCTCCCGCTCGGGCAGGAGGCCGTGGTCCGCGGCATCCTGAATCTGGGACTCTGCCTCTACCTACCGGTCGCCTTCGCGGTCACCATGATTTGGGCCAAGCTTGCGGGCGGCACCTCCCTTGAATCCGTGTGGTTCGCGCTCTGCTTGGCGAGTGGGTTGGGCCTCCTCATCCTCGCGTGTGGTGTTTGGCGCACGCGGTGGCCGTTGCACGCGCCCAATCGGGCGGCGTTTTCGGCGGTGGGGATATCTGTCGCGTGTGCGCAGGTGGCGGTGTTCGGCGGCCATGGCATCCCGATCGCGGCCGCGCTTGCCGCCGCGGCGTTGGCAGCCGGACTCTACACGTCCAACTCGTTGCTGTCCCAGCGCCGAATCCCGAGTCCCTTCGAGTGACGCCATGTGGTTGGCCTTTCATGTCTACTACCATTCGTCGCAGGACGAGTTGATCCTGGATGGCATCAGACCGCTCGTGCTCGGGTCACTGTGCTCGGAGCGGATCCAGGGATACTTCTTTGTCCGCTACTTTGATGGCGGACCACACGTGCGGCTACGGTTGAAGCTCGCACCATCGGCGGACCCGGCCGCCGTGCGACGCGCGGCGCTCGATGCGCTGCATCGGTACGTCGACGCACACCCATCTCGAGACACCATTCCGATCGCGGCTCTCGAACGGCACAATCTCGTCATTCAGCGACTGGAGCGAAGACCGGACGCGACACCCGTTCAGCCGAACAACTCCGTGGTGGATGCCGTCTACGAACCGGAATACCGCCGCTATGGCGGCGAGAAGGGCGTCGAGACCGCGGAGTGGCATTTCCAGCATTCGTCTGACACGGCTATGAACCTCCTCGAAAAGGTCAGAACTGCGGGCGGCGCATCGCGAGCGACGCGTTATGAGGGGGTGGTCGAATTCCTTGTGAGCCTTCTGCTGACGAGCGGATGCACCGTGTCGCAGGCGCGGGACCTCTACTCCCGTCATTGCGCCTTTCTCGCCCGCATCTACCCGACCGTCCACCAGCACAGATGGGAACGGCAGTTTGAGGTGCACGCCCCGTTGCTCCGCGCGTGGGTGACATCGGCAGTGCAGCAACTGCGCGGCCCGGACGGAGCGGCGCTCGAGCGCATCGCTCATGGTCGAGAGTTGCGAAGCCGGTTAGCCGCGATTGCCGCCTCGTGTCCCGAAAGCTCGAGCGCTCTCTGGTCGCGCCAACTCTTGAGCTATGCCCACATGTTCTGTAACAGAGCCTCCCTTGGCATCGCGGAAGAGGCGTATGTGACGTACGCCGTGTCGCGCGTGCTAGGCGAAGGAGCACTGTCGTGAGTGGCTTTGGCCGACGCCTGCTTGGCCGGACCCACCTGGACGTGTTTCCTCTCGGCCTTGGCGGCGGCGGATCGATCTCAACTGACGATACGATCTACGCGGTCGAGAAGGGTATCAATTACCTGTTCTTTTCCTCCGACCTGCATCACTTCGCGTACCAAGGATTGGGTCGCGCCATCATGCAACTGTGCGGCAAGGGCGCCAGAGACCGGGATAGCATCGTAGTCGCTACGGTGTCCTATGTGAACGATCCCGAGAAACTCGTGGCGGCGCTCTACGATCAGATTACCGAGCTGAAGCTGGATTACGTCGATGTCTTTCATTGGGGTTGGATTACCGACGCAACCGACTGCGCACGGTTGCTGAGCAGTCATCGAGAGCTGACCACCGACAGCATCACGACCACAATGATCAGAACCCTGGTCGGGATGCAGGCGCGAGCGAGTGAAGTGTCAGCGTCGCTGGTCACGCGCGGACTCGCGCGCTACGTCGGGGCATCGTTTCATTCCAGGGCTAAGGCGCGGGCCGCGATCGATCTTCTGGATGTGCTGATGGTTCGATACAACATCGCCCATCGAGGGTTTGAAGTTGACCTGGCTCCGGCTCTGCCCGCGTCGAAGGCAGACGCGCCCGGCATCGTCGCCTTCAATACGGCGCATGAAGGCGGCCGGCCGTTTCACCTCAGACCCTCGGGTTACGACCCAAACTGGCCGGTTCCGTCCGCGACCGACTCGTACCGGTTTGCCCTGAGCCACCCGGCCGTGGACCTCGTTCTGACAGGCCTGAGGAACCGGCACGAGATCGACGAGGCGGTTCAGTCCATGGGCCGTGGTCCGCTGAGCGAGAGCCAGCTCAGGTTCATGTCTCGCTACGGCGATCTGATCCGGACCCGTGTCGACCAGCACAAAGCCAGGTTGTTGAGCGCCGCCCATGTGCCCTGACCTGTTTTCGCCGTCGCGCGTCCTACTCGCTGTGATTGCGGCGTGCGGCCTCAATGTCCTTTCGATCAGCGTGGCGCGCTGGGCGGCGGGCGCCGATACCGACGCCATCCTTTCTGCCGCGATTCGGATGGCGGGCCACTCTCCATCCTCCGCGTCCGAAGGTCCGGGAGCGGTGGTGGGGTCATTGCTGCGGCCCCTGATTGCGAACTATCCGCTTGTGGAGACCGCCAATACGCTTGTCCTGCTGATCCTGCTCGCCACGGTGTTCTACTCGGCGCTGGGGTTTGTCGACGCAGGACTCAGGTGGACGATCGTGTTTGGCGCGACCGCCTACGCGACCGCCGCCCAGGCGCTGGCGCGCCTGGTTCTGACCTCTGGGCTGGCGATGCTGAGACAGCCGACCGTGGAGGAACTGGTTGAAGGCTCGTTCCTGAACGCCAGTCTGGCCCCAATGATGCCGGAATGGAGCGGATCTGTCCTGCTGGCTGGTGCGCGCGAACTGGACAGCCTGACGATCGTCTTCCTCCTGGTGTTCGTCGTCGTCTCGGGCACGCCTGGTGTAAGCCGCGTCAACGAAAAGACGATCGGTGCGGTCGTCGGTGTGTGCTTCGTGATCTGGGTGCTCATGCGCATGGCCTGGGCAGCCGTCTTGGGGGGGTGACAGTGCGGTGGTGCGTGTGGCAATAAGCGTGCGGCAGATCTACGGAACTTCCTGCTCGCGACGACCGCGACGACGACGTCGAACCTGGCCTGCATCATCGTCACAGCAATCACCTGTTCACTGACTGAGTGCTACGATTGCATCTAGCAGCCTTGGGCACCTAATGCCGGTCACGTCCACTGCCTGACGTAGCCCCCGCTGCGCTCCTGTTTCCCGTTTTCTGGTGGCGTACGCGGCGGCCTCGGCAAGGCGTGAAGCCCAGTGCCGCGCGAACGCCAGATGGACCCTCGTGGCTATCCGGATCAAAGAAGCACGCGCGCACGACTGCCGCTTTGAGATTGTCGTACCGAATGACGAGCGGGACGCCCCCGAGATCGCGGAACGCGCGCTCATGCAGCCGTAGAAAAACGTCTCGAGCTTCTGATCCCAGACGGCTCCTTCGTAGTCGTGGCGGGAGGGTATCAACCTGAGCCTCGGCACGTCGAACCCGGCGCACGAGCGCGCGCTTGCGGAAGCGGTCGCCGAGGCCATCCGTGCCGGCATCACGGTGATCGCCGCCGCGCCGGAGCCGGACGCGCGCTGGCTGCCGGGGGCGTTTCCCGGTGTCGTCAAGGTGTCGCTCGACTGGTCCATTCCGCGCGAGGAGTGCCGGCTCGAGGTCGGGCCCGACGGCACGACCCGCGCCTGGGCGTGCGGCTATCCGCGCCCCATTCCGGACCTCTCCCCCGAAGACAACCTCAAGGGCCTGAGCTTCGCCGTGGCGAACGTCACGGGCCTGCTCGCCCGCCGCGCCGGCCCCGAACCACGCCGCTGACGTCCCGCCTCGCGCGCGGGGCAACGACGTGGGCACGACGAACCATTCGAGGCGGTCATGCCCGGTGGGCCAGCTCGTCCTGCCATGCTCATCAGTGCCGTCGATCGCTCGAGCTGGTTGCACGAAATGTGACGGGAGTGCGCACAACAGGTGGGTCGAGTCGATATGATCGCGGGATGAACGGCCGTCCGGCCGTGTTGCTCCCCTTGTCGTGAAGGAGGTTTCCCGATGCGACTCCCTGGTTTCGTTGCTCGTGTCCTTGCCGTCCCCGCCCTGGCGATGGCTCTCGTCGTCGCGCTCCCTGCGGCCGCCGCCGGGCAGACGTACGTGCTCAACGCCGCAGCCTGGGGGCCGGCGCAGGACGCCGCCGTCGCCGAGGCCGGCGGCACCATCCTCTGGAGCCATGCCGCGACCGGCCTGGCCGAAGTGCAGTCCGGCGATCCGGGCTTCCTCGCTGCGGTGCAGGCGAGCGGCGCGTTCAGCGCGGCCGTCCGTGACTTCGAGGTGCAGTGGCAACCCGACGTCGAGGTCCACACCGTCACGACCCAGGCCATCGACCCGACGAGCGAGTTCTTCTTTCCGATCCAGTGGCACCTGCCGGCCGTGCAGGCGCCCGACGCGTGGAACGCCGGCTGCACGGGCAGCGGCGCGCGCGTGGCGGTGCTCGACGGCGGCATCTACAACATCCACCCGGACCTCGCGCCCAACATGGACAACGACTGCTCCGTGTCGTTCGTGCCCGGACAGGCGTTCAACACCGACCTCGGCACCTTCTGGCACGGCACGCACGTGGCGGGCATCGTCGCCGCCGCGAACAGCAGTTTCGGCGTCCTGGGCGTCGCGCCCGAGGCCACGCTGATGGGCGTGAAGGTGCTGCACGGCGGGTCGGGGAGCTTCGGCGGCGTCATCGGCGGCATCCTCTACGCCTCCGACCCCGCGGCGTTCGGCCTGGGGAGCTGCGCCAAAGCCGACATCATCAACATGAGCCTGGGCGCGCCGGTGTTCAAGAGCGATCCCGGTGCCGGCGACCTCGTGTCGGCGATGAACGAGGCTGTGAACTTCGCCACCAGCCAGGGCGTGCTCGTGATTTCTGCGGCCGGCAACAACGGCGTGAACGTGCGCGACTACCCGTCGCTCAGCTTCGTGCCGGCGGACTCCGGCAGCGGCCTGGCCGTCTCGGCGACAGGGCCGGAGGGCTTCGCGTTGGGGGCGACCAACTTCAGCGACCCCGCCTCCTACAGCAACTACGGGAACGGCTTCATCAACCTGGCGGCGCCCGGCGGCGACTCGAGGCTCCCCGGTAACGACGTCTGCACGGTCGGCCCGGTGACGCAGTTCTGCTGGGTGTTCGACCTCGTGTTCAGCACCTCGCGCGGCGCGAATCCGCCTCCGAACTTCTCGTTCTCGTGGGCGGCCGGCACGAGCATGGCCGCGCCGGTGGTGTCGGGCGTGG
>CAZNOC010000123.1:0-312 GCA_964574545.1 uncultured Bifidobacteriaceae bacterium | reverse complement strand
TCAAGGGCGCCAACCCGAACATCCCGATCGGCGCCCTGAAGACGCGGCTGTTCCAGACGGCCGACAAGCAGCGCGACCGGGGCTTCTACGGGCAGGGCTTCGTGAACGCGTATCGCGCCTGCACGCGCTGAGTGGACGCGGGGGAGGCCTGGTGCCTCCCCCGCGCTTCACATCCTCGCGCGCTCCTGACACACTAGCCCGATGCGCCGCCTCTGCTGTGTCCCCGTCGCGCTTGCGCTCTGCCTCGCCCCCGCGCCCCTCAGCGCCCAGTCCCTGCACGACGACCTTCTCGCCCTCGAGCATCGCCTGGCC
>CAZNOC010000122.1:0-12595 GCA_964574545.1 uncultured Bifidobacteriaceae bacterium | reverse complement strand
GCGGTCCCAAGTTCAGCACCGCTGACCCCTAACCGCTCGGAGAAGGTCCAATGCCTCGCGTCAAGCGCGGGACAGTGCGTCGTGCCAAGCGCCGCAAGCTGTCCAAACTCACCAAGGGTTACTTCCAGAACAAGAGCAAGCTCTACAAGTTCATGCGGGAGGCCGCGGAGAAGGCCGGGGTGTACGCCTACACCGGCCGCAAGCGCAAGAAGCGCGACTTCCGCAGCCTGTGGGTCGTCCGCATCAACGCGGCGGCGCGCGAGCACGGCTTGTCCTACAGCGTGTTCATGCACGGGCTGAAGGCCGCCGGCATCGAACTCGACCGCAAGAGCCTGTCGGAGCTGGCCATCCACGAGCCGGCGGCGTTTGCCGATCTGGCCGCGAAGGCCAAGGCCGCGACCGCTGCCGCGTGATTCCTGTCGAGCCTTGACCTCGACACCGTTCGCCATGAACAGGGGCTGAGGGGTGAGACCCTGAAGCCCCTTTTCACGTTCGTTCCAGCATGACAGACATCGATCCCTCGATCGGCATCGACGCCGCGCGCGCGCGGTTCCAGGACGAGCTCGCCCACGCGACGAGCGACGCCGGCCTGCAGGCGCTGCGCACGCGGTGGGTGGGCCGGAAGGGCAGCTGGATCGCGGCGTTCATGGACGCGGTTGGCAGGGCGTCGCCCGACGAGAAGCGGGCACTCGGCCGCGGCGCCAACGAATTGAAGCGGGAGGTGGAAGCGGCGCTCGACGCGCGGGCCACGGCACTGGCCGCGACGCGGCGGCCGGCCGGGGCCGTTGACGTCACGCTCCCCGGCCGCCGGCCGCTCCTCGGACACCGCCACCCCCTCAGCCTGGTCCGCGATCAGGTGATGGAGGTGTTCTCGCGCCTCGGCTACCAGGTGCTCGAAGGGCCGGAGATCGAGGACGACTACCACAACTTCGAAGCCCTCAACATGCCCGAGGAGCATCCGGCGCGCGACATGCAGGACACGCTGTATCTGTCGAGCCCGCTCGCGCCCGCCGGCGCGACGGCGGGCGCGTCTGCGAGGCCGCGCGGCCAGGCGCCGTGGCCCCCGCAGCCGCTCACGCTGCTGCGCACTCACACCTCCGCGATGCAGATCCGGCACATGGAACGGCACGACCCGCCCGTCCGCCTCGTCGCGATCGGCCCGGTGTACCGCCGCGACAACCTCGACCTGACCCACACGCCGATGTTCCACCAGGTCGAGGGCCTCGTCGTCGGACGCGGCATCACGCTGGCCGACCTGAAGGGCACGCTGACCTCGATGGCAGCGGCGCTGTTCTCCTCGACTCGCTCCGCTCGCTCGGAGCAGGCGGCCGAGATCCGGTTCCGGCCGAGCTTCTTTCCGTACACGGAGCCGAGCGCGGAGGTGGACATCCGGTGCATCCGCTGCGAGGGCGCCGGGTGCGCGATCTGCAAGCAGACCGGCTGGCTCGAGATTCTCGGCAGCGGCATGGTGCACCCGGCGGTGTTCGAAGCGTGCGGGTACGACGCCGACGAGGTGACGGGCTTCGCGTTCGGCATGGGCATCGAGCGCGTGGCGCTCCTCAAGTGGAACGTGGACGACATCCGGTTGTTCTACGAAAACGACCTGCGCTTCCTGGAGCAGTTCTCCCTGTGAAGATCCTCGCCTCCTGGTTGCGCGACTTCGTCGACGTTGACGACACGCCGGCCGAAATTGGACGCCGGCTCTCGATGAGGGGGCTGGCCCTCGAAGGCCTCGAGGCGGCGCCGCCAGGCGTGCTGCCGCCCGGCCGCGAGGGAGACACGCGCGCCGATGCCGTCATGGATATCGACGTCACCGCGAATCGTCCCGACTGCCTGTCGGTGACGGGAGTGGCGAGGGAGGTCGCGACCGTCTACGGCATGCCTCTGCGCCTTCCTGGGCGCGACGAGTCCGGACTCCTGGCAGCGGTCGATCTGACGTCCGTCGAGCGGACGGCGACGCTCACCGTGCGGATCGAGGCGCCCGACCTCTGCGGCCGCTACGTCGGCGCCGAGGCGGACGTCGCCGTGGGGCCGTCGCCCGCCTGGATGCAGGCCCGCCTGCAGGCCAGCGGCGTGCGACCGATCAATGCCGTGGTGGACGTCACCAACTACGTGCTGATCGAGCTTGGACAGCCCATGCACGCGTTCGATCATGCGCGCCTGGCCGGCGCCCCGTCGATCGTCGTCCGCACGGCGCGGGACGGCGAGACCCTGGTCACGCTCGACGGCAAGTCTCGCGCGCTGACGCCGGGCATGCTCGTCATCGCCGACGAGGCGCGCGGTGCGGCCATTGCGGGCGTCATGGGCGGCGCGGCGTCCGAAGTCTCCGCCGGCACGCGGCGCGTCGTGTTCGAGAGCGCCTGGTTCAAGCCGCAGTCGGTGCGGTTGACCAGCCGGCGGCTGGGCCTGCGGACCGAAGCGTCCCAGCGCTTCGAGCGGGGCGCGGACCAGACGGCGCCTGCGCGGGCCATGGCCCGCGCCTGCGCGCTCGTCGAGTTCATTGGCGCGGGCCGCGCGGCGGGCACGATGGTGGACTGCCATCCGCGTCCGTATGACGTCCCGACGATTGCGCTGTCGGCCGGTCACGTGGAACGCCTGCTCGGGATGGACGTGCCCGCCGTCGAGACCGAGCGCATCCTGACCGCCCTCGGGTTCGAGTTGCAGCCGGCGCCAGACGGGAGCGGGTCAGGCTGGCACGTCCGCGTGCCCGGGTGGCGGGTAGACGTGCGGCGCCACGTCGATCTCGTGGAGGAGGTCGGCCGCCACCACGGCTTCGAGCACCTGCCCACCACCTTCCCGTCCGTCGAGCAGGCGCCGCCGCCCTCGGACCCCCGGATTCCGCGGGATGCCCGCGTCCGGCGGGCGTTGCTCGGCATGGGCTTCAGCGAGGCCATCACCTTCGCCTTCATCGAAGCCGCGGCGGCAGACCCGTTCCTGGACGGCGAGCCGCCCGTCGCCCTGGCCAATCCGCTCTCGGAGAAGTTCGCGGTGATGCGGCCCAGCCTGCTGCCGGGGCTCGTGGACGCGATCAGCCACAATCGACGGCGGGAGCGACGCGACGTCCGGCTGTTCGAGATCGGCACGGCCTTCTCCAGCGCCGGCGAGCGCCGGTCCGTCGCCTGTGCCTGGACCGGCCTCGCCATGCCCGATCACTGGAGCGGCGGCACGCGCCAGGTGGACTTCTTCGATGCCTCCGGCGTCGCCGCCCAACTGGCGGCGATGATGGAGGTCCAGATCGAGCTGGAACCGTCCGTGCGCCCGTACCTGACGGCAGGGCGCGCCGCCGACATCCGCGCCGGTGACGTCACGATCGGTTGCGTGGGCGAACTTGACTCCGGCGTGGCCGGACGCCGCGACCTCCCCGAGGGCGAACCGGTCTACCTCGTAGAGATCGATCTCGACCGGCTCACGGCGGCGGCCCCGACGGGCACGCGCTTCGCCGTGCCCCTGCCCAGACACCCGTCGGTGAGCCGCGATCTCGCGTTGCTCATCGACGATGGCTTGTCTGCCGCCTCGGTTCGTGGCACGATCCGGGCCGCGGCACCCGATACGCTCGTCGGCGTCCGCGTGTTCGATCGGTATCAGGGCAAGGGAATCCCCGAAGGCAAGGTCAGCCTGGCGGTCAGACTGACGTTCCAGGCGCCGGACCGGACGTTGACCGACGCGGAGGTGCACGAGGCGACCTCGCGCATCGTGGCCCGGCTGCGGGAAGAGACAGGGGCCGTGCAGCGGTAGCGCGGCCGAGTGGCGGTTGTGAAAGGGTTCCATGGCGAAGACAAGTGCCCCAGGGCTCGAGCCCATCGATCGGCTCGAAGAGAAGGTCAAGCTCCTCGTCGGCACGATCGGCCGGTTGAAGGGAGAGCAGTCGCGGCTGACTGACGAGAACGCCCGCCTCGGGCGCGAGCTGGAGGCGCTGCAGGCGCGCCTGAGCGACGCCCAGGGTGAGAGCGCCGAGCTGTCGGCCCTGCGGGACGAGCGGGACATCATCCGCTCCCGCGTTGGCGAGATGCTTCAGCAACTCGAGTCGCTGAGCCTGTAGTCCCCGTAGCCGGAGAACGAGGGGGAGTGTGCCCGAGCCCAGAGTGATCCACGTCGAAGTGCTCGGACAGCGCTATCCGATCCGCAGCACGCTCGACGCGCGCTACGTGCACGAGCTGGCGATGTACGTGGACGTGAAGATGCGAGCCGCCACGGAGGCGTCACCGTCGAGCGACGCCCTCGGGCTGGCGGTCCTTTCGGCACTCAACATTGCGGACGAGCTGTTCCGTGTGCGCGACAGCCAGAAATCGTCCCGAGGGGAGCTCGCCGAGCGCACGCTCGAGCTCGAGCGGATCGTCGATCAGGCGCTCACACTGGTCGATAGCTGAAGGCTGAGCTGGGTGAGTTTTTGATTGACTTCCTGGTTTTTCTCAAAGCCGCATTCGTTTTTAATTCGCCCTTCAGGCGCGCCACACCTTGACCCCTTCAATGGCGCCCGCCTAAGATCCAGGACAGTCCTGCTTTGCCCGTGATGGTTTCTCGGAGGCTCGTCTGAGCCAACGTTAAAACCCAAGTGAGCTGCGACGGCCGCGTGGTGTGCATGCCTCCGAGGCGAGGAAGCCTGAAGCGCGGCTCAATACAGCGGCTCCACCTGCTATAGCAGGTTCATTCGACCTCCCCACACGGCAAAGCGGGGCCTATTCATTGACGGTGGCCGCCCTGGGCGGCTGAGCCAGGCCGGCTCCGTGAGCACCTGGCACCGCGACCGACCCCGAGTTCGGGCCGTGCGCCCGACCGCGCCCCACGAGACGGGACTGCGGGCCTCGGCGGAAAGATGATGGCGTGAACGAGACGGTGGGGGCGCTCGGCGAGCGGGAGCTGCTGGCGCGGATCCGGTCGCGCGTACCGCCTCCTTCGACGAGCGTCGAGACGGGCCTTGGAGACGACGCGGCTGTGCTGGCGCCGTCCCGGAGCGATCGGACGGTGGTGACCGTCGACTGCCTGGTGGAGAACGTCCACTTCGACCGGCGCTTCTCACGCGCGGAGGACATCGGCCACAAGGCGCTCGCCGTCAACCTCAGCGACCTCGCGGCGATGGGCGCGAGCCCGCAGTGGGCCCTGTTGTCGATGGCGATGCCTGACGACTGGCCGGTCGCCGAGTTCGACGGCCTGCTCGACGGGCTCCTGGCCCTGGCCGGGGTCCACGGAGTGAGCCTCGTCGGCGGGAACCTGACCCGGACGTCGGGTCCGCTGGTCGTGGATGTCACCTGTGGCGGCCTGTGCCGGCCGCGGCGTGTCCTCCTCCGGAGCGGCGGCCGGCCAGGAGACGACTTGTACGTCAGCGGCACGCTCGGTGCCGCGGCTGCCGGGCTCGAGATGCTTCGGGCCGGACTGCCGGCGGATGATGCCGCCGCTGCGGTCTGCATTGCCCGCCATCGCCGGCCGGACCCGCGGGTGCGTCTGGGCGTCGCGGTCGGCCGGGCGCGGGCCGCGCGAGCGGCCATGGACTTGAGCGACGGGCTGGCCGACGCCGTCCGGCAGGTTGCCGAGGCCAGCGGCGTGGGGGCGACGGTGGAGGCCGGCGCGCTGCCGGTGGACCCCGGCGCCCGCCGATGGTTCGAGTCGCGGGGAGAGGACGGCGTCGCGCGGTCACTCACCGGCGGCGACGACTACGAGTTGCTGCTGGCGGTGCCGCCCCGATGGCGAGGGCGGCTGCGGGATGCCCGGCGCCATGCGGCCGATCCAGGACTGACGCGGATCGGCACGTTGACGAAGGAACGCGCGTTGATCGTACGGCGCGCGGGTGGAGACGATCCGTTACCCGACGGCTACGAGCACTTCCGGAGGGACGGGTGAAGACCATGCTGATTGCCAATTCATTCTGGGGACGGGTGGCGGCCACCGCGGGTGCGGTCGTGCTGCTGATGTTCCTCTACGAAACGACGATCCGCGATTCCCGTTATGCGGCGCGCCAGGCCGTCGTGGCGGAAGCCGCAACCGTCACTCAGCCCGGATCGCAGCTGCAGTTCCAGGCGACCGCCTACTGCAAGGGCGAAACCACGGCCTCGGGCGCGCGGGTGCGCACGGGCATTGCCGCCGCCGATCCGCTGCTCCTTCCCGTAGGCACAGTGGTGCGCGTGGACATGCCCAACCCGCGCTACAGCGGAATCTGGACCATCATGGACACCGGCCCTGCCGTCCAGGGCCGCACGATCGATCTCTATCTCTGGAGCTGTCACGAAGCGCTCGAGTTCGGCCGCCGGCCCGTCCGCGTCACCGTGCTGCGCCTGGGATGGAATCCGAGGAACAGCACGCCTGGTGTGGTGGACGGGCTCTTCCGCGAACGCGAGACCGCACGCGAGGCCAACCCCCCACCGAAGTGGGTCCGGCCCTCGAAGGAAGAAGAGCCCGAGACCGAGGAAGTGCCGGCAGAGCCACCGGTGCCTCCCGCGCGATAGTCCGCCCGCGTCTTACTCCCCTGGCCTACTTCGCGTACTGCAGTTGCACCAGCCGGTAGTAGATCCCCCGCTCTCCCAGCAGCGCCTGGTGGCTGCCCTGTTCACGCAGCTGGCCCTTGTGCAGGACCAGAATCGTATCCATGTCCTGGATCGTCGAGAGCCGATGGGCGATGGCGATCGTCGTGCGCCCGCGCATGAGGGTGCGCAGCGCCGCGCGGATGGCCTGTTCGCTTTCGGTGTCGATGCTTGACGTGGCCTCGTCGAGCACGAGGATCGCCGGATCGTGCGCCAGCGCGCGCGCAAACGATACGAGCTGCTTCTGGCCCACCGACAGCGTGGCGCCGCGCTCGGCCACGGGCGCGTCCATGCCGCCCGGCAGCGCGTCAACGAAGCGGCTCGCGCCCACCGCCTCGAGGGCGCGCGCCACGTCGGCGCGATCGATGTCGGGCGTGCCCAACCGGACGTTCGAGGCGACGGTGCCCGAGAACAAGTGAACATCCTGCAGCACGAGGCCGAAATGCCTCCGAAGCACGCCGCGATCGATCTCCCGGATATCCACGCCGTCGAGCGTGATGCGTCCCCGGCTCACGTCGTAGAACCGGAGCATCAGGTTGATCAGCGTGGTCTTGCCGGCGCCGGTGGCGCCAACGATGCCCACGCGCTGCCCGGGCTCGACGACGAACGAGACATCCCGCAAGACGAAGTCCTCGCCCTCGTAGGCGAACCAGACATGCTCGAAGGCCAGCCGCGGCTGGCGTACGACCTGCCCGGCCTGATGAGCCGGCGCCGTGAGATCTCCCCCACCCACGCGCCCGGACCCACGAACCGCCTGCTCACCCTCTTCATCCAGCAGCCCGAAGATCCGTTCTGCCGACGCCATCGCCGACTGGAGCACGTTGAACTTCTCCGACAGGTCGGAGATGGGCCGGAAGAAGCGCTGGGAGTACTGGATGAACGCGACAAGCGTGCCGAGCGTGAGCGCGTCCTGGGCGACGAGGCCGCCGCCGTGCCAGATGATGAGCGCGGTGGCGAGCGCGCCAATCACCTCGATGGCGGGATAGAAGACCGCGTAGTAGAAGATCGACTGCAGGTTCGCCTCGAGATGCCGCCGGTCGATCTGGTCGAATGCCGCGAAGGTGCGCGGCTCGCGGCGGAAGAGCTGCACCGTGGCCATGCCCGTGATGTGCTCCTGCAGGAACGCGTTGATGCGCGCGATCCAGAACCGCACCTGGCGGTACGATTCCCTGACGTGGCGGCGAAACCACTGCGTCACCAATACGATCAGCGGCAGCACGGTAAAGGCCACGAGCGCCAGCTGCCAGTCGAGCAGCAGCATCACCACCATGATGCCGGCCAGCGTGAAGACGTCCCCGAACACCGAGACCACGCCGGAGGTGAAGAGGTCGTTCAGCACGTCCACGTCGCTCGTGACCCGCGTCATGAGCCGGCCGACGGGGTGCCGGTCGTAGAAGCGCAGGCCGAGCCGCTGCAGGCGCGTATAGATCTCCAGCCGGAGATCGAACATGATCCGCTGGCCCGTCATCTGCAAGGCCCAGGTCTGCGTGAACTCGAGCGCGAAGGTCGCGGAGAGCGTCGCCAGGTACACCAGTCCGATACCTGCCAGCCCCGAGAGATCGCCCGCGGGAATGTGGACGTCGATGACCTGCCGCACCAGCCAGGGCGGCACGAGATTGAGGGCCGCCTGCGCCAGGATCACGCCGAAGGCCAGCAGTACGGCCCCCCTGTACGGCCGCAGGTAGCCCAGGAGCCGGCGCATCAGCCGCGCATCGTACGCCTTCCCGACAACGTCGTCCGCGGCCAGGCTCACGACGCCGCCAGCTCCGCTTCGAGCTGCTGCTGAAGCGCCAGGGAGGCGTAGCGCCCGCCGCGAGCCATCAGGGTATCGTGCGTGCCTTGCTCGACCAGACGGCCCGCATCGAGCACCAGGATCTGGTCGGCCTCGCGCACGGTGGAGACCCGGTGAGACACGAGGATCGTCGTCCGGGTGCGCATCACGGCGCGCAGACCCGCAAGGATGGCCTCCTCTGTCTCCGTGTCCACTGCCGACAGGGCATCGTCAAGGACAAGGATGCGGGGGTCGGCGCAGACCGCGCGCGCGATGGCCGTGCGCTGCTTCTGCCCGCCCGACAAGGTGATGCCCCGCTCGCCGACCAGCGTGTCGTACCCGTGCGGGAACTGGTCGATGTCCACATCGAGGCGGGCGACGGCCGCCGCCGCGCGCACGGCGTCCTGCGTGTCCGGCGCTGCGGGATCGGCGGCGCCGAACGCCACGTTCTCGGCGATCGTCGTCGAGAAGAGGAACGGCTCCTGTGGCACGACGCCGAGCGCGCCGCGGACCGTGGCGAGCGGCAGGTGCCGCACGTCCATCCCGTCGAGAAAGACGGTGCCTGGCGGAGGATCGTGCAGGCGCGCGAGCAAATGGAGCAACGTGGACTTCCCCGAGCCGGTGGGGCCGACAATGGCCGTCGTCGTGCCGGCCGCGATGGCCGCCGTGACGTTCGTCAGCACGGGCCGGCCGTCTCCGTAGTCGAACGAGAGGGACCGGAACTCGATCGTCCCGCGAAGGGCGGAGGGAGCCACCCGGTGGCGGACATCCGCGTCCTCAACCGAGGGCGTGACATCGAGTACGGCCAGCATGCGCTCCCATGACGCCATTCCCCGCTGCAGCAGGTTCGTGACCCAGCCAAACGCGATCATCGGCCAGGACAGCAGCATCAGGTAGCCGTTGAACGCGACGAGCGAGCCCACGGTCATCCGCCCGGAGACGACCTCCCGGGCGCCAAGCCACAGGACGAGCAACGCTGCGAGCCCCATCAGGAAGCCCATGCTCGGGTAGTAGATCCCCTGCAGGGCGATCAACCGCCGGTTTCGCCGCACGTACTCGTCGTTTGCCTCGCGGAAGCGCTCCAGTTCGTGCGCTTCCTGCCCGTACGCGCGCACGACGCGCACCCCCGCGAGCGCCTCCTGCACGATGGTGCTGATGGCCGACAACTGCGCCTGAATCTGCTCGAAGCGCCGGTGGATGGCGGCGCCGAAGTAGCGGACGGACAGCGTGACGAGCGGCAGCGGAAGCACGGCGACGAGCGTGAGCCGCGGAGCGATGCTGAGCATGGCCCCGAGCGCGACAACGAACGTCAGCACCGTGCTGGCGGAGTACATGATGGCCGGTCCCATCATCATGCGCACGGCGTTGAGATCGTTGGTGGCGCGCGACATCAGGTCGCCCGTCGGCATCCGCTGGAGGTCGGCGGGCGCCAGTCGCTGCAGGTGGGCGAAGAAGGCGTTGCGCAGGTCGTACTCGAAGCGCCGGGACGCGCCGATGATGATCCGCCGCATCTGGTAGCGGCCGGCGCCGCCGATGAGGGCGATGGCGAGGAGCGCCGCGGCGTAGCCCCGGATCCTGGCGCCGGTCACCCCCGCCAGCAGGTCGTCGATCGTGTGCTTGAGCACCCAGGGGCCGGCGAGGGACACCGCGGACGTCACTACGACCCACGCCAGTCCGGTCAGGAACTCACGGCGATGTGGCCGCAGACGCTGCAGCAGCCGCCGTGCGGATTCGGACATTTCAGCAGTATAGGACTGCCACGTGACGCGCTGGGGTGCGCCGCACCCATGACGCGAGCCGCCGCTCTCGCTGCCGCTTCGGATCCCACCTGCGAGGCCCGTCCGTGCTATCCTCCCTGTTGCCTGTCCCAGCGGGCACCGTCTTCCCCCAAGGCGGGGCGCTCTCCCTCCGGGCGCCACGACGCACAATCCGACCGGGGCCCAGGTAGGGTGATATGCGACTGTCCACGACCCGCGCAGTGTGCTTGACGACCGTGCTCCTCCTGTGGCCATGGACGGCGGCCGCCCAGTACCGCCCGCCGAGCGATCCGCCGAGCGGCGAGGACTACCACGTCGAACTCGCGCTGGCCCTGTGGCGGGCGACGCCGGTGTTCATCATCAGCAGCGAGTCGCTCGGGATCCTCGGCACCGACGTGGACCTCGTCAACGACCTGGGCATCGAGAACAAGACATTGCGGGAGTTGCGGGTGGTGCTGCGGCCGGCCAGGAAGCACAAGTTCCGCGTGAACTACTTGCCCCTGCAATACACGGCCGACACGGTGATCCAGCGCGAGTTCGTGTTCAACGCCCTGCGATACCGCGTCGGGCTGCCGGTCACGACGACCGCGGACCTCACGACGTGGCGTATCGGCTACGAGTACGACTTCATCCACAGGGACCAGGGCTACCTGGGCTTCCTCGCCGACCTCAAGTACACGAACGTGAACGTCGAGCTCGACAGCCCGCTCGGCCTCGAGTTCGCGAAGCAGGTGGCGCCCATCCCGACGTTCGGGGGCACGGGCCGTGTCTACTTCACGCCCAACGTGTCGGTCACCGGCGAGATGACCTTCTTCAAGGTGCCCGAGAACCTCGAGGAGAGCTACGAGGGCCGGTACCTGGACTACGACTTCTACGGCACGGTGAACTTCACCCGGCACTTCGGCGCGCAGCTCGGCTACCGCTCGGTGGACGTGTTCTACGAGGTGGACTTCGATCGCGGCGATCTGCAGTTCAAGGGCTGGTACTTGAGCGGCGTCGTCCGCTTCTGATCCGTAGCGCGAACCTCCAAACCCCTACCGCACCTCCACCCACACCCCGAGGTGGCGGTCGTCGAGGGTGTCGGGGTCGTGCTCGAGGGGCAGGAAGCCTTCCTCCGCCTTCACCTCGAGCCGCACCGCGTCGCCGGCGATAACCGACGGCAGGCTCACCTCCTGGACGCCGTCCGGCGCCACGAGGCCACGCCACGACCATGCGCCGACGCGCAGGTCGATCGGCGTGGCCACGCGCCCGCCGTGCAGGCGAACGACCGGGCGCGCCTGGCCATCAGGCGCAATCACCACCGTCGTCCACTCGCGCCCGCGCGTCCAGAACCCGCCTCCCTCCGGAAACGCATGGTCGTCGAGGAAGAACACGCGGGCCTGGCCGTACCGCCCGGCCCTCGGCGCGTACTCCCCGCGCAGCCGGCCGCCACGGATGGCCCGCGGCCGCAACATGACCTCGTCCACAGCCGCCAGTGCCGCGGCATCACCGCGAACCGTGATCGAATGCAGCTCGACGGGCAGCGTGAGCCGCAACCCCGGATCAGGCGAGTCGCGGCCGTCGAGGGTCCACGTGTCGAGCAGCCGCTCTTCACGCCCCGCGCTGACGCTAAGCGTTCCGGCTACCGGCCCTCGTCCTCGCAGCACGACGTCGTATTCGCCGGCAGGGACGCGAGGAATGGCCAGGAGCGGGATGTCGGGCGCCAGGAGGCCACGGCGACCCGGGGATGCCAGGAGGAGGTGTGGCGGCACTTCATCTGCGTCCAGGAGTCGAACCGCTCCGAGGCGGACGCCGACGTCGAGCACCTGCGGATTCCAGCGCGCCAGAAACGCCATCTGCGAGGCCGCGCTGTTGACGGCAGGCTCCCGCTCGATCGCCCAGGCGAGCGTGGACGCAAGCATCCCCGCCGTGCCGAGGGAGAGGCCCGTGGCGAGCCACCACCCGCCCGCCGATGGCATCCGCCGTGCGGCGAGCATGGCGAGCCACACGAACGCCAGCGTCAACGCCAGCGCCCAGGCGGCCGTGACCAGCAGCGCGACAACGACCGGCCCTCTGTGAATCGACGGCAGGACCAGCGCCAGGCTGGCTGTCGTGCTCGCCCAGTCGAGCCACGCCGCATAGCCGGTCCGTCCTTCGTAGAGCAGTTCGCCCGCACCCACCGCGCACAGCACCGTCGCCACCACGATCGAGCACGCCAGTGACACCGCCATGAAGGATCGAGCCACCCGGCCCGGCCAGGCCTGCCACGCCACCGCCGCCGGCACCGCGCACACGAGGAGCGTGACGACAGCGAAGCGCGCGGGCGCGCTGAACCCACCCCACCACATGGCGTAGGAACCAACGGCCACGATGTAGGGGACGATGACGAGGCCGAGCTCGACGGCCAGGCGCGGCCTGGTGCGGAAGAGCGGGAGCATCCCTGCGAGCGCCACCAGGTAGACGGGCGCCGACGCCAGCAGGCCGAACTGCTGATCCAGAAAGAGGCCGGGGAGTCCCGTCAGCGCGTACCACAACGTGCTCTGCGTGTAGCCCCCGTATGCCGCGGCGGGGTTGGG
>CAZNOC010000121.1:3259-12646 GCA_964574545.1 uncultured Bifidobacteriaceae bacterium | reverse complement strand
TTCGCGACGGGGCCGGGCCTGTTCGGCACCTCGGGCCTCGAGGATCGCGACGCCGTGTTCGCGTTCATGAAGCGCTACAAGGAAGCGTACCGCACGAACACGATCAAGCAGTACGTGGCCGGCGACCGCATCATCCGGCAGTGGATCATCGAGGCCAGCCACGAGTACGGCATCACGCCGACGATCGAGGGCTCGCTGGACCTGAAGCTGAACCTGACGCAGATCATCGACGGGTACACCGGCCAGGAGCACAGCTTCCCGATCATGCCGCTGCACAAGGATGTGATCGAGTTCGTGGCGCGGACGAAGACGTACTACACGCCGACGATCCTGGTGGCGTACGGCGCGCCCTGGAGCGAGAACTACTTCTTCCAGAACACCGACGTGGCGCGCGATGCGAAGCTGCGGAAGTGGGTGCCGTGGGAGCTGCTCGACGGGATGGTGCGCCGGCGGCCGCAGTGGTTCCTGCCCGAAGAGTACGGCCACGAGAAGATCGGCAAGCAGATGGCCGACATCATCCACGCCGGCGGACGCGGGGGCCTGGGCGCCCACGGCCAGCTCCAGGGCCTGGGTGCGCACTGGGAAACGTGGGCGATCGGGTCGGGCGGCCTCACGCCCCACGAAACGCTCCGCGTCGTGACGCTCGACAGCGCCGAGGCCATCGCCATGCACGAGGACATCGGGTCGATCGAGGTGGGCAAGTTCGCCGACCTCGCGGTGCTCGACGGCAATCCGCTCACCGACATCCGACAGACGAACACGGTGCGCTACGTGATGAAGAACGGCGAGCTGTACGACGCCGACTCGCTGACGATGATCTGGCCGGACGCGCGCCCGCTGCCGCGGCCGTTCTGGTGGGGCACGGAACCGCCGCAGCCGTAGATCGTCTTCGACGGCGCGACGAATGATCATGGGGGCTCTCACGGTGTTCGGAGGGAGGGTGCGGGTGGAGCCTTGCGTCACGCTGCCGGGCTCGACGGAACTATTCGATTCCAACTATAGTCTAAGTCGAATACGATGCGACGACTGACACGTGACCCGGCCGAGCTGATCCCGCTGAAACACTCGACGTATCAAGTCCTGCTCGCCCTTGGCGACGGCGAGGCCATGCACGGCTACGCGATCATGCAGGCGGTGTCGGCGATGACCGACGGCCGCGAGGCGATTCTCCCCGGCACGCTCTACGCCGCGCTGGCGCGGATGGTGGACGAAGGCCTCGTCACGGAATCGACCCCGAAGGACGATGCGAGCGGCGGCCCGGCGCGGCGGTACTACCAGCGCACCCGTTTCGGGCGAGCGGTCGCGCGCGCGGAGTCCGAGCGGCTGCGCGCGCTCCTCGACGTCGCCCGCGCGCAAGACATGTTCGGGGGCCCCAGGTGACGCGCTTGTACCACCTTGCGCTCCGCGCCTTTCCCCGCCGGCATCGTGATCGCTACGCGGCTGAAATGACCGACGCGTTCGAGCGCGAGCTCGCCGCGCGAGACGGACACGCGCGCCTGTCCTTTACTCTCGCCGCCTGCCTCAACGCGCTCAGCACCGGCGACCCCGGCCTCAGCCTCGCTCTTTTCCGCGTTCGACGTGCCGGTGTCGATCGGGCGCGGCCTCACTGCCTCCGACGCGTCGGCCGACGCCGCCGGCCTGACGCCCGGGGTGCTCGTCAGCCAGAGGTTGGTCGACGAGGTCTTCAACGGCGCCAATCCGCTCGGCCGCCGGATCAAGTACGTCGGGCGAAGCGGTGCGGCGCCGTCGCGGGCCGTCGTGCTCGAACGCTGGTATGAAATCGTCGGCGTGGTGCCCGACTTTCCTGTGCCGGGATCGTTCGACGACGAGTCGGAAGGCCGGGTCTACCACGCCGTCGCCGCCGGCGATCTGTATCCCGCCCACATCCACGTGCGCGCGCGCACCGGCGATCCAGCGGCGCTTGCCGATCCACTGCGCATCCTCAGCGTGTCGATTGATCCAGACGTGCAGCTGCTCGACGTCTCCACCGCCGACATCGCGTTCGTGCAGGCGCAGGGCATGATGCGGCTGATCGGCGTCAGCCTCGCGCTCGTGATCCTGAGCGTGGTTCTGCTCTCAACCGCCGGCATCTATTCGTTGATGTCGTTCACGGTGGCGCGGCGGCGGCGAGAGATCGGCATCCGCGCCGCGCTGGGCGCGAATCGCAACCGGATCCTCCTCGGCATCTTCTCGCGCGTCCTGGCACAGCTGGGTGCAGGCGCGGTCCTCGGCTTGATCGCCGCGGTCGGCCTGGAGCAGATCCTCGAAGGCGACATGGTGCGGAACTACCGCGGGATGCTCCTGCCGATCGTGGTCTTGCTGGTGACCACGATCGGCGTGCTGGCGGCGATCGGTCCCGCGCGGCAGGGCCTGCGCATCCAACCGATCGAGGCCCTGCGCGAGGAGTGAGCGGCACCCCGATTCGAGAAGCGATCACGGGCCTGGCTGAGCGCTCAACGCGGCACCGGCGGCGGGTCCGCGCCGCCGTCGGCTCGCCGCGTGAGGCGTTCCTGCCTCTTCGCGAATCCGATCCGCCTCACACCGCGGCGTCGGTATACTTGGCGTGTGATGGCTCGTCCCCGGCACGGTGTCACGGTGCGGCGGTATTCGTCGAACGCCGAGGCCGATCGGCACGATCTCGACTACTGGAAGCAGATCCCCCCGGCCGACCGTGTGCGGCTCGTGTGGGCCCTCTCCGTGGAGCAGTGGCAACTTGCCGGACGGCAGCCCGATGAACCCGGACTTTGTCGATCTGTTGCGCACGTTCATCGCCGCTGAGGTCCGCTTCTTCGTCGTCGGCGCGTATGCGCTTGCGCATCACGGGCGGCCGCGCGCGACCGGCGACCTCGACGTCTGGGGTCGATCCCACGCCGGTCATGCCCCGCGGGTCGTCCGCGCGCTCGCCGGGTTTGGCGCGCCCATGGCCGACATCACGGAGCGCGACTTCGCCCGAGCCCGGCGTCGTCTTTCAGATTGGCGTCCCACCCGGTCGCATCGACGTCCTCACCGAACTCACCGGCCTTGCGTTCGACGAGGCGTGGCCCGGTCGCGAAGCCGGCTGGTTCGGTGACATGACAGTCGACTTCTTGGAGGTCACCGAGGCCGCGGCGCGTTCACGCGCGAAGGGGCCACGCTGAGGACGACATGTTGTTCATGGTCATCGAGCACTTCCATCCGGGGGAAGCCCGGGATGTGTATCGCCGCTTTCGAGATCGCGGGCGTCTCGCGCCCGACGGCCTGGAGTACATCTCGAGCTGGGTCGACCTGGAGTTTCGACGGTGCTTTCAGGTGATGGATGCCCCGAACGAGACGCTGTTGAAGGAATGGACGAAGAACTGGAACGACCTCGTCGACTTCGAGATCGTTCCGGTGCGGACCTCGTCGGAGGCGGCCGAGGCAATTGCACCGGAGCTGTGACCGCGCCGGGCCTGCAGCATCTCCTTCTGACCAGCGGTGACGCCGCAGCCCGCCTACCGTGTTTCTTCGTTGAGCGATCGTGCCCATGCCGTCAGGTCAAACGGCCGGCCGAGAAACTCCTGGATCAGTTGCGCCGGCGGCCTCGACGAGCCGGGAGCCAGCACCGTGCGTTTGTAGTGTCGCGCAATTTTCGAATCCAGCAGATTCGACCGATCGAAGCGGCTGAACAGGTCCTTCGCGATGACCTTCGACCACAGATAGTTGTAGTGGCTGACATTGTTGAAGCCACGACCCAGAAACCCGAAGCCTTGCGGAAAAAAATTCTCGTCCGGAAGCTCGACGGGAAGGTATGCCTTCGCGATCTCCCGATACACCTCAACGGGATCGACGTCCTTCGGATCGCGGTCGTGCAGCGACAGGGCCAGCTGTGCGCCAATGAGTTCATTCCGCACGTCGCCGCCGCGCCCCTCCTCGATGACGCGCCGCATCCGCAGCACGAGTGGCGCAGGCATCGGCGCGCCCGTTTCATGGTGTTTCGCGACACGTGCCATGACTCGCGGGTCGAAGACCCACTCTTCAAGCATTTGCGAGGGTGCTTCGACGAAATCCCGCGCCAGCTCGGTCCCGATCCAGTTCGGGCGCGCTGCGGCCAGGAAGTGGAGCACGTGGCCGAACTCGTGAAAGAACACGATCAGGCTGGGCGGCGGCACGACTCCGACAGGGAGCGACACGAGCTGAACGATCTCCGGCAGCTGGCGGCCGCGCAGGCCGCGCCTCCCCCATCTGACGGACCCTCCGCTGACACCCTTGAGCGGGCGGGCATGCGAATCCAGGTACACGCGTCCGACGCGCACCCCTTCCTCGAACACCTCGTAGACCTCGACAGACGGATGCCAGACAGGCACGTCCGTGACCCGCACGAACGTGAAACCAAACATGCCGCCGATCACGTCGAGCATGCCGTCGCGAATGCCGTCGTAGGTGAGGTACGGGCGCAGCTCCTGGCCCGTGTCGACGCCGAGGCTCTCCCGCAGCAACAGCGTCTGGAAATGGGCCACGTCCCAGGGCATCAGCGCGTCAGCGCCAGGGTGTTCTGCCCGCTTTCGAGCGAGGATCGCCGCGTACTCTTTCTCGACCCTCTGCGCGGACGCCGCCGTCACACGATCGAGGAACGCGGCGACGTTCTCCGGTGTCGCCGCCATCTTGTCTTCGAAGTCGTAACGGGCCCAATCGCTGTATCCCGCGAGGCGGGCAATCTGATACCGCAGATCCAGCACCCGGCGAAGCACCGGCAGGTTCGCATCGTAGACACGCGCACTCTCGATGTACATCCGTCGGCGCACGTCCTCGTTCTTCGCGAAGGACATCACGGGCCCCGACTCCCGGGTCGTCAATGTGACCTTGCCGCTTGTATCCGGCGGGTGCGCCGCGACAAATGAAGGCGGCAGACCCTCGAGGTCTGCCGGGTCGACCTGGAATTGCCGGGGGGGCAGGTTCTGCTGGTTGCGCATGAACTCGTGATTCGCCGCGACCAGCTGTTCACGCAGTTGCAGAAGTCTTTCGCGCGTGCGCTCATCTTCCTGCACTCCCTGGCGCCGGAAATCTGCCAGCTCCTGCGAGAGGTAATGCCGGGCATCTTCCGGGGCGCCGGTCAGATCGATCGCGGTAAGCGCATCGAATACGCGCCGGTCCAGTGAAATGCCGGCTCGAAACAGGGTAATTCGCTGTGCCAGCCCCTCGGCCGCCGCCTTGACCGTCGCGTCCGGATGCAGCGTCTGGGCGATCTCGTTCGGTCCATCGGCATTCAAGATTTCAGTTTGCATGTCGTCATACAGGCGCAGCGTGTTCTCGACGGTGCGCTCGCCCTTGACGGCGACAAGGCGGTCGAGCAGCTGCTGCGCGCGCGCCAGGCGTCCTTCGACCATGCGCGTCAGCGAGGCCGCGTCTGTGATCCCCTGATAGAACGGTGTGGTGTCGGTTGATGCCGGGGCGATCTGCCCCGCATCGACAGCGGCAAGTACGGCGGCGGTCGCAGCGGCGGTGAGCAGCAGGGCCATACGGGGCATCACTACCTCATCGGTGGGTTCCCGACACTCGGCGGCGTCACTCTGAGTGGCGGGTATTGTAAACCCTCACTTGACGCCGTGAGGGCGTGTGATAGTCTCGCCACCGTTCACCACAATCTCGAGTCCGCCTCAAGCCACGTGCGTGGGCAGCGGTGGGGTGCCAGTGCCGGCAGAGCTGTGAGTGCGGTCCCGTTGGAGGCACCATGCGGCTGTTCGCGATCCTCGCTTCCGAAGGGCCGTTGCTCTCCCGGACTCTGACGGTACTGGCGGTCATCGCCATGGCGGGCTGCGCAGGCGATAGGGACCGCGCCGACGACCAGGCCAGGGCCCGGCTCCAGACTGCCCTCGCGGAATTGAACGACGGGCCGTGCGCACCAGGCCAGGCCTACGTGCAGGAGGACCTGCGTGAACCAACGCGCGTCGTGCCGCATGACGGGCAGATCCAGACCGAGCTCGTCGTCGCGCTCCGCAGGCGCTGCGTGCCCGTGTGGGTGCCGTCCGCGTCCGGCACGACGGGCGCCTGGCAGATGCACACGCTGACCCTGCGGACCTACGGGTTCCCGAAGGATCCGAACCGGCACATTTCGGAAGCTGACGCGAACGATCCCGATAGCCCGCACGTCGCCTGGAGCGCCCCTGGGCCGACCTTCGTCATGTACCCGGCCAGTCGGCCCGGCGCCTCCGACGGCACCCGGTTCAGGATGCGCCTCTACAACCGCATGCCCCACGACTCGGATCCCTCGGGCTGCGAGGTCAACGTCAAGTGCAACGTCACCGGCCCGAACGCCGGCGTCGATCCCGCGACGGGCCGGTGCCGGGAGCCAGTCGACCCGAACTTCGGGGGCGCGCTTCCGGAGACGCCCGCGCAGGTCGTGGACGGGCAGGTCATCGAACCGCCCAACTGCTTCCATGGGCCGAACTCAACGAACTTCCACTTCCACGGCTTCCACGTCTCGCCGCATCCGGGTCAGGACGACGTTCGCCTGGAGATTCGTCCACCGCTGCCGCCCGGCGCCACGCCCGCCGACGCGGGTCCCGCCGCACACGGAGCGCACGGCGCCGACGCGCCGATCGCCTACGGGCACTTCGATTTTGATGTCGACCCCCTGCGCTATACACAGGCCCCCGGCACGCACTGGTACCACGCCCACAAGCACGGCTCGACTGGGCTCCAGGTGCTGAACGGGCAGGTGGGCACCTTCATGGTTCGCGGGGAGTTCGACAACCGGCTCGAGGAGTACTTCAGAACGAAGGGCGGCGGCGACCTTGTGGATCGCCTGCTCGTCGTCCAGCAGCTGCAGGAACGCCAGCCCGGTCTGGGCGGCGCCGATCTGACCGCCGCGGTGCTGGTCAACGGCCAGGGCAACCCGCGTGTGCACATGAAGCGAGGGGAGATCCAGCGCTGGCGGTTCGTCGGCGCGACGATGCAGGCCTCGGCGGCGCTGCGCGTCGGCTTCCCTGACATCAAGGGCAAGCAGGCGCCCGAAGTACGGCAGATCGCGATGGACGGCGTCCAGTTCTCCCCTGAGAACTACACCTGCCAGCCCTTCCTCAACACGCCCGACTGCACGCCAGCCCCCGACGACAGCTCGTTCGATGAGCTGACCGCGTTCAGCCTCTCACCCGGCAACCGCGTCGACGTGCTGGTCAAGGCGCCGGCCGAGGCGGGCACCCATTGTCTGGTGCTCGACATCACGACCGGACTCGCCGAGGTCCACAGGGCCAGGGAGGCCCTCGATGCACGGGCCGTCGTCACCGAGGGCACCTGCGGCATCGGCAACTCGCTCGGCCCGCTGTTCACACTCGTCGTGGATGACGCAGAGAAGCCGATGACCTTCCCCGTGGCCGCGGACTTCCCGCCGATGCCGCCCTTTCTTGCCGACCTGCCGAAAGTCACCGACCAGGCGCTGCAGAAGACCCTTTTCTACCAGATGGTGGGCCAGGGCACTCTGGGACCGGGGAGCGGAACCGGACAGGCCGGCGCACAGTTCTGGATCAACCAGGCGAAATTCAATCCGGGCTGCGCTAACGAGACGGTGACCCTCGACGTGCCTGAACAGTGGACGCTGCGCAACAACAGCTTCGGCGTCGCGCACCCGTTCCACATCCACCAGAACCCCTTCCAGCTCCTCTCCGAGTCGACCCGCGGTACCTACCGCTACCCGGTCTGGCGCGACGTCGTCGCGATCCCGACCGCGGCGAAACCCGCCGGGGCGACGGGAACCGCCCTCGAGCCCAATTCGAACCCGGACGATCCCAAGGCGCCCTGGGGGTCGGCGGTCCTCACCTACGTCGCGAAGGAGTTCACCGGGGCCTTCGTGAACCACTGCCACATCCTTGGGCACGAGGATCGCGGGATGATGCACAACACGCAGGCGGTCTGCGGCGACGGCCGCTTCGCGCCGACGGGCCCCGTCCCACCCGGCGCGCCGTGCGACAGTGCCGGCTTCTGCCCGAGCGACTGCGCGAGCGGTACACGCATCGCGGCGGTCCCGGTCTGCGCGGCGCCGCCGGACCAGCAGAGCGACTGGCCCAAGACCTACGGCTACCCCCCGGCGCAGACGACCACGGGAGGCAGGCCCGGCTCGAAACCCTGACCCCGTGGGCGCTGTCGCACTCGCCGGCGTCGTCCTGTTCGGCCTCGCGTTGCAGGCCTCGGCGGGAGTGTCCCCGAGTGGTCGCGTCGTCGAAGGGCAGACGGGCGCGTCGATCGCCGGCGCCGAGGTCTCGGTCGCCAGGCCTGTTCTGGAGCGGGCGGATTTCGAAGAGGCAGGGTTGAATGTCGCAAGCGATTCAAGGATGCCGTGATCCGCGCGCGGCACGCGGGACGCCTCCGTGCGGGCGGCAACTGGCTCAGAGCTCACCGGCCTCCTGTCCGAACGTAACCCAGAAGCCGTTGAGATCACGGACGGATGAACTCTCGCATCCCGTAGAACGTGTCGTGAAGAGTCTCCCGAACTTCGACTCGCTCACGCAGTTGCTCGTAGAGTTCGGCAACGTTGTCGGTGTGCACGTAGAGATCGACCTCACGTCGATCACCTGTAGTACGCAGGCCGCCCCCCGTTGAACATGACCGCGCTGTCGCCAAAGGAGAGCATCGCCCAGTCGATTCGACCGTCGTCTTCGTTCGTGTCGACCACCGCCCTACGCCGCCGGCGTCACGCCGAGCACGATGTCGAAGCGCGCCGTGAGCTCCCCGGCCGTCGAGCCCGGCAGGGCCGCGAAGTCCACGATGATGGCGTCCCGCACGGCGGGATCGGTGATCCGCCGGAGGATGCCGTCACGGGCATTCCCTGGCTCGCCGCGGACGTAGCACTGCGTGGTGAGCAGATCGCGATCGCCGCGCTTGACCTTGACGTGGATGTGCGGCGTGCGGCCGGGGTAGGGCACCGGCTTGATCGTGCGGAAGTAGTACTCGCCGTCCGATGCCGTTTCGAAGCGCCCGAAGCCCTGGAAGCCCGCATCGCGCCGGTCGAGGTTGCTCGTGCGTGGATGGAGGTAGGCGCCGTGGGCGTCCACCTGCCAGATCTCCACCGTGGCGTTGCGAACCGGCGAGCCCTGCAGATCGACCACGCGGCCGCGGAGGTGCGTGATCTCGCCGACGGCGGGCGTCAGCCGATCGGAGACGATCACCAGGTCGTTGTCGGAATCGAGCGGGAGGCTGACCGGGTAGAACGGCCCCTCCGTCTGCCGGGGCGTCGCCACGAGCGCCTGCGCGAATGCGCCGGGCGTCCACAGCGCGGCCGCCGTCCCCACCGCCAGTCCGCCGAGCACGTCACGCCGTGTCCAGCCGATACGCATTCGGGACATGAGCCCCTCCTTCCCTCGCTACAGAAGCATACGCCCGCATGCCCCCCCGTGTAGCAGGATCTGCTGTGAACTTCCTGTGACGATCGGCATCGTC